>NZ_JBXTSN010000002.1:0-384193 GCF_057158775.1 Antribacter sp. NEAU-D49 | reverse complement strand
AAAAGTATGCACGCCACCCACACCCCGAAGGACACAGGTAACAACCATACGAAGCGAACCCCAAAAGGGTCCTGATTAACTGGCACAGACCGAGCATGGCTCAGTCCGTCATCCAAAGGAATCCTCAACGAACCCGAGACAGCCACCGGCATGAACCGGCACCACATCGAGCCCGCCAACGAGGAAAATAATTGGCATTGACTATCAAGCACACTGTTGAGTTCTCAAACAACCGACGCACACCGTCGCAGTCCGTAGCACTACTGGCTTCGAACCCCGTCCGGGGCAACCTCTTAAACTTACCAGACCCGATCCGCCGGCGCAAATCCGCAGTTCCGGAGAACCAGCGAGATCCGCGACGTGGGCTGAGCCCGGTCCCCATCCGCAGAGGAGAGACGGACGCTCGAAGCGTCTGTCTCAGAGATGGGAACCAGCCCCGGCGCGGCCACCCGATCTCTCGGTTGTCCGTCCGCCCGTCGGGCTGACATCCAGAACATTACACAGGTCCACGGGCAGGTGCCAACTCGGGAGGCGTGACCCCGCCCACACCGCTCAGCCGAGCAGAACCGCTGGTCAGGCGCGTCACGGACGTCCATCCAGCGCCACCGGGGGTCTCAGCCCTCCGCGGCCTCGTCCAGCGCTTCCTGCACCGCCGACCAGAACCCCACCTGCACCCGCGGCGTCGCAGCGACGGTGGACGGGGCATGGTCCTCCCCGTACAGGCTCGGCAGGTAGGGCGGGCCGGTCACCCAGTGGTCGGCCCGCTCGTCCCGGACGATCCGCAGGTCCGCGTCAGTCCCCGACTCCTCCACCTGGTGGACGATCGCGTCGAGGTACCCGCAGGAGGACCACAGGGAGTCCCTTCCCCCGCACGCCAGCACCACCGGTCCTGCGATCTCCTCCACGGGCACCACCGAGCCCGCCGGCGGCGGGCTCACCGTGTCCTGGGCGCGGGAGATCAGATGCTGGCAGGTGAACGGCAGCGGCTCCCCGCCGAGCGACCAGGCGGACCGGCTGCGCGCCACCGGCGAGCACACGAGGCGCCCCGCACCCACCGGCGCGAACGCCCCGTGCACCAGGGCAGGCCGGTGCGCCGCGAGCCACAGCGCCATCTCGCCACCGCGGGAGACCCCGAAGGTGAAGACCCGTCCCGTGTCGACCTCGGGCCGGCCGTGCAACCAGTCCAACGCGGTCAGGAAGGTCTCGACGGGTACCTCCGTGAGCTCGGCGGGCACGCCGGGCGCGTCGAAGTACGCGACGGCGAGGGCCGGGTAGCCGAGCCCGGCGATCGTGCGGGCGGCGTCCTCCCCGCCCAGCAGGCCGCCCTCGGAGCCCCCGAACGTGAGCACGGCCGGGCGCCGCTCGCCCTCGCGGAGGTCGTCCGGGACGACGTACACGGCGGTCAGGCCGCCGTGGGTGACCCGGGTGACCCTGACGTCGTCCGGGTAGTAGGGCGGCCGCTCGACGGTGGCCGCGGCCAGCTCGTCGCCGCCGCTCAGCACCCGCAGGCCGGCGGTGTGCCCGGCGACGAACGCGTCGTGGGGTACGTCGCCGGCGGGCTGCATCGACCAGAACGGCGCCATGGCGTCCGGCTCGGACCACGTGCCGTCCACCGGCTCCGCCCTCGCGAGGTCGAGCACCCCGTCGTCGGGCGCCACGAAGGTGGCCCAGGACGAGAAGCCCCACTGCTCCGCCGTCGCCTCGAGGCGCACCTCCTCGCCGGCGGGGAGGCCCGACAGCTCGACCGCGAGCGGCTCGAACGGCCCGTCGACCTCGGTCACGTCGATCCGCGGCTCGGCGGCAGCGCAGCCCGCGAGACCACCGACCAGGGCGACGATCAGGACGAGGGCGAGCGACCGCCGTCGGGCAGGCATGGTGTGACTGTGGCACAAACCGGACACCGGGTCGTGCCCGGCGCGCGGGCGGTACGTTCGGCGCATGATCGTGCGCCCCGCCACCACCGACGACGCGGCCGAGGTCGCCTGGCTCGCCGCCCTCACCTTCCCGCTCGCATGCCCGCCGGGCACGCTCCGCGAGGACATGGCCGCGCACGTTGCTCACAACCTCACCCCCGCGCACTTCCGCGCCTGGGCGGGCAGCCCGCACCACGCGCTGCTCGTCGCGGAGGCGGCCGACGGCGGCGCTCGCTTCCGCGGGTACGTCCTGCTCGCGCTGGGGTCGCCCGACGGCGAGGCGGAGGCCGCGGCCGTCCGCTCAGGCTCCGGGCAGGACGCGCCCTACGTCGAGCTGTCGAAGATCTACGTGCACCCCGACGACCTGGGGTCCGGCGTCGCGTCCGCGCTCATGACCGCCGCCGTGGACGAGGCCGGCCGGCTCGGGCCCGGGCGGCCGCTGTGGCTGGGCACCAACGGCCTCAACGAGCGCGCCCAGGCGTTCTACCGCAAGCACGGCTTCGAGGTCGTGGGCAAGCGCACCTACCTGGTCGGCGGCGTGGAGCACGACGATGTCGTCATGCTCCACGCCGCCTGAGATCAGGAACGGGTCGAGAACGCGGCGTCGAAGGCCGCCTCGGGCGCGTCGAAGGCGTTGCGGCGCACGAACTCGAGCGCCTCGGGCGCCCCGACGAGCCGGTCCATCCCCGCGTCCTCCCACTCGACCGAGATGGGCCCGTCGTAGCCGATCGTGTTGAGCATGCGGAACGCGTCCTCCCAGGGCACGTCGCCGTGGCCGGTGGACACGAAGTCCCAGCCGCGGCGCGGGTCGGCCCAGGGCAGGTGGGACGACAGCCGGCCGTTGCGGCCGTTGGTCATCCGCTTCTTCGTGTCCTTGCAGTCCACGTGGTAGATGCGGTCGCGGAAGTCCCAGAGGAAGCTCACCGGGTCGAGGTCCTGCCACACCATGTGGCTGGGGTCCCAGTTGAGGCCGAACGCCTCCCGGTGGCCGATGGCCTCCAGCGTGCGGACCGTCGTCCAGTAGTCGTAGGCGATCTCGCTGGGGTGCACCTCGTGGGCGAACCGGACGCCCACCTCGTCGAACACGTCGAGGATCGGGTTCCAGCGGTCCGCGAAGTCCTGGTACCCCGCCTCGATCATGGCCTCGGAGGCCGGCGGGAACATCGCCACGTACTTCCAGATGGACGACCCGGTGAAGCCCACGACCGTGCTCACGCCCAGCCTGGCGGCCAGGCGGGCCGTGTGCTTCATCTCCTCGGCGGCGCGGCGGCGCACGCCCTCCGGGTCGCCGTCGCCCCAGACCACGTCGGACAGCATGTCGCGGTGCCGCTGGTCGATGGGGTCGTCGCAGACGGCCTGGCCCTTGAGGTGGTTCGAGATCGCCCACACCTTCAGGCCGTACCGGTCCAGCAGGTCGAGGCGACCCTGCACGTAGTCGTCGTCGTCCCAGCGCCACGGGTCCAGGTGGTCCCCCCAGCAGGCGAGCTCCAGGCCCTCGTAGCCCCAGCCGGACGCGAGGCGGGCCACCTCCTCCAGCGGCAGGTCGGCCCACTGGCCGGTGAACAGGGTGATCGGTCGTGTCATCGTGCGTTCCTCTCTCGGACTCGTGCTCTGCGCAGCACCACGACGGCGGCGAGCGCCGCCAGGAGGGCTGCGCCGCCCACCAGGTAGGGGACGGTCGCCGGGGCCGCTGCCCCGGCGGAGGCGGCCTCGGCGGCGGGTGCGGCGTCGGGCGTGCTGCCCGACGGCGACGCGGCCGGCTCGGGTGCGGGCGGCGGCGGGACCACGTCGACCTGGGTCGACGCCTCGGCCTGCACGGGGCCCGCCACCGTGGCGGTCAGCGTCCAGTGGCCCGCGCCGAGGATCCCGGCGTCGGACCGGTACCAGCCGACCCCCTCGGAGGCCGACGCCAGGACGACCGGGCCGACCACGGAGCCGTCGTCGGCCACCGCTGTGACCGTGACCTGGACCGCCTCCTCCACGGGGTGGCCGTCGGCCGCCCAGGTGAGGGTCGCGGAGACGCCGCCGGCGCCGTCCGTCCCGAGCGCCACCGCGACGTCGCCGCCGTGCGCCGCGGCCGGGAGCGGCGCGAGCGCCGCCACGGCGAGGGCGACGGCCGCGGCGGCCAGGGCCGCGCGTCGCGTGATGCCTCTCCACATGCTGTTCCTCCTGACGCTGGTGGTCCCTCGGCGCAGGACCGGAGCGCGGCTCCTGCGCCGAGGGGTGCCGGCTGGGCCGGCGGGTGTCGCGAGCGGGGCGCCGCCCCCGGGCGGACCGGGGCCGCGGTCACGTCCGGGCGCCCCTCGGCGTCCCGCTCGCGACGTTCGGGCGGCGCCTCACGGGGCGCCGCGGTCTGTCAGCCGCAGGCCACCTCCCCGACGGTGACCAGCAGGGTGGCCTTGCCGGACGGGCTGGCGACCCAGCCCGGGTCGAGGTCGAGCGTGACCTTCTTGTCCGGCGTGGCGGTGACGAGGTACTGGCCGGGGGCGAGGTCACCGAGGTCCTTCGGCTTGCCCGCGGTTGCCCCGTCCGCCCAGACATGGACTGTGTACCCCTTGACGCCCGGGACCTCGACGGGGGTCAGGACCGCGCCCGCGTCGCAGGTGGGCGGGGTGAGCTCGACGGCGGGGGCACGGTCGCAGCCGTACCGCCCGATGGTGACGACGAGCTGCGCCTTGCCGGACGGGCTGGCGCGCCAGCCCTCGGCCAGCTCGAGGACGTGGCCCTCGGCCGGGGTGGCGATGACGCTGTACTGGCCCGGTACCAGGTTCGCGAGGTCGGCCGGCTTGCCGGCCAGCGCGCCGTCGACCCAGTTGTGGACCACGTACGAGGCGACGCCGTCGACCGGGACCAGGGTGATGGACCCGCCGGCGCGGACGTTCCCGCCCGCGCCGTCCACCGTGCAGGAAGCCTGCACGACGTCCACGACGGGCGTGGCGGCGACGGGCGCCGGGGTGGCGATCATGAACCGCAGGGTCTCCCCGGTCGCGGTCTCGCCGCCCGCCGACGCGCGGACCTCGACGGCGTGCTCGCCCGGGGCGCTGACCACGACCGGGGCCGTGTACTCGGCCCAGCCCGCGCCGTCGACGTTCACCTCGCGGTAGACCTGCGTGCCCGCGGGCCCGCCGGCCGTCTCCACGGTGACGGTGACCGGTCCGAGCCACGACCCGTCGGGGCCGTCCGGCTCCGCCGGGGAGAGCGACCCGGTGACGGCGAGCGGCTCCGTGTCACCGACCACCCGGAAGTGGTCGAACGACGCCGTCACCGCCGCGGTCTGCGAGGCGCCGAGGGCGTACAGCCCCACACCCGCTCCGCCGACCGCCGCGTTGGTCACCGCGCCCGGGATCTCGGACCAGGTCTGGCCGTCCGCGCTGTACGACGCCGTGAACGTGGTGCCGGACCGGGACAGCCGCAGCCACCACTCGCCGGACAGGAGGTCGCCGGCGTTCGGCTGCGGGTCCTGCACCACGCCGCCCACCTCGCTCCGCAGCTCGATCCGGCGGACCGGCGTCTGCCCGGCCTGGTTGTCGGTGACGACGTCGAGCTTGACGTAGTTGTCGTCGTCGCCGTACACGATCAGGCCGGCCTGGTGGTACTGGCGGTCGAAGGCGGAGCCGTCGACCCGGGTCTGGACCGTCCAGTCTCCGTCGGGCTGGTCCTGCAGGACGATGTTGGGCACGCCCGTGTTGCCCGACCCGTAGATGTCGGTCGGGGTCGTGTCGAGCTGCAGGGCTCCGCCGGCCACCCGCAGGCCCGCCGGGTCCGGCCGGACCACCGACCAGCGGCAGCCGTCCAGGCTCGTGCCGTCGAACTCGTCGTCCGGCCCGGGGGCCACCGCCGTGTCGTCGGGCGTGAGGTGGAACCAGTCGAAGCGCGCGTCCACGACGGGCGCGGCCGAGCCGGTGCCCGCGAGCGCCACCAGGCCGATCCGCGCGTCGGTCAGGCCGGCGAGCGACTTGGTCTCCGGCATGTCGGTGAACGTGAGGCCGTCCGCCGAGTAGGACGCCCGGAGGGACGTCCCGTCGGTGCTGGTGAACCGGACGTAGACCGTGGACGGGTAGGCCGCGCCGAGCGCCGCCGTGTTGGACGCGGCGACCTCGTTGGGCGCGCCGCCCTCCTCGCGGATGAGCTGGAAGACCCGCGTGGCGGGGTCCGCCGGGGCCGAGCGGCCCTGGATCACCATCTTGGCGTAGTCGTCGGGACCGCTGTAGATCAGCAGCCCTGCCTGCTGGTACTGCGCGTTCGCGGGGATCGTCAGCCGGGCGGTGGCGGTGAACGGCCCGTCGGGCAGGTCCTGCAGCACGACGTTCGGCACCGTGGTGTTGGTGGTGCCGTAGAAGTCCGACGGCGTGGCCGGGATCACCAGCTCGCCGTCCGTGACCCGCAGGTTCTGGTCGCGGTCGAGCACCTCCCACCGTGCGGGGTCGAGGTCGGCTCCGGTGAAGTCGTCGGACCGGCCGGAGAAGCAGAGCGCCGGGCCGCCGCCGCCCGCCCGGACCGTGACGGTCTCGTACCGGACCGAGTACGCACCACGCGCGTCCGTGGCGCGGACCTGGAGCCGGTAGGTGCCCGGCTCGGTGTACGTGGTGGTGAACGTGCCGGACCCGTCCTCGAAGCCGGCCCCGCGGCCCGCGTCCCAGGCGAGGGTGACCGCGTCGCCCTCGGCGTCGGTCGCGGCGGCCGACGCCGACACCACGAGGGGTGCGGTGCCGGACAGCGGGTCGACGTCGAACGTGGTGATCTCCGGCCGGACGTTCTCGGTGACCCCGCGGCCCACGAACTCGAGCCAGTTCACGTTCGACTGGCCGGAGGTCTGGACGAAGTACAGGGTGCCCGTGCCGGAGGGGACGTCGTGCAGGGTCGCGGTGACGTCGGTGTAGACCTGCCAGCCCCCGGTCGCGGGGACGGTGACGCTGCCGATCTCGGGGCCGTCGGGCGCGTCCCACCGCAGGGAGACCTGTCCGCCGGGCGACGACGCCGCCCGCAGGGTGATCGCCTCGACGCCGGCGAGCGACACGGGCGAGAACGCCCACCAGTCGTCGGCCTCGATGAACCCGATGTTCTGCCCGCCGCCGGCGGTGTCACCGGTGGTCTCGGTCTGGACGCCCGGGTCCCCGCTGCTGGCCGAACCCGCGAGCCGCCCCGTGGACGTGAAGAACTCCGCCTGGAGCAGCTTGGGCTGCAGGATCTGCAGGTCGTTGCCGGTGAGCGGCACGCCCGCCGCGCCGCCGTCGTCGGCGTACGAGCCCTCGACCACCCAGAAGATGTTGGACTCGATGCCGTGGCCCTCGTCGCGGGCGGTCTGGAGCATTCCCTCGCAGCCCGTGAGGTCCTCCATCGGATGGGCGTGGGAGTCGTGCCCCAGCGAGGTGAAGAGGTGGACCTTGGAGCAGTCGACGGTGCCGTCCGGGTCGTCGACCTGGACCTGGTACCGCACCTGGTCGCCCCACTCGAAGAAGCCGCCGTCGTCGGGGAACGTGATGGTCACGGTGGGCGCGACGTTGCCCACCACGATCGTCACGTTCGCGACGCCGGTCTGGCCGGACGGGTCCGTGGCGACGAGCTGCGCGGTGTAGCTGCCGTTCGCCGTGTAGACGTGCGAGGGGTTCGCCTCGGCGGACGGCGCGGAGCCGTCGCCGAATGTCCACTGCAGGCTGAGCGGCTCCCCCGCCGGGTGGCGCGTGCCCTCCGAGGAGAACTGGACCGTCAGGGGCGCGAGGCCGCTGGTCACGTCCGCGCTCGCCCGCGCGACGGGCGCCGGGTCGCCCCGGACGTAGTCGACGCGGTAGATGCCGCTCGTGTCGTTGTTGCCACCGAAGCCCTCACCCCAGTCGACGACGTAGAGAGCACCGTCCGGGCCGAAGTCCATGTCCATGGGCCGGTCGAAGCCCGCCGACGGGTCGAGGTGCTGCGGCAGCACCCGGTTGATGTCGACGAGGTCGTCGCGTTCCGGCCCGTCGAGCTGGAACGAGTACACCTTGCCCTGGTTCCACTCGCCGAAGAGGGCCTTGCCGTCCCAGTACTCGGGCCACTTGACGTCGGAGTCCAGCGCGGGGTCGTAGTCGTACACAGGGCCGCCCATGGGCGCGCCTCCGCCGCCGATCTCCGGGAAGAGCGGGTTGGTCGCGTAGCCGTACCAGACCTCCGCCTCGACGGCGGGCGGGAGCTGGCGCAGGCCCGTGTTGTTCGGGGAGTCGTTGACGACGCCCCCGGCACAGTCGAACGGTGCCCCGGACTGCCCGGTCGCGAAGTCGTAGTCGACGTAGGCGCTGTTCGCGCCCGTGCAGTACGGCCAGCCGTAGAAGCCCGGCTCGCTGACCACGTTCCACTCGACGGTCCCGGCCGGTCCCCGGGCAGGGTCGGCGGAGCCGGCGTCGGGCCCGTAGTCCGCGACCAGGACGTTGCCCGTGTCGGGGTCGAGGCCGATCCGGAACGGGTTGCGGAAGCCCATCGCGAAGATCTCGGGCCGGGTCTGGGCCGCGCCCGCGGGGAACATGTTGCCCGCGGGGACGCTGTAGCCGCCCGCCGCCTCGGGGCGGATCCGGAGCACCTTGCCGCGCAGGTCGGCGGTGTTGGCCGACGTGCGCTGCGAGTCGTAGTTCTCGCGACCCGTGCGCTCGTCGATCGGCGCGTAGCCGGCCGACTCGAAGGGGTTGGAGTTGTCCCCCGTGACGACGTACAGGTTGCCCTCCGCGTCGAACTGCATGTCACCGCCCGCGTGGCAGCACGTCTGCCGCTGGGTGGGGATCTTCAGGACGACCGACTCGCTCGACGGCGGGACCGTGCGCGTCACCGGGTCGTAGGTGAACCGCGAGACCCGGTTGTGCGGGCCGTCCGCTCCCACGTCGGAGGGCGACCAGAAGAGGTAGAGCCACCGGTTCTCCGCGAAGCCCGGGTCGAGCACGATGCCCGTGAGCCCGTCCTCGTTGGCGAGGGTCACCGGCAGCGTCGCCGCCGTGGTGGTCTGCTGGGTCACCGGGTCGATCAGGCGGACGCGCCCGTCCCGCTCGGCGTAGAAGACCGTGCCGTCCGGGGCGACGTCGAGCATCATCGGGTTCGAGGTGCCCTCGTCGAGCGGGACCACCTCGTAGCTCGCGCTCTGCGTCGCGTTGCAGTCGGAGTCGACGACGCCCGCCGCCGTGCGGATCCCGCCGAGCAGGTGCTGGAGGAACTCCGGCTCCGCGAACGACTCCTGGGTGTGGCCACCGCCCGTGTACCAGGAGCGGCCGCCGTCGAAGGCCTGGCACCAGGCCGTGGGGTGCTCGGCGCCCATCGCGCCGCCGCCGGCCGAGTAGGTGGTCTCGTCGAGGCTCGCCAGGACGTGCACCGTGTCCCGCGGGTTGCTGCGGAAGTTGTACCACTCGTCGAACCGCTCCCACCGAGGGGGCAGGTGCGCCGTGGAGTCGTGGACGTGGTCCTCGACCTTGACCGTCGCCGTCTGGTTGGCGGGGTGCGCGCTGAAGTAGGCGCCGACGAGCTCGCCGTACCAGGGCCAGGCGTACTCGGTGTCGGACGCGGCGTGGATGCCCGCGTACCCTCCACCCCCCTGGATGTAGCGCTCGAAGGCCGCCTGCTGGCCGGCGTCGAGGACGTCGCCCGTGGTCGACAGGAACACGACCACCTCGTAGCCGGCCAGGCCCTCGTCGGTGAAGACGCCGGGGTCCTCGGTGGCGGTCACCGTGAAGCCGTTGGCGGAGCCGAGCTGCTGGATGGCGGCCACGCCCGCCGGGATGGAGTCGTGGCGGAAGCCGGCGGTCCTCGAGAACACGAGGGCGTCGAACGGCTCGGCGGCGGCCTCGGCCGCTGCGGCGGCCGTCGTCGTCAGGTCGGCGACGGCGGGGGCGGCGTGAGCCGCCTGCACCGTCGCGATGGTCAGGGGAAGGGTCATCGCCGTGACGGCAGCTGCCGCTACGGCTCGCCGCCAGGCGGCTGAGACCTCTCGGGGCACGTGTGTCACCAGGACTCCTCGTCGAGTAGGGATCGGTCGTGCGCTCCGGCGTGACGCCGCGCCGGCCCGAGGTCGCGGCGTCACCGGTCGTGCACCGCGGGCAGCTCCCGCGGTCGTCCTTCTGTCAGCCGAGCGGCACCCAGCCGCTGCCCGTGGTCGCGCTGGTCTCGACGGCCTCGAGCACCTTCTGGACCCCGAGCCCGTCGGCGAACGTCGGCTCGGGCTGGGTGCCTTCGGCGATCGCCCGCACCAGGTCCACGACCTGGTGGGTGAACGCGTGCTCGTAGCCGAGCCCGTGGCCGGCCGGCCACCAGCTCGCGATGTAGTCGTGCTGCGGCTCCGTCACGACGATCCGGCGGAACCCGGCCGTCGCCGGATCCTCCGTGGCGTCGTGGAAGTGGAGGACGTTCATGTCCTCGAAGTCGAAGGCCACGGACCCCTCCGACCCGTTGATCTCGATCCGGATGGCGTTCTTGCGGCCCGTCGCGAACCGCGTCGCCTCGAACACGCCCATCGCCCCGCCGGACATCCGCGCGAGGAAGGCTGTGGCGTCGTCGACCGTCACCGGACCGCGCTCCGGGCCGCCGCGGCCCGAGAGGCCGGCGAACTCGGCGGCCACCGGCCGCTCCGTGACGAACGTGTCGAGGAGCCCGGACACCCCGGTGATCCGCTCCCCGGTGATGTACTGCGCGAGGTCGATCACGTGGGCGCCGATGTCGCCGAGCGCGCCGCTGCCCGCCTTGGTCTTGTCCAGCCGCCACGACAGCGGCGTCTGGTCGTCGGAGAGCCAGTCCTGCAGGTACTGGGCGCGGACATGGCGCACGGTCCCGAGCCGCCCCTCGGTGACGAGGCGGCGCGCCAGCCGGATGGCGGGCACCCGGCGGTAGGTGAAGCCGACCATCGCGACGACGCCGTGCCGGGCCGCTGCCTCGGCGGCCGCCACCATGACCTCGGCCTCGGCGACGCTGTTGGCGAGCGGCTTCTCGCACAGCACGTGCTTGCCCGCCTCGAGCGCGGCCACGGCGATCTCCGCGTGGGTGTCGCCGGGGGTGCAGATGTCGACGAGGCCGACGTCGTCCCGCTCGACCACCGCCTGCCAGCCGACGGCCGAGCCCTCCCAGCCCAGCCGGCCGGCCGCGGCCGCCGCCGCGGCGCCGTCGCGGCCCGCCACGACACGCATCCGAGGATGGAGCGGCAGGTCGAAGAACCTGGGGGCCGTACGCCAGGCCTGCGAGTGCGCTGCCCCCATGAACGAGTACCCGACCATGCCGACGCCCAGGTCCGGGCGTTCCTTGACTGCCATGTCTATCCCTTCGTACGCGCGCCGACGGCCCGTCCGGGCTCACTGGTGGAGCCGGGCCCGGCCGGGCCGTCGGCGCGCGTGGTCGTTCTCGGTGGTTCGGTCAGGACTCGAAGGCGCTGGGCAGGAACTGCTCCACGTTGTCCGAGGTCACGACAGGCGCGTAGAGCTGCACCGTGCGCGGGACGCTCGAGGAGGCGAGGTCGCTCATGTTCTTCTCGTGGACCACGAGGCGAGCCAGCTTGATGCCGTCAGCGGCCTGCGTGGACGGGTAGATCACGGTGGCCCGGACCACGGAGTCGCCCGACTGGATCTCGCGCATCATGTTCGCCGAGCCGGCTCCGCCGACCAGGAAGAACTCGTCGCGGCCGGCGTTCTCGACCGCGGCCAGCACGCCGACGCCCTGGTCGTCGTCGTGGTTCCAGATGGCGTCGATCTGCCCCTCGGCCTGGAGCAGGTTCGCGGCCGCCTGCTCGCCGCCGGCGACGGTGAAGTCCGCCGCGACGCGCCGGTCGACGTCGAGCCCGCAGTCCTCGAGCGCGTCGGCGAAGCCCTGGCTGCGGTCCTGCGTCAGCGGCAGCGAGTCGATGCCCGCGATCTCGGCGACCACGGCGTCCGGGTTGTCGCCGAGCTCCTCGCAGATGTAGGTGCCCGCCGACACGCCCATCCCGTAGTTGTCGCCGAGCACGGTCGCCCGCGCGGCGAACGGGCTGGAGAACTCGCGGTCGACGTTGATGACGGGGATGCCCGCCTCCATCGCCTCGGTCGCGACCTCGGTGAGCGCGGCGCCGTCGAACGGCAGAAGCACGATCGCGTCGACGCCGTCGTTGATGAAGCCTTCGATCTGGCTGATCTGCACGCTCACGTCGTTGGTGCCCTCGGCGACCCGGAGCTCCACGTCCTCGTACTTCTCGGCCTCGGCCCGGGCGGAGGCCGTGATGGCCCCCATCCAGCCGTGGTCGGCCGCCGGGGCGGAGAACCCGATGACGACGGGGTCGCCGGGAGCGTCGTTGTCGGACGCGGCCTGGTTGGTGGTGCCGGTGCCGCCGTCTCCCTCGTCGTCCGAGGGGGGCGGGGTGTTGGACGTGCACGCCGTGGCGAGCAGGGCCGCGGACGCGGCCATGACGGCCGCGGTGGCGACGCGGCGGCGGAGGGTGGTGCGTGCGGACATGAGATCTCCTTCGATGCTGTCCTGGGGACTTGCGGGGGTGAGAAAGCCGGTCAGGCGCTCGACGACCTGGTGGTGAATCGCTGCTGGAGCAGGACGGCGACGACGATGATCGCGCCCTTGGCGATCAGCTGGACCGAGCTGTCGAGGTTGTTCTGGATGAACAGGTTCTGGAGCGACGCGAAGATCAGGACACCGAGGACGGTGCCGACGATGGTTCCGCGGCCGCCCGCGATGAGGGTGCCGCCGACGACGACCGCGGCGATCGCGTCGAGCTCGTAGAACATGCCGTTGGTGGACGAGCCCGCCGTGGTGCGGGCGAGCATCATCACGGCCGCGATCCCGGCGGCGAGGCCGGCGAGCGCGTACAGGTACATGGTGTGGCGCCGCACCTTGATGCCCGCCAGGCGGGCGGCCTCCGGGTTGCCGCCGACGGCCACGGTGCGGCGGCCGAAGGTGGTGCGGTTGAGCAGGAACCAGCCCGCGGCCGCGACGGCGACGAAGATCCAGACGATCTTCGGCACGCCGAGCAGGTCACCACGGAACGTGTCCGTGAACGAGTCCACGCTGACGATCTGGGTGCGGCGGTTCGCGATGAGCTCGGCGAGCCCGCGGGCCGCCACCATCATCGCGAGCGTGGCGATGAAGGCCACGACCCGGCCGTAGGCGATGAGCACGCCGTTGACCACCCCGGCACCGAGACCGACGGCCAGGGCGCACGCCACCATGATGATCCAGCCGTTCTGGTCGGCCATGGTCTGGGTGGCGAGCGTGGTGGCCCACACGGAGGCCAGGCCGAGCACGGAGCCCACCGAGAGGTCGATGCCGCCGCCGGTGATGACGAACGTCATGCCGATGCTGAGCACGCCGATCACGGAGGCCAGCGAGAGGATCACCATGAGGTTGTCGACGCTCGCGAAGCGGTCCCCGGCGGTCAGGTACCCGACCACGCCGATCACCGCGAGCGCCACCACCAGGCCGAGGTTGCGGCCGGCGGTCCCGCCGGGGAGCCCGGCCCGCCGGGTGCTCTCCTTCCGCGCCGGGGGCTCGGCGGCCCGGTCCGCCTCGCGGACGTCCTCCACGCGTGCCGGGCTGTCTGCCGGCACCTTCTGCTCGTTCACGCGACGCTTCCTTCCATGACCATGTCGAGCACCTGGTGCTCGTCGATCGAATCGGCGGGGCCTTCGTGGACGACCCGGCCCTCGGAGACCACGAGGACGCGGTCGGCGAGACCGAGGACCTCGGGGATCTCGCTGGAGACGACGACCACTGCGGCTCCCGAGTCCGCGAGACGGCGGACCAGGCTGTAGATCTCGGCGCGCGCCCCGACGTCGACACCGCGGGTGGGCTCGTCGAGGAGGAGCACCCGGCACCCGTGGACGAGCCAGCGCGCCAGCATCGCCTTCTGCTGGTTGCCGCCCGACATCGTCCGGATGGGGCGGTCGACGCCCGCCGGGCGGAGGTCGAGCGCGCGGGACTGCTCCAGCGCTGCGGCCCGCTCGGCGGGCTCGTCGAGCACGCCGCCGCGGGCGAAGCGGGCGAAGGTGGAGAGGGTGACGTTGCGGTAGACGGGCTCGTCGAGGAGCAAGCCCTGGCTCTTGCGCTCCTCGGGGGCCAGGCCGATGCCCGCACCGACTGCCGCGGGGACGGACCCGGCGGGCAGTCGCCGTCCGTCGACCCGGACCTCGCCGGCGCTCGCCCGGCGGGCGCCGTAGACGGTCTCGAGGATCTCGGAGCGGCCGGAGCCGACCAGGCCGGCGAGGCCGACGATCTCCCCGGCCCGGACAGTGAGGTCCACGTCGCGGAAGACCCCGCGCAGCGCCAGGCCGCGTACCTCGAGGACGACAGGGGCGTCGTCGGCGAAGGTGCCGGCGGGCGGGAAGACGTACTCGACCGAACGGCCGGTCATGAGCCGGATGAGGTCGGCGGTGGGCGTCTGCGCGACGGGGAGGTTCTGGGCGACGGTGCGCCCGTCCTTGATGACGGTGATCCGGTCGCCGATCTCGCGGATCTCCTCGAGGCGGTGGGAGATGTAGACGACGGCGACGCCCGCGGCGGTGAGCTCGCGGACGACCCGGAAGAGGTTGGCGACCTCCTCGGAGTCGAGGACGGCCGAGGGCTCGTCCATGACGATGACCCGCGCGTCGTGCGAGAGGGCGCGCGCCATGGAGACGATCTGCTTGCCGGCGGCGGACAGCCGCCCGACCTCCTGCCGCGGGGAGATCTCCGGGTGACCGAGCCGGCGCAGGATCTCCCTGGTGCGGCGGATGGCCTCGGTCCGCCGGGACACGCCCAGGGTGTCGAGCTCGTGGCCGAGGTAGACGTTCTCGGCGACGCTCAGGCCGTCGACGACGTCGAGCTCCTGGTACATCGTGGCCACGCCATGGCCGAGCGCGGCCACGGGGTCGGCGATGGTGATGGGGCTGCCGTCGAGGAGGACCTGTCCCTCGGTGGGCTGGTGCGCACCGGCGAGGACCTTGATGAGGGTGGACTTCCCGGCGCCGTTCTGGCCGAGGAGGCAGTGGACCTCACCGGGGGCGATGTGGAGGTCGACGCCGTCGAGGGCCCGAGCACCGGGGAAGACCTTGACGATGCCTTGCATCTGGAGAAATGGCTGGGGGTCTGCACTGACCATGCGGCGAACCTAACGCACCTTTTGACGGCGGTCAATCATAAGTTGCGAAGTCATCCGCAGAGATCTTCCGTTGTCGATGCGGAAGTGTGACCTCCTCCGTGATTCACTGTGCCCATGGAGGAGCTGCTCAAGTTCGCACCCCGGCCGACCGGCGCGGGAGAGATGTTCCAGCTGCTCCGTGACGGCCAGCCCCGGACGCGGGCCGACCTGGCGGCGATCACGGGGCAGGCGCGCTCGACAATCGCCGCCCGCATCGACCTCCTGATGTCCGCCGGTCTCATCGCTCCCGCCGGCGAGGCGAGCTCGACCGGCGGGCGACCGCCCGCGACGTTCGCGTTCCACCCGGGGGCACGGGTCGTCCTCGCCGTCGACCTCGGCGCCACGCACGCCCACCTGGCGGTCACGGACCTCGCCTCGAACATCCTGGCCGAGCTGGAGACGCCGCTGGCGATCGCGGACGGGCCGGACGCCGTCCTGTCCTGGGTCGCCGAGCACGGCGACAAGCTGCTGGAGACGGCGGGACGCCGCCGCGACGAGCTGGTGAGCGTCGGGGTGGGCCTGCCGGGCCCCGTCGAGCACTCCACGGGCCGCCCGATCAACCCGCCGATCATGCCCGCCTGGGACGACGTCGACGTGGCCGGGATCCTCCACCGGCACTTCGGTACGGCGGTGCTCGTGGACAACGACGTCAACATCATGGCGCTCGGCGAGCACCGGACGGTGTGGCCGGCGGTCACGGACATGCTGTTCGTCAAGGTCGCCACGGGCATCGGGTCCGGGATCATCGCGGACGGCCGGCTGCGGCGCGGGGCCCAGGGCGCCGCCGGCGACATCGGGCACATCGCCGTGCCGCACGCGCCCGACGTCCCGTGCCGGTGCGGCAACGTCGGCTGCCTCGAGGCCGTCGCGAGCGGGCAGGCCGTCGCCGCCGCGCTGCGTGCCACCGGGCTGGAGGCTGCCACGAGCGGCGACGTGGTCTCCCTCGTCCGCTCGGGCGACCTCACCGCGAGCCGGGCCGTCCGTCAGGCCGGCCGTGACCTCGGCTCCGTGCTCGCCGCGTGCGTGAGCCTCCTCAACCCCTCGCTCATCGTCATCGGCGGCATCGTCGCCGACGCGGGCGAGCACCTCATCGCCGGGATCCGGGAGGTCGTGTACCAGCGGTCCCTCCCCCTGGCGACCCAGCACCTGCGGATCGTGACGTCGCAGGCCCGGGCCCGAGCCGGCGTCCTGGGCGCCAGCGCGATGGCCGTCGATCACGTACTCTCTCCCGCAGCGATCGACGCCCTCATCACCTGAGGCGCGGAGCCGCGCGTCGTCAGTGCCGTCGACAACCCTAGGAGCACCTATGACCGTCGGGAACCGCCGAGCCCTCGTCGTACGGGGCGGCTGGCCCGGGCACGCGCCCGTGGAGGCCGCCGACCTGTTCGTGCCGTTCCTCCAGGAGTCCGGGTTCGAGGTCGCCCTCGAGGAGACGCTGGAGGCCTACGCCGACGACGAGTTCATGGCAGGGATCGACCTCGTGGTCCAGTGCTGGACCATGGGCGAGATCCTGCCGGACGAGATGCGCGGCCTGCGGGCCGCCGTCGCGGGCGGTGCGGGCCTCGCCGGGTGGCACGGCGGGATCGTCGACTCGTTCCGGCTGGCCACCGACTACCTGCAGATGGTGGGCGGCCAGTTCGCGGCCCACCCGCACGACCTGGTGCACCACACCATCGACGTGGCCCCCGGCAAGGAGGACCACCCGGTGATGGCCGGCATCGATACCGTCTCGCTCCACTCGGAGCAGTACTGGGTGCTCACGGACGCCCTGTCGGACGTGCTCGCCACCACGACGATCGTGCCGCAGCCGGGAGACCCGTGGACCGAGCCGCTCGTCTGCCCCGCCGTGTGGACCCGCCGGTGGGGGGCCGGGAAGATCTTCGTGTCCACGGCCGGCCACCAGCTCGCCGACCTGGAGAACCCCGCGCTGCGCGCGATCGTCGAGCGCGGGATGCTCTGGGCCAGCCGCTGACGGTCACCTGCTGACGCGGTCGTCCTGCCGGTCCGGCGCCTGCCGGTCCGGCGCCTGCCGGTCCGGCGCCTGCCGGTCCGCGGCCTGCCGCAGCGCCCGGCCCCTCGCCAGGTCCTCCTGCCGCTTGGCCTCCCGCTTCTCGCTCGCCCGCGTGCTGCGGGGCGGGAGCTGGAGGGTCTCCTCGGCGGCGATCCCGGACTGGAGCTCGCGCCCCCGTTCCAGCTCGGAGTCCAGCTCCGCCCCGAAGAGGAGCGCCAGGTTGGTGATCCACATCCACAGGAGGAAGACGACGAAACCGGCCAGCGTGCCGTACGTCGCGCCGTAGTCGGAGAATCCCGAGACGTAGAGCCCGAAGGCGGCCGACGCGACCAGCCAGACGAGGATCGCGACGACCGCGCCGACGCTGAGCCAGCGGAACCGCGGCTGCCGCACGTTGGGCGTCCAGTGGTAGAGGATCGCCACCAGGAGCACCACGAGCAGCAGCATGACCGGCCACTTCGCGATGTTCCATACGGTCACGGCGGCCTCGCCCAGCCCGACCGTCTCACCCACCGCCCGGGCCACGGGCCCGGTGAGGACGAGCGACGCGACGACCAGCCCGGCGAGCAGGACCGTCACCAGCGTCAGGAGCAGCATCACGGGCCGCAGCACCCAGACGGGCCGGCCCTCGTCGATCTCGTAGACGCGGTTCATCGCCCGCCCGAAGGCACCCACGTAGCCGGACGCCGACCACAGGGCGAGCACGACACCGAGGACGAGGGCCAGGCCTGCCCTGCCCCCGCCCTCGGCGGCGTTCGCGACGAGCGGCTCCACGACGGAGAGCACGTCCTCGGGCACCACGCCCTCCACGGTCCCCAGCACCTGGTCGACCATGCGCTGCCCGTTCCCCGCGAGCCCCAGCAACGACACCAGCGCCAGGAGCGCGGGCGCCGCGGCGAGGACCGCGTAGTAGGTCAGGGCGGCGGCCAGGTCGAGGCACTGGTCCCGCGAGAACTGGCGCACCGTGGTGCGCAGCACGTACGCCCAGGACCGCTTGTGCAGGTCGGTGGGGTCGTCCGGCTTGCGCGAGTCGTCGGGGGCAGGCGCCCCCGCCTTGGACGTGCTCTCCGCGTGGCTCATCGCTGTCCTCCCCGGTCAGGCCCCGCCGCTCGCCGACGAGCGGACGTCGCCGGCGGCACCCTTGCCGTGCTCACCGACCTCCTGCGCGGCCTGGCGGCCGTGCTCCTTCACCTCGCGGGCCTTCTCCTTCGCGGAGTCCTGCACCGCGCGGAGCTCCTCCTGGGCGGGGCCCTTGAGATCCTGGGCCACCTCGTTCGCCGTCTGCTTGACGTCCTCCATCAGCGGCTGGGCCTTGTCCTTGACCCGTGTCGCAGCGCGCGCCTCCGCCTGGCTCGCCGGGATGAGGGACGCGGCGATCATGCCCACGCCGAAGGCTACGAGACCCGCGGCCAGCGGGTTGCCCTCCGTCTGCCGGCGGACCGTCTGCGGGGCCGAGGACACGGTGTCCGCGACCGACGACGCCGCGCCGCGCACCGAGTCCGCCGCGCCGTGCGCCGTCCCGGACACGCTCTCGCCCACGCCGTGCCTGGCGTCGTGCGCCGTACCCATCACGCGGTCCTTCATGCGCGACACCGAGCCGCGCACGCGGTCCGTCCGGCGGCGCACCACGTTCTTGGGGCTCACCTTCTCACCCAGCGCGTCCACGTCCGCGCTCAGCTCCACGCGGGTGCGCTCGATGTCGGCCCGGATCACCTCAGGATCGGTGCTCATGAGTTCTTCTCCTCGTGTCCTTTGAGTGCGTTCGGGATCTTCTTCAGGGAGTCGGTGGTCTCGGGCAGGCCCTTGACCCGGCGGACCTCGGCCCGCCCGCGCAGGTACAGCACCGCCGCCACGATGCCCCAGACCAGGGCGACGACGACCGCCGACCACGCCCGGCCCATGACGGAGCCGAGGCCCCACCACAGGGCGATCGACAGGAACAGCAGGACCATGTGGCCCGCCATCCCGGCCCCGGCGAACATGCCCGCGCCCTTGCCCGCCTCCTTGGCCGACTGGGTGGCCTCGGCCTTGGCGAGCGCCACCTCCTGCCGTACCAGCGTCGAGAAGTCACGGCTCAGCTCGCTGACGATCTCGCCGAGGCTCGCGGTCTCCGGGTCCGGAGCACTGCCGGGTACCCGGTCGGTGGCCGGCACCCGGGCGTGGGTGCCCGACGGCGTCGTGGCCGGGACCGGCGGCTGCGCCCAGTCGGGCTCACGTCCGATCGACATCGTCCACACCTCCCGTGCTCGTCCGGTGCGGCGACGTGGGGACGTCCAGCTCGTCCGCCAGCGGGTCGCCGGTGGTGGCGGGGTAGCCGCCCGAGGTGCCCAGGTCCGACGTCGGCGCGTACGCCCCCGAAGCCGCACGCGTACCCACGGCGGGCTCGCCCGTCACGCCGCCGACGCCCGCGGCGGGGTCGCTGCCGTAGCCCGTGCCCGCGCCGTACGCCGAGCCGGTCGCGTACTCCGTGCCGGTCCCGTACGTGGTACCGGCCGGGCCGTACGAGCTCGCGACGTCGGCCCGCCCGGCCGGGCCGTCACCGTCCGCGTCCTTGAGCCCGCGGGCCAGGCGTCCGGCCAGCAGGCCGGCCCCGGCCGCGACGGCGAGGAACACCCCGGGACGACGACGGGCGAAGTCCTGCACCTCGCTGAGGATCGAACCGGGGTCGCGGTCCTCGAACCACGACGCCGCGCGTCGGCTGAGGTCGCCCGCGCGGTCGGCCAGGTCGGCGGCGTAGCCGTGCTCCTGGCTCGAGCCCGCCATCTGCGCGAGCTCGTCGCCGAAGGTGCGCAGCCCGCCGGCGAGACGCTGCTGCTGCGTCTGCGCCTGCCCGCGCAGCTGCTCGCGAGCCTGCCCCGCGAGGTTGCGCGCGCGCTCCTTGGCCTCGCCGGCGACCTCGCCGGCCTTCTCACGGGACTCCTGTGCCAGCCCCTTGGTCGCCTCGCCGGCGTGCGACGCCACCTCGGCGGCACGGCCCTTCGCCTCCTGGGCCGTGGACCCCGAGGACTGCTGCGAGGACGGGACACCCGGTCCGGACGACAGACCGGAGGACGCCCCTGTGGTCTCGTGCGCCACGCCCGTGGGCGTGCGCTGCGGGTAGCTGCTCTCACTCATGCTCGGTCTCCTGTCGTCAGACGCCGGCCGCGTGGCGGCCGGTCTGCCTACGGGAGCGAGGCGGGCTGAAGCGGTGCGAGCCCGACTCGCGGGCGGCCGTTTCCTGACCTCTTTCGAGGCTAGGCGGCCTCGGGGCACTCACAACTCAGGGGCCCGGCCCGTCCGCACAGAGCATTCAGAGGGCGTCCGGCCCGCCCTCCAGCAGCCTGACGAAGCCCGCCTCGTCGAGCACCGGCAGGCCGAGCTCCTCCGCCTTGGCCGCCTTGGTGCCGGCGTTCTCACCCACCACCACGTAGTCCGTCTTCTTGGAGACCGAGCCCGCGGCCTTGCCGCCCGCGGCGATGATGGCCTCCTTGGCGCCGTCGCGCGAGAAGTTCTCGAGGGAGCCGGTCACCACGACAGTGAGCCCGGCCAGCGGGCCGGTCGGCGCGGCGCCCGCGGCCGCCTGCGCGGCCATCGCCTCCGGGCCGGGGTGGCCGGGGGTCGCGAACCGGACTCCCGCCGCTGCCCACGCCTCGACGATCTCGCGGTGCCAGTCCACGGTGAACCACTCGACGACCTGGTCGGCGATCACCGGGCCGACGCCCTCGACCGCGGCGAGCTCGTCGCGGGTGGCAGCGCGGATCGCGTCCAGCGAGCCGAACCAGTCGGCGAGCGCCCGGGCCGCCACGGGCCCGACATGCCGGATGTTGAGCGACACGAGGATGCGCCACAGGTCCTTGGTCTTGGCACGCTCGAGCTCCTCCAGCAGCTTGCCGGCCTGGGCCGTGGGCTCCCACCCGGGGAGGGTCTCGCCCCGCTGGGCGGCCTCGGCGACGGCCCTGCGGGTGTGCTTGACCTGCTTGCGGAACGGGGTGCGGCGGCGCGCCGTGCCGTCGTCGTCCAGCTTGGGCAGGCCGGTCTCGGCGTCGCGCACCACCACCTCGATGGGCAGCAGGTCCTCCAGGGTGAGGGAGAACAGGCCCGCCTCGGTGCGCAGCGGCGGCTCGTCCGGGACGTCGGGCTGGGTGAGCGCGGCGGCGGTGACCTCACCCAGCGCCTCGATGTCCAGGCCGCCGCGCGACCCGATGTGCTCCACCCGCCCGCGCACCTGCGCCGGGCACGACTCCGCGTTGGGGCAGCGCAGGTCGACGTCGGCCTCCTTCATGGGCCGCAGCTCCGTGCCGCACTCGGGGCACGTCGTGGGCATGACGAAGTCCTCACGCGGGTACCCGTCGCCGGCCAGCGCGGAGACCGGGCCGAGGATCTCGGGGATCACGTCGCCCGCCTTGCGGAGCACCACCACGTCGCCGATGCGGACGCCCTTGACGCGCACCACGTCCTGGTTGTGGAGGGTGGCCTGCCGCACGGTGCTGCCGGCCACCTTCACCGGCTCCATCACGGCGTAGGGCGTGGCCCGGCCGGTGCGCCCCACGGCGACCCGGATCTCCAGCAGCCGGGTGTTGACCTCCTCCGGCGGGTACTTGTACGCGATGGCCCAGCGGGGCGCACGGCTCGTGGCGCCCAGCCGGCGCTGCAGCTCCAGCTCGTCGACCTTGACCACGATGCCGTCGAGCTCGTGCTCGATGGCGTGCCGGTGCTCGCCGAAGTACTCGATCATCTCGGCGACGGCGTCGACGCCCTCGAGCACCCGGTTGTGCGGGGAGACGGGCAGGCCCCACTCCGCGAAGTGGGTGTAGGCCTCGGACTGCCGCTGCAGCTCGGCGTGCTCCCCCGCCGTCCACTGCAGCGCACCGACGCCGTGCACGTACAGCCGCAGGGCGGCGATCCGCGCCTGCCCGGCCTCGAGCTCCAGGCCGTCCTTCTTGTCCAGGAGCTGCCGCAGCCCGCCGGCCGCCGCGTTGCGTGGGTTGGCGAACGCGGGGAAGCGGCGCTCCGCGGCCAGGCGCGCCCGCGCCTCGTCGAAGTCGCCCTGGGCGGCGACCCTCCCGCCGAAGCGGTCGCGCGCCTCCGCGACGACCCTCTCCCGCAGGTCGGCCTGCAGCGCGTTCAGCCCGTGGAAGGCCTCGACCGGGATGAACACCTCGCCCCGCACCTCGACGACGTCGGGGTGGTCGTCGCCCGCCAGCCGGTGCGGGATGTCGGCGATCCGGAGCGCGTTGGCCGTGACGTCCTCGCCCGTGCGGCCGTCGCCGCGCGTGGCGGCGCGCACGAGCCGCCCCTTCTCGTACAGGAGCGCGATGGCGAGCCCGTCGATCTTGACCTCGGAGAGGTAGCCCACCTGGGCGCCCTCCCCCGCACCCAGGTCGCGGGCCACCTTGGCGTCCCACGCGCGCAGCTCCTCGACCGAGAAGACGTTGTCCAGCGACAGCATGCGCTCCAGGTGCTCCACGGTGGCGAATCCGGCGGCCACCTGGCCGCCCACCCGCTGCGTGGGCGACTCCGGCGTGGCCAGCGCGGGGTGCTCCGCCTCGAGCGCCCGCAGCTCGGCCATCCGCGCGTCGTACTCCGCGTCGGACACCACCGGCGCGTCCCGCTCGTAGTACGCGCGCTGGTCCTCCTCGACCAGGGCGACGAGCTCGGCCCAGCGGCGCTGGGCCGCCGTCTCGTCGGCGATCGCGGCGCCGGTCTCGGCGTCGTCGGGGCGGGTGCTCAGGTCGGTCGTCTCGCTCACGCGCCCATCATTGCGCGGGACACCGACATCGCGCCGTCTCAGACGGGCCAGCCCGCCGCCTCCAGCAGGACGTCGACCAGCCGCTCCGCGGCGTCGGGCCGCCCGTGCTCACGGGCCGCGCGCGCCATCTGCTCGCGGCGCGCCGGGTCGGCCAGCAGCGGGCCGACTGCGTCGCGCAGCCGGTCCGAGGTGACCTCACCGGCGAGCGCGACGGCGGCGCCCACCTCCTCGAGCCGCGCGGCGTTGTGCGCCTGCTCGTTCCCCGCCGCCGAGGCGAGCGGGACCAGGACCGAGGGCTTGCCCAGAGCGGTGAGCTCGGCGATGGTCCCGGCACCGCTGCGGGAGATCACGACGTCGGCCAGGGCCAGCAGGTGGGGCAGCTCCGGGCCGACGAACCCGGCGAGGCGGTAGCGCGCCGCGAGGTGCTCCGGCAGCGTGGCGGCGCGCGCGCTCATGTCGTCCACGTTGGCGGGGCCGCACTGGTGCACCAGGTTGGCCCGCTCCAGCAACCACGGCAGCGCGTCCGCCACCAGGTTGTTGATCTGCACGGACCCCTGGGCACCACCCGTCACGTAGACGGTGGGCAGGTCGGGGTGGAAGGTGTCGAGGTTCAGCGCCTCGACGGCCTTGAGCGGCTCGCCGGTGAGGACCTCCGCCCGCACCGGGTTGCCCGTGACCACCGCACGCTCCCGGACGCCCGACGGCAGCAGGTCCAGCGTCGAGGGCGACGACACGGCGACGCGCGTCGCCGTCCGGACCAGGACGCGGTTGGCGAGCCCCAGGCGGACCGTCTGCTCGTGCACCACGAGCGGACGGCGGCAGAGTCCCGCGGCGATCCCCACGGGGACGGCGACGTAGCCCCCGGTCGACAGGATCACGTCCGGCCGGAACGTGGCGACGATCGACCGCGCCTGCGCGACCCCGACCGGGACCCGGGCCATGTCCCGGGCGTTCTGGGCGGTCAGCATCCCGAGCGGGTTGCCCGACCGGCGTACCTTGCCCGTGGCGACCTCGGCGAACGCGATGCCCTCCGCGGCGGCGACCCGGGCCTCGAGCCCGTCCTCGGTCCCCGCCCACAGGGCCTCCACCACCGCGCCGCGCTGTGCGAGCCGCGCCTGGAGCGTGCGGAGCGTGGTGAGCGCCGGGTACGTGTGGCCGCCGGTACCGCCGCCGGTGACCAGGAGCCGGAACCGGGTGGAGGTGTTCTGCCCTGCAGGGGAAGCGCTGCTCATGAGTAGAAGGTAGCCCGCGTCTGGGGGTGGGTGGGATCGGCCGGACTCGCTACCGGTCAACCAGTTGATATCGCTACCATTCGACCAAATCGGCAGGTGTATACCGCCACGAATGGGAGACAACGTGAAGATCGCCGTCATCGGTGCAGGTTTCGCGGGTCTCGCAGCGGCAAAGGTGCTGCTCGAGCTCGACCACGACGTCACCGTCTACGAGAAGGCGCCCGACGTGGGCGGGGTGTGGAGCGCCACCCGCCGCTACTCGGGCCTCCGCACGCAGAACAACAGGGACTCCTACACGTTCTCCGACCTCACGATGCCCCGGAGCTTCGACGAGTTCCCGCTGGGCGAGCACGTGCAGGCCTACCTGGAGACGTACACCGACACCTTCGGCCTGCGTCCGTCGCTCCGGCTCTCCACGGAGGTCGTCCGCGCCGAGCTCACCGACGGCGAGGACGGCTGGCTGATCACCGCCCGGCCGGCCGGTGGCGCCGTCGGCGGACCGGAGCGCTACGACCACGTCGTCGTGGCCAACGGCATCTTCTCCGACCCGGTGTTCCCTCGCTACGAGGGCTACGCCGACCTCGTGCGAGCCGGCGGGCGCATGGTGGCCGCCTCGCAGCTGGTCGACGTCGAGGCGGAGCGCGGCAAGCACGTCGTCGTCGTGGGCTACGGCAAGTCCGCGTGCGACGTGGCCGCGGAGCTCGGCCCCGTCGCCGCGAGCACCACGGTGGTGGCGAGGCAGCTCCTGTGGAAGATGCCGAAGTACATCGGCAAGGTCCTGAACATGAAGTACCTGCTCCTTACCCGGATGGGCGAGGCCCTGTTCCAGTACAAGGAGCTGGAGGGCTTCGAGAAGTTCCTGCACGGCCCCGGCAAGCCGGTCACGTCGGGCATGGTGGAGTCCCTGGGCGCGGTCGCCACGGCGCAGTTCAGGCTGAAGAAGCTGGGGCTCGTGCCGCACGGCAAGTTCGCGGACATCGCCAGCAGCACCGTCAGCCTCGCGACGGACAGCCTCTACGACCAGATCGCCGACGGCACGATCACCGTGCACCGGGACGCCGAGATCGAGCGCTTCGTCGTCAAGGACGGCGAGCCGTGGGCACGGCTGACCGACGGCGCCGAGGTGCGCGCCGACCTGGTGGTCTGCGGCACCGGCTTCCACCAGAGGCTGCCGTTCCTGTCGGAGGAGCTGCAGTCGCGCGTGGTCGGCGAGGACGGCAACTTCCACCTGTGGCGGCACATCCTGCCCCACGACCTGCCGCACCTGACCTTCTCGGGCTACAACTCGTCCTTCTTCAGCCCGCTGTCGGCGGAGGTGGGCGCCGTCTGGACCGGTGCGTACCTCGCCGGGCTCGTCGACCTGCCCCCGATCGAGGAGCGCCGCCGGCTGGTCGCCGAGCGGGTGCGCTGGCTCCAGGAGCGCACCAACGGCCGGCACGCCCGCGGCACCAACGTCATCCCGTTCTCGCTGCACAACATCGACGAGACGCTCGGCGACCTCGGACTCGACATCGGCTCCGCCGCGAAGCTGAAGCAGTGGCTGCTGCCCGTCGACCCCACGGCCTACCGCGGCATGACCGCCCGGCTCAAGCAGCGCATCGCGGAGCGCGCGCCGGCCGAGGTCTGAGCCGGGACCGCCCGGGTCACGCCGTCCCGAGCCGCACAGGCAGCGCGCTCGGACGGCGTGACCACGGCGACGGCACCAGCTCGATCGCCTCGGGCTCGACGGCCAACGCCATGCCCGGCGCACGGTGCAGCACCGTCTCCACCGTCGTGCGGGTGATGATCGTCGCCGCGCGGTGCGCGGGGCACGCGTGCGCGCCCGCGCCCCACGTCAGGTGGAAGCGGTTGTCGGCCTCGAGCCAGGGCTCGGACGTCGCGTGCACCGCCTGGTCCGCGTTCGCGGCGGCGAGCGCCGGGACGACGGCGTCCCCGCGCGCCACCAGCCGGCCGCCCAGCTCGCAGTCGGACACGGCGAACCGCGGCAGGACGTGGCTCGTCGGGGGCGTCGTGCGGGAGACCTCGGCGAGCGCGCCCTCGAGGTCGATCCGCCCGCCCTGGAACCGGGCGACGAAGGCACCGTCGGTGAGGAAGGCGTGCAGCGCGCTCGCGATCCAGGCGGTCCCCGCCTCGTGCCCGATGGTGAACAGCAGGGCGACCGCGGCCTGCACCTCGATGTCGTTGGCGAGCTCGCGCCGGGCGATCAGGGACGTGGTCAGGTCGCCGGCCGGCTCGGCGCGGTGCGCGGCGACGTGCTCGATGAGCAGCATGAGCTGCTCGTCGGACGCCTCCTGGGCCGCCGTCAGGCCCTGGTGCTGCGCCTGGGAGAGGTCACGCATCCGTGCGGCGTCGACGAGGCTCAGGCCCAGCGTCTCCCCGAGGACCTGCACCACGACCTCGACCGCGTAGTCGCGCACCAGGTCCACCTCGGCGCGGGGGGCGAGGCGGTCCAGCACAGCGTGCGCGGTCGCGGACGTGGTCCGTGCCAGGCGGGTCTCGTCCAGCTCCGCCAGGGCGTCGTCGATCGCCTCGCGCAGCCGGCGGTGGTGGGCACCGTCCACGTAGTAGGCGTTCTCGCGGGGGGCGAGCAGCCCGAGCACGGCCGACACGGGGTCGAGGCCGTGCTCGGCGACGTACCGCCAGGTCCGCGAGTCGCGCGAGAAAAGGAGCTCGTTGCGCAGCACCGAGCTCGCCTCCCGGTGCCCCAGCACCAGCCAGGCCGGCACGCCGGGCTCCAGGTCGACCGGCGCCACGGGGCCCCACTGCAGCCGCAGGCGTGCGTACACCTCCTGCGGGTCCGGTGCACCCGTCACCTCGACGAGCCGGACGCGGTGCGGCACATCCTCGAGCCGCTCCTGATGGGTCGTCACGCGCCACCGATCGACGAGGCGGACTCCCAGGGCGCCCGGCGCCGGCCCCCCTGGGCCAGCCCGGTGGTGGGAGTGAAGACCACCGGCATCGCCGCGGGGTAGCGCGACCAGGGCGACGGCGCCCAGACCACGTCAGGGCCCGCGAGGCGCAGGTCCAGCCGCTGGACCAGGCTCTCCACGGCGATCTTGACGATCAGCCGGCCGGCGCGGGGCGCGGGGCAGGCGTGGGGCCCGACGCCGAACGACACGTGGGACCTGTTCCCGGTCTCGAACCACTCGTCCTCGGTGTGCACCCGGGGGTCGGCGTTCGCCGCTGCCACGCCCATCACCAGGGCGTCGCCCTCCCGCACCACGCGGCCGCCGAGCTCGCAGTCGGTCAGCGCGAACCGCGCGGGCAGGTTGGCGATCGGAGGCTCGCGCCACAGGGTCTCGTCGAGGGCGTCGTCCAGGCCGCGGCGCGGTCCCGACACCCTGCCCGTGTACCGCGGGTCGGTCATGATGAGCCGCAGGGTGGCCGCGACCCAGGACACGAGCATCTCGTTCGCCGCGCAGATCGCGACCACGAGGGAGTGGACCACCTCCTCGTCCTCCTCGAAGGCTGGGTGACCGGCCAGCACCGTCGTGAGGTCCTCCGTGGGGCGGGCCCGCCGCTCCCGGACGTGGTCCAGGACGATCCGGTCCATCTCCGCGAGGCCCGTCTCCGGGTCGCCGCCGTGACCGAAGATCTCGCCCACGCACCGCAGCAGCGCCAGCCCGTCCTTCTCACGGAAGCCGAACATGCCGGCCACGGAGAGGAAGGACACCGCGATGGCGTACTCGGAGATGAGGTCGGCGCGCCCGCGCGGACCGAACTGCCCGATGAGGCCCTCGCAGATCCCCCGGACCAGGGCCGCGGTACGGGGCTCGTCGAGGGAACCGAAGGCGTCGTCGAGCGGGGCGCGGAGCCGGCGGTGCTCGGGACCGTCCGCGTAGTAGGCCGCCTGGCGCCCGGGAGAGAGCATGGAGCGCAGGGACGAGCCCGCCGGCAGGAGCCGCTCGTAGTTCCACCGCCAGTTCCGCGGGTCGCGCGAGAACAGGCCCTCGTTGCGCATCACGTCGCAGATCTCGCGGTGTCCCAGGACGAGCCAGCCCGGCACGCCGGGCTCCAGGTCCACCGGGGCGACCATGCCCCAGCGTGCCTGCAGCCCGGCCAGCGCCGCGTGCATGTCGTCCGCACCGGTGACGGAGACGAGCGGGGTGCGGTCGGGGATGTCGGTGAGGTGGAGGAACGAGTCCTCGGTCGGGGTCACAGGTGTTCCTTCGTCATGAGGTCGGGACACCGGGCGGCGGCGCCCCCGGCGTGGACCCGGCGGCACCCGCCCCCGCCCCCTGCGGGCGGAACGTCACCGGAAGGCTCTGGGGATGGCGCGACCACGGACGCGCCAGCATCGGCACGTCCGAGGCCGGGACCGCGAGGCGAAGGTTCTCCAGCGCGTGCAGCACCACGTCGACGGCGGTCCGGACGATGAGCCGCCCGTGCCGCGAGGCCGGGCACGTGTGCGCACCGGCACCCCAGCCGAGGTGGGCACGGTTTCCCTGCTCGGCCCAGGGGTCCGCCGCGTGCACCCGCGGGTCCGCGTTGGCGGCGGCCAGGCTCAGCACCAGGGCGTCGCCCGCGGAGATCGCGGTGCCGCCGAGCACGCAGTCCACCCGGGCGTACCGCGCCGGCAGGTTGCTCATCGGCGGGTCCCGCCACAGCACCTCGTCGAGGGCGTCGTCGACGCCGAGCCGTCCGCCCAGCACGCGCCCGGCGAACCGCGCGTCGGTCAGGACCAGGCGCAGCGCGTTGGTGACCCACGCGGTCGTCATGTCGTGGCCGGCCGTGAACATGAGCATCATCCCGGCCACCACCTCGTCGTCGTCGTGCAGGTTGGGGTGGCGCGCCAGCACGCTCGCGAGGTCGCGCGCCGGGGCGCGGCGGCGCGTCGCGGCGACGTCGGACAGCATGCGCAGCAGCTCGTGGCGCGCGGCGCCCGTGTGGGCCGGGGTTCCGCCCGCCATGGTCAGGGCCAGATCCATGAACCGCGCCTGCTCGGACCGGTCCAGGCCCACCATGCCGGCGACCGCCAGCAACGGCACCACGTTCGCGTACTCGACCACCAGGTCGGCGGAGCCGCGGTCCGCGAAGCGCTCGACGAGCGACTCGCACACGTCGCGGATCATGACCGCCGTCGCGTGCTCGTCGAGGGCGGCGATGCCGTCGTCGAGCGGCTCGCGCAGCCGCCGGTGCTCGTCGCCGTCGCTGTAGTACGCCGTGTGCGGCGCGGGGGTCATCATGCTGCGCACGGCCGGGTCCTGCGCCCGGCCACCACGCCGGTGCAGCGACCAGAACGACGGGTCGGCCGAGAAGAGGTGCTCCCTGCGGCTCACCTCGCGCAGCTCGTGGTAGCCGAGCACCAGCCAGGCGTTGAGGCCGGGCTCCAGCTCCACCGGCGCCACGCCGCCCCACCGGTCCCGCAGGCGGGCGTACACCGCCGCGGGGTCCGGGCAGTCCGTGGTCTCCACGAGCCGGGTGAGGCCCGTCATGGCATCCAGGCCGCCCGGGGCCGGGAGGTCCTCCCCGCCCACCGGCAGCGACCAGCCGATCGCCTCCAGGTCGTGGTGGCGGGCCGGGTCCTGCGTCTCCATCAGCGTCTCCTGTCCCTGAGGGTGCCCGCGCCCGGAACGGCGCGCGGGCGCGGAGGCCTCAGAACTGCTCGGCGACCGCCGGGGTCCCGCTCACGCCAGGACCTTCTGGAAGACCGGGAAGGTCAGGGCGTGCTCGACGAGCGCCACGAGCACCCGCACCGCGGACGTCCTGTCGCGCGCGTCGCACTTCACGATGGGCGTGGTCGGCAGCAGGTCCAGCGCGGCGCGGAGCCGCTCCACCGGGTACTTCGGCGCGTCGGGGAACTCGTTGACGACCACCGCGAACGGCATGGTGGTCCGCAGCTCGAGCTGGTCGAGCACCTCGAAGCTGTCCTCGAGGTGGCGGGTGTCGATCATGACCACGGCCCCGACGGCGCCGTCGGCCAGGCCCGCCCACAGGTCCCAGAACCGGCGCTGGCCCGGCGTGCCGAACAGGTAGAGCGCCACCTCGGGGCTCACCGTCACCCGGCCGAAGTCCATGGCGACGGTCGTGGTGGTCTTCTCGCCGTGGACGGCGACGGGGTCGACGCCGACGCTGGCCGTGGTGATGACCTCCTCCGTCCGCAGCGGCTCGATCTCGCTGACGGAACCGATGAGGGTCGTCTTGCCCACGCCGAAGGCTCCGACCACCAGCACCTTCACCGACCGTGCGACGGTCGGTGCCAGGTGCTGCGAGGTGCGGGCCGTCTGTTCAGAGGTTACGGAGTCCATCGAGCACCTTCTCCAGGACGTCCCTGCTGGGCAGCGCGTGGGCCTGGTGGTTGGAACGGATCGTGAGGTGACCGGTGTCGACCAGGTCGGAGACCAGGACGACGACGAGGCTGACCGGGAGGCCGAGGTACGCGGCGACCTCGGCCACGGCCAGCGTCCCCCGGCACAGCCGGAGCAGCTCGCGCTGCTGCCCGCTCGCCGTGGCGGGTGCGGGGCGTCCGTCGACCGCGACGATCAGGGTCTCGGGCCGCAGGGTGTTGCGGGTCGGGTGCGCACGTCCCGAGGTGAGCACGTAGGACCGGACCGGGTGGTCGCGGTACTCCTCGTCGTCCCTCATGGGTTCCTCCCCGTCCTCAGGCGAGCGCGTCCGTGCCGAGCGTGCGCTCCCCGATCATCAGGACCTGCGCCTGCATCTGCTGCGCGATGAGCGCCGGATCGATGGTCGCCTCCGTGACCACCGCGAGCCGCGAGCCGTCCCCGGCGCCGCGGACGAAGAGGAAACCGCCCTCGAACTCGACGACGACCTGGCGGATCGTGTCCCCCGTGCCGAACTCCCGGCTCATCCCGACCCCCAGGGCGGCGAGGCCCGCGCACGCGGCCGAGACCTTGTCGGCCACGTCGAGCGGCGTGTTGTCGGTCCGGACCTTGAGGAGGCCGTCGGACGTGAGCACCACCACGTGGCGCACCCCGCGCACCCCGCTGATGAGCTCGAGCATCCAGCTGTTGCTGTCGGCCTGAGTGGTCTCGTCGGCCTGTGTGGTCATCGGTCCTCCGAAGTCATGTCAGCATCGGCTGACGTGCTGCTGTGTGGTGCCCCGCCCGGATCACCGGTGCTGAAGAAGGCGCCCATCCACTGGCCGGCCTCCTCGGCGCTCTGCTGGCGGACAGGGCGGGACGGGGCGGCCGGGGCGGGGACGCCGGGCACGTCCTCCCCGCGGCGGGAACGACGCTGCGGGAGCGCGGCAGGATCGGCGAACTCGTCGTCCTCCGGGGTGCGTCCGCGGCGCAGGAGCGGGGTCTCCGTGGTGGAGGCGGGGGGCGCGGGCGGAGCCGTGTAGGTCTCCTCCTCGGCGGGCACGCCGTTGTCGGCCTGCGGCTCGGCCGGGGGCTCCCGGTCGAGCGTCGCGGGCGACGCCCCGGCGGCGGGCGTCTCGATCGGCCTCTCGGCCGGCCAGGCGTCGTCGGTCCGCACTGTCTCCTCCTCGGCGAGCAGCCCGGCAGCGGGCTCCGTGACGGCGCGGGCCGCGGGCAGGCTCGGCACCGTGGGGACGCTCGCCGGCGACTGCCTGACGGGCACCGACGGGACCGTCGGGATGGAGTGGACCGTCGCGACGGCGGCCTGGCGGGGCTCGGGCAGGCTCGTCGTCCCGGTCGTCATGCCGGCGGGGACGAGCGGCTCCGTGAGCTCGGCGGGGATCATGACGATCGCCCGCAGGCCGCCGTACACCGACTCCGTGATGTCGACGCGGAACCCGTGCCGGCGGGCGTAGGTGCCCACCACGGCGAGGCCGGTCTGCGGGATCTCGCCCAGATCGACGATGCTGACGGTCTTGCGGCCGGACGCGATCTCGCGCGCCTGGTCGAGCTGCTTCGTGTCGAGGCCCACGCCGCAGTCGTCGATCTCGACGACCGCGCCCCGCTGGACCTGCCGCAGGGACACGAGGACCTGCGTGGTGGGCGGCGAGGACTGGGTCGCGTTCGCGAGCAGCTCGGACACCAGGTGGATCAGGGGCTCGACGACACGGGCCGAGACGGCGACCCCAGGGTCTCCGGAGACCTCGACGCGGTGGAAGGCGGTGATGCGCCCGGCGGCGCCCTTGACGACGTCGGGCAGCGCGAGCGGCTCGTTCCACTGCTGGCCCGGCCACTCGCCGCACAGCGCCGCCAGGCTCTGCGCCTGGCGCGCCTGCTGGGCGGCGGCGTGGTCCACGCGCATGGACGTCTGCAGGATGTCGGGGTCCGTGGGGTGCCGCTGCACCATGCGCGCGGCCTCCTCCTGGATGCGGTGCGCCGACGCCTGGACCTTCCGGCCGAGCGCCACGACCGCGACCTGCACCGCGTCGCGGCGGGCGAGCCGGGAGTCCTGGACCCGCATGATGGCGGTGGCCGCCTCGTCGAGGTAGCCGCGGGCGACCTCGTCCTCGAGCGGCGGCTGCGGCGGCGTGGGGGCGCCGTCGAAGTACGCCTGGAGCTGGCCGTTGACGAGAGCGTCCAGAGCGATGCGCCGTGCCTCGGCGCTCGCCTCGGCGGTGCGGGCGCGGTACAGCAGGCGCCGGTGCTCCTCCTCGTCGGCGCGCACGCTGCGGGCGGACACGAGCGCGGCGACGACGGCCAGCAGCACGGCTGCCCCTCCGACCACCCACGCGAGCCACTCGGCACCCATGCCGGTCTGGAGGTACAGCACCGGGGTGACCACGGCATAGGCGACGACGCCGACCACGCTCACCCAGGGCGCGACCTGCCGGATCCGGCTCGGCGGGTTAGAAGACATCGAGCTCACCGAGCCGGTCCTCCCAAAGGTTTCTCGTCGGAACCGCACCCGCGGCGTGCGGGTGTGCCGTGAAGATCGCGCGAACTTCACCGCGAACGCGGTTGAACAGGGCGAATACCCCGTCGGGATGGTTTTCTACCACAGCCGACACGCCCGGGGAACCCTCCCACGTGATGTGACGCGGGCGCCCGCGGCACCTCCGGCGCCCCGGAACGGCCTGGCCTGGCCCTTCGCGTGTCGCCACGCCCGCGAACCGGGGTGGCGGCTCGCCGGGGAATGCGGGGAATTCGCCGGGCGTGAATCCAGCACCCGCCACAGGGCGAATTCCCCGATTTGACATATAAGGAGGCTAAAGGGCAGTATTCGCCGCCGCAGACGCCGAAGACCCGGCCCCGCCGGAGGGGACGGCCGGCGGGGCCGGGTCGGTCTCGGGGGCGTTACGCCGCGGCGGCCCGGCGGGCCGCCCGCACCTCCTCGCGGGACGTGCCGTAGTACGCGGCGGTCATGATGTCCTTCATGTCGTCGAGCATCGGCAGCCGGGGGTTGGCCGGGGCGCACTGGTCCTCGTAGGCACGCATCGCGAGGGCGTCGAGCCCGCCGACGAACTCGGCCTCCGGGACTCCCTGCGCCTGGAACGACCGCTCGATCCCCGCGGCGTCGCGCAGCCGCTCCACCGCCCGGGCGTAGGACTCCACGCCCTCCTCGGGGGTGCCGGCCGGGAGGCCGAGGTGCCGGGCGAGCTGCTGGTACCGCTCGGGCGCCACGTACCGCTCCGCCTTGGGCCAGCCCGTCACCTTGGACGGGACCTGGCCGTTGTAGCGGACCGCGTGCGGCAGGAGCACCGCGTTGGTGCGGCCGTGGACCAGACGGAAGGTCGCGCCCACGGTGTGGGCCATCGCGTGCACGATCCCGAGGAACGCGTTGCCGAACGCCATGCCGGCGATGGTCGCCGCGTTGTGCATCTTCTCGCGCGCCGCCTCGGTGGCCGGGTCGTCCGGCCGCCCGGTGACGGACTGCTCCAGGTTCTCGAACACCAGCTTCACCGCGTGCAGCGCGAGGCCGTCCGTGAAGTCGTTCGCGTACACGCTGACGTACGCCTCGGTGGCGTGGGTCAGGGCGTCGAAGCCGGAGTCGGCGGCGAGCCGGGCCGGCATGGTCGAGGTCAGCACGGGGTCCACGATCGCGACGGACGGCGTCAGGGCGTAGTCGGCGAGGGGGTACTTGTAGCCCGTCGAGTGGTCGGTGATCACGGCGAACGGGGTCACCTCGGCGCCGGTGCCGCTCGACGTGGGCACGCACACGAGCTGGGCGAGCCGGCCGAGCGCCGGGTAGGTGAAAGCCCGCTTGCGGACGTCGAAGAACTTCTCGCGCAGGTCGCTGAAGCTGACCTCCGGGTGCTCGTACTTGAGCCACATCACCTTGGCGGCGTCCATCGGGGAGCCGCCGCCGATCGCGATGATCGTGTCGGGCCGGTGGTCGCGCATCATCTCGGCACCCTTCTCCACCGTCTCGACGGACGGCTCGGGCTCCACCTGGTCGATGATCTGCACGGCCACCTTGTCGGGGCGGCGGTTCAGCACGTCGAGCACCTTGTCGACGATGCCGAGCCCGCTCATCACCTTGTCGGTCACCACCGTGACGCGGTGGACGCCCGGCATGTCGGCCAGGTACCGGATCGCGTTGGGCTCGAAGTACGTCTTGGGCGGCACCTTGAACCACTGCATGTTGTTGTTGCGGCGTGCCACCCGCTTGACGTTGACCAGGTTCACCGCGGACACGTTGTTCGAGACCGAGTTGCGGCCGTACGAGCCGCAGCCCAGCGTCAGCGACGGGATCAGCGCGTTGTAGATGTCGCCGATGCCGCCGAGCGCCGACGGCTGGTTCCACAGGATGCGCACCGCCTTGACCGCGTGGCCGAACCGCTCCGCGAGCGCCTCGTCCTGCGTGTGGATTGCGGCGCTGTGGCCGAGCCCGTCGAACTCGACCATCTGCTGCGCGAGGCTCACGCCGTGGTCGGTGCTCTCCGCCCGCAGCACGGCCAGCACGGGGCTGAGCTTCTCCCGGCTGAGCGGCTCCTGCGGCCCCACGGAGGAGATCTCCGCGAGCAGGACCGACGTGTCGTCGGGCACCGAGAAGCCCGCCTGCTCGGCGATCCACTGCGCGCTCCTGCCCACGACCGCGGGGTTCAGCCGCGCGCCGGCGCAGTTCACGTGGTCGGCGCGGACCCCGAAGACGAGGTCCTCCAGCAGCTCCTTCTCCTCGGGGGTGACGCGGTAGGCGTGCAGGCGCGCGAACTCGGCCAGGGCGTCGTCGTACACCTCGGCGTCGATGATGACCGCCTGCTCGGAGGCGCAGACCACGCCGTTGTCGAAGCCCTTGGAGAGCACCACGTCGTTGACGGCCCGGCCCAGCTTCGCCGTGCGCTCGATGTAGGCGGGCACGTTGCCCGCGCCCACGCCGAGCGCGGGCTTGCCCGCGCTGTACGCGGCGCGGACCATCGCGTTGCCGCCCGTGGCGAGGATGAGCGAGACGCCGTCGTGGTGCATCAGGGCGTGCGTCGCGCCCATGCTCGGGCTCTCGACCCACTGCACGCAGTCCTCGGGCGCGCCGGCGGCGAACGCCGCGTCGCGGACGATCCGGGCCGCGGCCACCGAGGAGCGCTGCGCGTTCGGGTGGAACGCGAAGATGATCGGGTTGCGGGTCTTGAGGGCGATGAGGGCCTTGAAGATCGCGGTGCTGGTGGGGTTCGTCACCGGCGTCAGCGCCGCGATCACCCCCACGGGCTCGGCGATCTCGACGATCCCGTTGAGGTCGTCGCGGCCGACGACGCCCACGGTGCGCAGGCTCGCCATCGAGTGGGTGACGTGCTCGCACGCGAAGATGTTCTTGGTCGCCTTGTCCTCGAAGACGCCGCGGCCGGTCTCCTCGACCGCCATCATGGCGAGGTTCCCGTGCTCGTGCAGGGCGGCGACGCTCGCCTTCCTCACGATGCGGTCGACGTCCTCCTGGGTGAAGGTCTCGTACTCGTGCAGGGCCTTGAGGCCTCGCTGCACGAGGGCGTCCACGGCGGTGGCCGCGGGGTCTGGCTGGGTCTTGGTGCTCACGTCCCTCTCTCCTCCTCTGACATGTGAAAGTCTTCACGAACTGTGGTCAGACCACAAGAGAAGGAGGGGTGGCGTTGGTCACGCCACCCCGGATGGCTACCCCAGCCGCCCCCAGAGGAAGGTCCAGTGGGTCGCCGCCATGTACGCGGCCTGCGCGTTGTTCGCCGCGCCCCCGTGCCCGCCCTCGATGTTCTCGTAGTACGTCACGTCCTTGCCCGCCCCCAGCATGAGCGCCGCCAGCTTGCGGGCGTGGCCCGGGTGCACGCGGTCGTCCTTCGTGGACGTCGTGAACAGGACCGGCGGGTACTCGCCGTCGGCCCTGAACAGGTGGTACGGCGAGAACGTGCGGATGAACTCCCAGTCGTCCGTGTCGGGGTCGCCGTACTCGGCCATCCACGAGGCGCCCGCGAGCAGGTGCGAGTACCGCTTCATGTCGAGCAGCGGCACGCCGACGATCACGGCACCGAACAGGTCCGGGTACTGCGTCAGCATGTTCCCGGCCAGCAGGCCGCCGTTGGACCGGCCCTCCATCCCCAGGCGCTCCGGCACGGTGATACCGCGGGCCACGAGGTCGCGCGCCACGGCGGCGAAGTCCTCGTACGCGCGGTGGCGCCGCTCGCGCAGCGCCGCCTGGTGCCACGCCGGCCCGTACTCGCCGCCACCGCGGATGTTCGCCACCGCGTACACGCCGCCGCGCGCCAGCCAGGCGCGGCCCACCGTCCCGGAGTAGCCCGGCAGGATCGCGTGCTCGAACCCGCCGTAGCCCCACAGGAGCGTGGGCGCGGGGCCGCCCTCGCCCGACACGAGGTCCGCCCGGCCGACGACGAAGTACGGGACGCGCGTGCCGTCGTCGGACACCGCGAAGTGCTGGCGGGCCACCAGGCCCTCCGCGTCGAAGTAGGCCGGGGCCTGCTTGAGCACCTCGGGCGCGGCCTGCTCCCCGTCCGGACCTGTCACCGTGACACGGCCCAGGGTGGACGGCGTCAGGTAGCCCGTGGTCACCACCCAGACGTCGTCGCTGTCGACCGGGTCCACGGCGCCCACCCCGACCGTGAGGAGCTCACCGCCCAGCGGCAGCTCGCTGCGCGTCCACTCCCCCGCGCCCGACGCGGGCGGGGTCAGCACGTGCAGCCGGTTCTTGACGTCGTCCAGGACGTTGAGGACCAGGTGGTGCCGCGTCCAGGTCGCGCCGGCGAGCGAGGTGGTCGGCGTCGGCTCGAACAGGACGGCGAGGTCGCGGGAACCGGCCATGAAACCGTCGAACGCGGCGGCGAGGAGCGAGCCGGCGAGGAAGGTGCGGCCGTCCACCGTCCAGTCGTCGCGGAGCTCCACGAGCATCCACTCGCGGTGCAGGCCCACCTTGGCGGAGTCGGGCACCTCGATCTTGGTGAGCGTCTGCTCGGGGGTGCCGGGCGCCGTCGCCAGGTACGTCTCGCTGCGGTAGAACGCGATCGCGCGGGACACCAGGTCGCGCTCGAAGCCCGGCGTGCGGGAGCGGCGGGCGCTGATGTACATGTCCTCGTCGGTGCCCTCGTACACCAGGGCCGCGTCCTCCACGGGGGTGCCGCGGTGCCAGAGCCGCACCGTGCGGGGGTAGCCCGCGGGAGTCAGCGTGCCCGGGCCCAGGTCGGTGAAGACATAGACCGAGTCCTCGTCCGCCCAGGACAGGCCGCCCTTGGCCTGCTCGCGGTAGAAGCCGCCCTCGGCGGGCTCCACGAACCGCTTCTCCACGAGGTCGAACTCGCGGGTCACGTCGCTGTCCGAGCCGCCGGGGCTCAGGTCCACCAGCGCCCGGCGGTACGGCTCGCCGGCCGCCAGCTGCTCCGGTGTGGGCCGCAGCACGCTCGCGCCGTGCCACACCCACGACCGGTCCTCCGCCTCGGCGAGGGCGTCGAGGTCGAGGATCGTCTCCCACTCGGGGGACTCGGTGCGGTACGACTCCGGCGTGGTACGCCGCCACAGCCCGCGCTCGTGCTGGGCGTCCTGCCAGAAGTTGTAGTAGTAGCCACCCACCTGCGAGACGTGGGGGATCTTGTCCTCCGAGTCGAGGACCTCGCGGACCTCGCGCTCGATCGTGGCGAAGAGGTCGCCGCCGAGCGCGGCGGCGCTGTGGGCGTTGCGGTCGCGCACCCAGGCGAGGGCCTGCTCGCTCTCCACCTCTTCCAGCCAGGTGAACGGGTCGGGTGCGGTCGGGTCGATCGGGGTGACGATCTGGGCGGGCTCAGCACTCATGCGCAGCACCCTACGCGGCGCCGGGGCGGTGCCGTCGCCTCGTCGTCAGGCGTTCGCGCGCTCCGCCAGCGCCTCGGCGACGCGCCCCAGGTTCGCCAGCTCGGCGCGGTGCTCGTCCACGGTGGCGAGCTGCTGGCGGTGCGCGCCCAGCAGGGTCACGCCGTCGAGGTCGGCGGCCGGCAGGCCCACCCGCCGCCACGGCACGCCCACCAGGTCGACGAGCTCGCCGAGCGCCGGGCCCGCGCACTGGGAGACCCGCACGGGCGGCAGGCCCGCCCAGAGGCCGATGCCCCGCTCGGTGGCCCGCGCGACGAGCTCCCACGCTCGCTCGTTCCAGCCACCCGGGCCCAGCGCGGCGACGTCGAGCCCGATCGCGTCGGCCCCCGCGAGCGCCACGGGCGGGATGCCCACCCACGTGGCGCCGAGATGCACCACCGAACGGGCACCGACCTCCCGGACCACCGCGATCACCGGCTCCAGGCCGGCCACGATGTCGGGGCCCTGGACCGCGCGGAGGCGGCTGAACCCGGAGAAGGTGGGCAGCACCCCGGCGTGGACCTGACCGAGGAGCGGCTCCGCTACCTGCACCACGACGTCGGCCCCGGGCACCTGCTCCCGCAGGTCCGCGACGTGCTCACGGATGCCCTCCGCGAGCGCCAGGGCCAGTGCCCGGCGGGCGCCCTCGTCGGCGAGGACGCGGTCGCCCCGAGCGGACCAGAGCTCCGCGGCGAGGGTCCACGGGCCGGTGACCTCGACGGTCAGCGGGCCGCTGTAGCCGTAGGCGGCGATGGCGAGGGCGCCCAGGTCGTCGGCGCGGAACGCGTGCGCGCGCCGCTCGTCCAGGCCCGGGTTGTCCGTGAGCTTCCAGCCGTGCGGGCCGAGCTCCACGGGCATCTCGTCGAGCAGGGCGGCGGTCCGGCCGACCAGGTCGGCGCCCGGGCCGCGCTCCGGGAGCTGGACCACGAACGGGACCACGCCCACGCCGGTGGGTACGTCCGCGAGGTCGCCGAGCACCATCTGCTGCGCCTCGAGCACGTCCCGCTCACCGCCGGGCCACGGCCCGTGCCCGCTGACTGCCGTCATGCTCTGCTCCCTCGTCGGTGGTTCCCTCGGCCCCTCGCCGAGATAGTACGTCCGTCCGACGAAGCCGCTGTCCCGGCGGGGTGGGCGGCTCTCAGCCGGGGGCTCTCGGCCGGGAAGCCGGGCTACCGCGCGCGCCACGCTCCCGAGACCGTCGCCTGGCCCAGCACCCGGGTGCCGCGGTACACCACCACCGACTGGCCGGCGGCCACCCCGCGCAGCGGGTCGCCCACCAGGTGGACCTCCAGCCCCGGGGTGCCCGACGGCGCCACGCGCTCGCCCGGGCCCACCACCTCGCCCGGGTCGGTGGCCCGGACCCGTGCGGGGACCGCCGCGCCGTGCGCTCGCACCTGCACCTCGGCGTCGATCCAGCCGTCCGGCCCGGACTCCTCGGCCGGCGAGCAGAGCCAGACCGCCTTCTCCCCCGCGATCCGGTCGACGCTCAGCAGCTCGGCGGGGCCCACCACGACGGTGTTGGTCGCCACCTGCACGTCGACCACGTACCGGGGCGCGCCGTCGGGCGCCGGACGGCCGAGCGCCAGGCCCTTGCGCTGGCCCACCGTGTACGCATAGGCGCCGTCGTGCTCGCCCACGACGTCGCCGGACACGTCGACCACGGTGCCCGGCCGCGACCCGAGGCGGGAGCGGAGGAAGCCGCGGGTGTCGCCGTCGGCCACGAAGCAGATGTCGTAGGAGTCCGGCTTGGCGGAGACCGACAGGCCACGCCGCGCCGCCTCGGCGCGCACCTCGTCCTTGGTGGCGAACCCGCCGAGCGGGAACATCGCCCGGGCGAGCCGCTCGGGCCCCATCACGGCCAGCACGTAGGACTGGTCCTTGGTGTCGTTCGGCGAGCGGTGGAGCTCGCGGACCACGCGCGGCGCGCCGTCGGGCCCGGTGTCCTCGCGGGTGACGACCTGGGCGTAGTGGCCGGTCACGACGGCGTCGAAGCCGAGCGCCGTGGCCTTGTCGAGCAGCGCCTCGAACTTGATGTGCTCGTTGCAGCGCACGCACGGGTTGGGCGTGCGGCCCGCCTCGTACTCGGCGAGGAAGTCGGCCACGACGGTGTCCTCGAACCGCTCGGACAGGTCCCACACGTAGTACGGGATGCCGAGCACGTCGGCGGCACGGCGGGCGTCGCCCGCGTCCTCGATCGAGCAGCAGCCGCGGGAGCCGGTGCGGAACTGGTCGCGGTTGCGCGACAGCGCCATGTGGACGCCGACCACCTCGTGCCCCGCCTCGACCGCGAGGGCCGCCGCGACCGCCGAGTCCACGCCGCCCGACATCGCGGCCAGGACCCTCACGCGGCACCACCCATCGCACGCCCGGACACGAGGCCGGCGGCCTGGGCTCGCGACACCACCTGGGGCAGCGCAGCGGCGAGCCGCTCGACGTCGTCGGGCGTGGAGGTGGTACCGAGCGAGAACCGCAGCGCGCCGCGCGCCTCTGCCTCGGGCACGCCCATGGCGAGCAGCACGTGCGACGGCTGCGGCACGCCCGCCTGGCACGCCGAGCCGGTCGACGCCTGCACGCCCGCGGAGTCCAGGAGGTAGAGGAGCGAGTCGCCCTCCGCACCCGGGAAGGTGAAGTGCGCGTTGCCGGGCAGGCGGTCCTGCGGGCGGACGGCGGGGTCGGGGCCGCGCAGCACGGCGTCGGGCGCGACCTCGCGCACCCGCTCGACGAGCCGGTCGCGCAGCGCCGCGAGCCGCGCCGCGCGCTCCTGCCGGCCGGCGACGGCGTCGCGCACCGCGACGGCGAACGCGGCGATCGCCGGCACCCCCAGGGTGCCGGACCGCACGCCACGCTCCTGCCCGCCACCGTGCAGCACGGCCTCCAGCGCGAGCTCGCGCCGCGCCACGAGCGCGCCGACGCCGGTAGGACCGCCGAGCTTGTGGCCGCTGATCGTCATGGCGTCGACGCCCGACGCCGCGAAGTCGACCTCCACCTGCCCGACCGCCTGCACCGCGTCCGTGTGGACGGGGATGCCGTAGGGCCGGGCGGCGCGCACCACCTCGCGCACGGGCTGGACGGTGCCGACCTCGTTGTTGGCCCACATCACCGAGACGAGCGCCACCTCGTCGCCGTGCTCCGCGAGCTCCGCGCGCAGCGCGTCGAGGTCGAGCACACCGTCCGCGTCCACGGGCAGCAGCACGATCTCCGCGCCCGCGTGCCCGGCCATCCAGAACGCCGGGTCCAGCACCGCGTGGTGCTCCACGGCCGAGACGAGGATCCGGGTGCGGCGCTTGTCCTGCCTCCGCCGGCCCCAGAAGATGCCCTTGATGGCAAGGTTGTCGGCCTCGGTCCCGCCGCCGGTGAAGATGACCTCGCTCGGCCGGGCGCCCACGGCCAGCGCGACGGTCTCGCGGCCCTCCTCGGCCGCGCGCCGTGCGCCGCGGCCCGCGGAGTGGAGGCTCGACGCGTTGCCCGTGAGCTGCGCGTGCTCGACGAACGCCGCCAGCGCCGCCGCCGACATGGGCGTGGTCGCGGCGTGGTCGAGATAGGCGCCGGCGGGCTGGGCCGCACCGGGCTCGGGAGGGGTCACGGTCATCAAGTCTACGAACGCCCCGGCGATGCCCGTTCATCCCGGGGTGCGAGAGCCTCCCGGAGTTGTCAGAAGCTCCCCGGCCAAGAGGCCGGGGAGCTTCTGACAGCGGGTCAGGCGACCGAGGTCAGGCGACCGAGGTCACGCGCCGCGCGGGAACGGCGACGGGCCGGGGCCCTTCCACACGCCGGGCCGCGGCGCGTTGGCCGACTTGAAGACCTGGACGGTCGACGGGCGCGGGCCGCGGAACGCGCCCGCGGGGACCGGCTCGCCCGCGGCCAGGTAGTCGGGGAAGTAGGACGTGGGCGCGGCGTAGCTGCCGTCGTCGCCCGGGTGCTGCACGTTGACGTAGACCATCCCGTCGACGGAGTCGATCAGCGGGCCGCACGTCTCGGCGTTGGTCGGCACCGACAGGAACTGCTGCACGTGGCCGCGCTCGGAGCCGGTCAGCGGCACCTTGAACAGTCCGTCGCACTTCTGGATCGACGACGGCTGGCCGTCGGTCGAGATCCAGAGGTTGCCCTCGGCGTCGAACGCGAGGTTGTCGGGGCAGGAGATCGGCGAGACCTTGTCGGCCGGGTAGCCCGAGAAGTACGTGGTGCTGTTGACCGACGGGTCGCCGGCCACGAGGAGCAGGTTCCACGTGAAGGTGGTGGCGAGCTGGTCGTCGCCGGCCTCGATGATCTCGACCACGTGCCCGTCGCGGTTGCTGTTCCGCGGGTTGGCCTCGTCGGCCGCGCCGCGCGAGCCGCCGCGCGAGGAGTTGTTGGTGCACGCCACGTAGACGCGGCCCGTGACCGGGTTGGGCTCCACGTCCTCCGGACGGTCCATCTTGGTGGCGCCCACGGCGTCGCCCGCGAGGCGGGTGAAGACGAGGACCTCCTCGAGGGACATGCCCGGGACCTGCGACACGCCGTCCTTGACCAGGGCGACCCACTCGCCGGTGCCGTCGAAGGCGCCGTCGGCCGGGACCGCCCCGCTGCCGTCGATCTCACCGGCGCTGTTGCCGTGGAACTTCGCCACGTAGAGGTCGCCCTCGGACAGCAGCGTCTTGTTGTGGGCGCGGGCCGCGGCGCTGTTGCCCTCGCGCATGGTGCGCTTCGAGACGAACTTGTACACGTAGTCGAAGACCTCGTCGTCGCCCATGTAGGCGACGGCGTGCTTGTCCTTCGACAGGATGACGTTCGCGCCCTCGTGCTTCATGCGGCCCATCGCGGTGTGCTTCACCGGGGCGGCAGACGGGTCGTACGGGTCGAGCTCCACGATCCAGCCGAACCGGCGGTTCTCGTTCTCGTAGCCCGGGTTGTTGCCGTCGAAGCGGGGCTCGTCGAGCTCCCAGCCGTAGCTCGTCGCGGCGTTGCGCAGGCCGTAGCGGGCGTCGCGCGGGTCCTTGCCGTTGACCCGGAGGTAGCCGTTGAAGTTCTCCTCGCCGGAGACCACGGTGCCCCACGGCGTGGTGCCACCGGCGCAGTTGTTGAGCGTGCCGAGCACGCGCGTGCCCGTGGGGTCCGCGACGGTCTTCAGCAGGTGCGAGCCGGCGGCCGGACCGTCGATGACGAACTCGGTGCCCATGTGGAGGCGGCGGTTCAGGGGGCTGATCCGCTCGTACGTCCACGGCCGGCCGGCGCCCTCGCGGCGGACCTCGACCACGGACATGCCGTGCGCGGCGCGCTCGATCGCCCGCTTGGTCGGCGCGTCGTACGACGCGTCGAACATGATGCCGGGGTTGGTGTACTCGTGGTTGCTGACGAGCAGGCCTCGCTTGCCGCGGCCCGGGCCCTTGCCCGACTGCCACCCGCGGGCCTGGCAGTGCGCCGGGTCCTCCGGGAGGATGTCCAGGTAGTCCACGTTGTAGCCGAACTGCAGCGCCTGCTGCTCGGGCGACTGGGTACGCGGGTCGAACGCGCGGCCGCCCGGGAGGATCGGGTCGCCCCAGCGGATGATCGGGCTCCACGAGTAGCCCTCGGGCACCACGAACGCGTCGGTCGCGGCGGGCTGCGAGGCGATCGGGCCGAACGCGAGGCCCTTGCCGGCGCGCGGGCGGGCGGCGGCGGGGGCGGCGGTGCCCACCTGCGTGCCGATCACCACGGCGGCCGCGGCGGCGCCGATGCCGCCCAGCATCGCGCGGCGGGAGAGCGCGGCGCTCGCCACGTCACGGAAGTACTCGTTGTCGGACTGGTTCGAAGCAGGGTGGGAGCACGCGTCGGCGCACTTCAGGCGGCACGTCACCGGGCTGCGCTTGCCGCGCGCGTAGGGCGCCAGCTCGAGCAGCTGGCGCGATTCGGGGGCGATCGTCATCGGAGGACTCCGGTTCTGGCATGGGGGGCCGTGGGACGCTGCCGACGCTAGGAGCGGGCGATGACCTCGCGACGAAAGGCCCGGTACGTCCAGGTGAACACCAGGTGACCGGGAGGAGCCGGTTGTGTGGAGCCTTCAGACCGGGCGGAGCGCGCGGGCGGTGACGTGGCGCCAGCCCTCGGCGGACAGCAGCGCCGCCGCCCCGCGCGAGCGCAGCCCCCGCTCGCACACCACGACCACCGGCGCGTCCATCGGGTGCGCGAGCAGCTCGGGCGGCAGGTCGCCCGCGGCCAGGTCCTCCAGCCGCGCGTGCACAGCCCCCGGCACCGCGCCGGGCACGAGCCCCACGTCGAGCACCAGCGTCTGCCCGACGGCGGTCGGGTCGCCCAGGTGCACCGGGTCGCCGTCAGCAGGGGCAGGCTCGGCGGGCAGCGGCTCGGCCGCCGTCGGCCCGCCCGCCGGCGCGAGCTCGACCGCGTCCCAGCCCGAGGTACGCGCGTCGTAGACGAGGATCCGCCCGAGCGCGACGTCGCCCGTCCCGGTCAGGAGCTTCACCGCCTCGACCGCCATCGTGGCGCCCACCACCCCGCACGCCGGGCCGAGCACGCCCGCGGTCGCGCAGGACTCGCCCTCCTCGGGCTGCGGCCCGAACACGTCCGGGTACGTGATCGCCCGGCCGCCCGGCGCGGCCGACCACCACACGCTGACCTGGCCGTCCCAGCCCAGGACCGTGCCCCAGACGACGGGGAGGCCGAGCGCGGCGGCGGCGTCGGACACGGCGTAGCGCGTGGCGAACGTGTCGGAGCCGTCCACGACCACGTCGTAGCCGTCGAGGAGGCGCCGCGCGTTGCCGTCGTCGAGCCGCTCGCGGTGCTCGACGACCGTCAGCCCGCCGCTCAGTGCCCGCAGCGACTCCGCGGCCGACGCCGTCTTGGGCCGGCCCACGTCGCCCGCCCCGTGCAGCACCTGACGCTGCAGGTTGGAGGTGTCCACGACGTCGTCGTCCAGCACGCCGAGCGTGCCGACCCCCGCCGCCGCGAGGTAGGGCAGCACGGCCGAGCCGAGCCCGCCCGCGCCGACCACGAGGACCCGGGCCCCGGCGAGGCGAGCCTGCGCCTGCGGCCCGAAGCCGTCGAGGAGGAGGTGGCGCGAGGCGCGCCGCCGCTCCGCCGCGTCGAGGGCGACGCGGTGCGGGACCAGCGGCGGCACGCTCATGGCACCGGTCAGGCCTTGTGCGCCCGGATCGCCTCGGCCGCCTGCGGCAGCACGTCGGCCAGGTCGCCGACGACGGCGAAGTCGCTGATCTCGAAGATGGGCGCCTCGGGGTCGCTGTTGACGGCGACGATCACCTGCGCGGCCTGCATGCCGCCGCGGTGGTGCGGCGCGCCGGAGATGCCCGCGCCGATGTACACGCGGGGCGCGACGGTGACGCCGGTCTGCCCGATGTACGTGTCGAACCAGCCCTCGAAGACCGCGTCGCGGGACGCGCCGACGGCCGCGCCCAGCGCGTCCGCCAGGTCTTCGACCGGCCCGAAGTCGCCCTGCGTGCCGCGCCCGCCGGCCACGACGATCGCGGCCTCCTCGAGCGAGGGGCGACCGCTGGTACGCGGCTTGACCGTGCGGGACACGAGGGTCACCGGCAGCGGGGGCACGTCGACGGGGAAGCCCTCGACCTCGGTGCTCACCGCCGCCTGGGCCGGCTGCGGCACCACGGCGTTGGAGCGCACCGTGAGCACGGCGACGTCGGTGGTGACCGCGCACGCGGTGTCCCACGACCCGGCGAAGACACGCTTGGTGCCGACGATCCGGCCGTCCTCCTCGTGCACTCCCGCGGCGTCGATGACGAGGCCCGCGCCGAGCACGTGGGCCGCGAGCGCCGCCGCCTCCTTGGCGGCGAAGGAGGTGGGGACCAGCACGACGTCGGCGTCCGTGCGGCGGACCGCCGCGGCCAGGGCGGCGGCCACCACGGCCGGGAGGTGACGCTCGTCGCCCAGCAGGGCCGAGGGAAGCTCCGCCTGGTGGACGGTCTCGATGCCGTAGGCGCCGAGCTGGGCCAGCACCTCGACGGTGGGCGACTCGAGCGTCACGGCCTCGGCCCGCCCGAGCGAGCGGGCGATGGTGAGCAGCTCGAGAGCGCTGGTGCGGACCTCGGTGGCGGGGTCCAGCAGGACCAGGACGGTGCGGTTGGTCATCTGGACTTCCTTCAGACGAGGTCGTTGCGGATGAGGAACTCGGCCAGAGCCTTGCCACCCTCACCCTTGTCGGTGACGAGCTCCACCTCGTCGCGCGGCGGGCGCGGCGTGGCGCTCAGCGTCCGGGTGCGGGCCCCGGCCTCGCCGACGGCGTCCGGCTTGAGCGCGAGGTCGGCCGCCGACCAGGTGTCGAACTCCTTGGTGCGGGCGGCCATGATGAGCTTGAAGTTGGGGAGGCGGGGCTTGTTCGCGGTGTCGGCCACGGACAGCACGAGGGGCAGTCGCGCCGAGAGCTCGTCGGTCACGTCGTCCGCGTCGCGGGTGATGGTGACCACGCCGTCCGCGACGGCGACCTTCTTCGCCAGGTTGAGCGCGGGCCAGCCGAGGTCGGCGGCGAGGAGCGTGGGCACCACGGAGCCCAGGCCGTCGAGGGCGGCCATGCCGGTGATCACGAGGTCGACGGGCGTCTCGGCGTGCAGCCGCCCGACCGCGGCGGCGAGCGCCGCGGCGGTGCCGAAGTAGTCGGACCCGGCCACGGCGTCGTCGGACACCAGGATGCCGCGGTGGACGCCCATCTGGAAGGCCTTGCGGAGCGCGACGGCGCCGTCGGGGCCGGCGACGCTGAGGGCGACGACCTCGCCCTCCCCCGCGGCCTCGACCAGCTGCAGGGCCGCCTCGACCGCGTTCTCGTCGAGCTCGTTGATGGTGCCCTCGGCGGAGGTGCGCACGACCCGACAGTCCTGGAAGCCTCGGTCCGAGGCGATGTCCGGGACGTACTTGACGGTGACGACGATGCGCATGCGAGAACCCTACCTTCGGGTCCGGGGACCCGAAGGTAGGGTTCTCACCCCTCGGCTACCGCGGCTGGACGTCCCGGAGGCTGACCCGGACCGTCACCGGCCGGCTCGACGTCTCGCCGTGCTGGTTCGCGGCGACGACGACGACCGTGTGGTGGCCCTCGGCCAGGCCGCGGACGGTGAACCTGACCTGCTGCTCGTGCGGGGTGGCGTCCACGAGGTCGCGCGACTCGACGAGCACGCCGTCGACGTGGACGGACATCGTGTGCGCGTTGTCACCACCCTGCTTGATGGTGGCTTCGAGCTTGACCGTGCCGCCCTGGACGTCGTCGACGCGCACCCGCACGTCGCCGGGCGCGGCCGTGGCCGGGCCCGGGACGCGCTCGCCCGGCGTCTCCGCCGTGGTCAGGGCGAGCCGCGGCGCCGCCGGGGCCGCCATGTCCGCGCCCAGGAAGTAGGACGTGTGCGGCGGCTGGTTGTAGCCCGTGTTCTGCCAGGCCACGCCGAGGCGGTACACCGGGTCGGACATGAGGGTCCGCAGGCGGTGCTCCGTGACGTCCACGGTGGTCGCGATCCGCAGCGCGGTCGAGTCCTCCGTGCGGGTCACGAGCTCCTCGCGCCAGTCGCCGAACAGGTCGGCCTGGAGCGCGGGGTTGCCCTTGGTGCTGTTGCTGGACAGCGTGCCCTCGGCCCGGTAGACCTCCGTGGCGGTGCCCTGCTCAGCGTCCCACTTCTCGATCGTGGGGACGCCGAGGCCGGTCGCCGCGTCGTAGTCGTGGTCGCCGATCTCCCGCAGGAGGTCGCCGTCCCACCACGTGAGGAAGTTGGCGGCGGGGATGTCCTCGCCGATCAGCTCGCCGCTCGCGGCATGGAGCTGACCCACCGGCGAGTTCCAGGCGGCGTCGCCGCCCACGGCCCAGCCCTCGGCGCCCGGGTAGCGGGCGTCGATGTCGCCGGCCGCGGCACGGCCGGTGTCGACGGTGGCCGGGACGGACCACAGCACCTCACCCGTCTCGGCGTCGCGGAACGTGGCGCCGCGGTTGCCCGACGACCCCATGTCCTCGTGCGCCGCGAACACCTCGAGGCCCGGCCGCGCCGGGTCGAGGTCGGACACGTGGAGCGCGTCGCCGTGGCCCAGGCCCGTGGTGTAGAGCGGCGTGCCGTCGTCGTCGATGGTCATGGACCCGAAGACGATCTCGTCCTTCTGGTCGCCGTCCACGTCGGCGGTCGCGAAGCCGTGGTTGCCCTGGCCCCGGTACTGCGGTCCGGCCTCGTCCGTGTCGAAGACCCACCGCGAGGTGAGGTCCGTCCCGTCGAAGTCGTACGCCGCGATCACCGCTCGCGTGTAGTAGCCGCGGCTGAAGATCACGCTGGGGCGCTCACCGTCGAGGTAGGCCACCCCGGCGAGGAAGCGGTCCACGCGGTTGCCGTAGGCGTCGCCCCACGCGCCCACGTCGCCGCGGGGCGGCAGGTAGTCGACGGTGTCGACCGCCGCGCCCGAGCCGCCGTCGAACACCGTGAGGTACTCGGGGCCGGTGAGGACGTAGCCGGACGAGTTGCGGTAGTCGGCCCGCGCGTCGCCGATCACGGCGCCCGCCGTCTTCATCGTGACCTCGGCGTCGCCGTCACCGTCCAGGTCGAACACCTGGAACTGGGTGTAGTGCGCCCCGGCGCGGATGTTGCGGCCCAGGTCGATGCGCCAGAGGCGCGTCCCGTCGAGCTCGTAGGCGTCCACGAGGACGTTGCCCGTGTAGCCGGCCTGGGAGTTGTCCCTCGAGTTGGTCGGGTCCCACTTGAGGACGAGCTCGTACTGCCCGTCCCCGTCGAGGTCGCCCACCGACGCGTCGTTGGCCCGGTACGAGTACGGCTGGCCGTCCTTGGCGTAGGCGTCGGCCGGCTTGTCCAGCGGGACGTCGAGCGTCTGGTCGTCCCAGGGCTCGAACTCCGCGGTGGCCCACCGCTCGATGCCGTTCACCACCGTGCTGACACGGTACGACGACGCCGCGGTGCCGGCCGGGTCCACCAGGTTGGTGCTGCCCGTGAGCGGGGCGTCCGTGACGCGCGTGCCGTCGCGGTAGACGTGGAACCCGATCTCCTCGGGGTCGAGGCCGAGCAGGCGCCAGGCCACGTACACGCCGTCGGCCACGGGGACCGCGACGGGCGACCGGTCCAGGCGCTCGGCCTGGCGGAACAGCTTCGTGGGCGCCGGTGACTGCACCACGGCGGTGCGCTCCGAGACACCGCCCGCATTGACGGCAGCCACCTGGTAGAAGAACGGCACGGTCGTGAGCACGTCCGTGTCGTCGAAGCGCGGCTCGGCCGCGCGGCCCAGGAGCTCGAACGGGCCGTCCTCCGACTCCGCGCGGTACACGTGGTAGAACAGCGCGCCCTCCACGGCGTCCCAGGCCAGGGGCACCAGGTTCTTGCCGACCTCGCCCACGGCGAGGTTCGCTGGGGCGGCCGCCACGGGGACCGACGGGTCCACGGTGGTCACGTCGAGCGTGTCGGTGGGCACGGACTCCATGCCCACCGGGTCGAGCGCGACCACGTGGTAGGCGTAGGCCAGGCCCACGTCGGCGGTGGTGTCGGTGAACGACGGCGTCGTCGTGTCGCCCAGGGCGACCGGCTCGGCCTGGCCCTCGCCCTGCCGGTAGACCCGGTACGCGCCTGCGTCCTCGGTTCCGGTCCACGCGAGGTCGACCTCGACGTCGGCGCCCACGATGCGCAGGTCGGCGAGCGTCAGGGCCGACGGCGCGTAGAGCAGCGGGGTGATCTCGATGCCGTTGAGGCGCGAGGAGCTGCCGGTCATCACCAGGCTGAGCTGCCCGTCGGTGACCTGGACGGGCTGGCTGATCTTCTTGCTGACGGCCCCGCGGCCGGCGTTCGAGGCGCCGAAGTCCTTGCCCTCGACCTGCACGTTCGAGCGCGACGTGCCGATCCAGTCACCGTTGTACGTGGTCACGGCGTAGGTGCCGTCCGGGAGGTCCACGGCGAAGGTGTGGCTCGGGCTCGGGAGCAGGAAGTCGCGCTCCAGGTCGGTCGGCGGCGGCGTGAAGGCGACACCGCGGTCGCGGCCGCCCATGCCGCCGGTGAGCCAGCCCCAGCCGGTCTCCGGCGTGTAGAGGGACCGCTCGCTCGCCTCGGTGTAGCCCGGCATGACGGGCGCGCCCGCGGGCTGCACGTCGAACCGGTAGAGAGCCGCCCGGGTCGTGACGCGGACCGGGTCGGACGGCTCCGAGTCGCCGCGGCCGTTGACCGCCACGACGCGCAGGTCGTACGACGCGCCCTCGGCGAGCCCCGTCACGGCCGCCTGCGCGAGGGTCGACGTCGCGGCGAGCTGCCACGCGCCGGTCCCGGCGTCGGCCCGGAACACCTTGTAGATGTCCGCGCCCTCGACGGGCGTCCAGGTGAGCTGGGCGCCGGAGCTGGAGATGCTGCCCGCCACCACGCCGGCCGGCCTGGCCGGGACGTTCGCGGGCGGCTCCACCTCGACGACCTCCTGCGCGAGCGGGATCGCGAGGCGCTGCACGTCCGTCGCGACGAGCCGGGCCAGCTGGATGGCGCCGTACTCCTGGAAGTGGGTGTCGTCGACGGTGCCGCTCGGCCGGTTCGGGTACACGCCCGCGGGCACGTGCAGGAACACGGACGTGGCGGCCTCCGGCCCGATCTCGTTCAGGTACGCCCGGCTGGAGGCCGAGAGGTCGACGAGCGGCGTGCCGGTCTCGGCGGCGAGGTCCCTCGCCTGCTGCACGTACTCCGGGAAGGAGACGTTGAACTCGCCGGTCTCGGCGTTGAAGCTGCGCCGCGACACGGGGGTCACGAGCACGGGCGTGGCGCCGCGCTGGACGGCCCCGTCCACGAACGTGCGCAGGTAGTTGCGGTAGTCGGCGGGTGCCGCGTAACGGTCGTCCACGCCGTAGGAGTTGTCGTTGTGGCCGAACTGGACGAACAGGTAGTCGCCCGGCCGGATGCCGCGCAGCACCTCGTCGAGCCGGCCCTGGCTGATGAAGTTCTTCGAGGACCGGCCACCGATCGCGCGGTTGTCCACGACGACGTCCGGGCTGAGGAACCGCTCGAACATCTGGCCCCAGCCTGCCTGCGGCACGTAGTCCGAGGTGTAGGTCTGGACGGTCGAGTCACCCGTGACCCAGACGGTGGGCTGCACGCCGGGCGTGCGCGCGGACTTCTGCGCGATCGTCAGGGCGGCCAGGTTCGCGGCCGTGCCGCCGAAGTCGAGGTTCAGCTGCCCGTCGACGAGCGCCAGGTCGAACGACATCTCGAGGAACTGGCCGGGGGCGCGAGCGGTCTGCGCCACCTTGACCATCTGCTCGGCGGTGATGGCGATGTCGGTGGCACCGGCGGGGTCGCCTGCAACGACGCTGACCGTGTAGTCGCCGTCCGGCAGGTCGACCACGAGTTCGGTGTCGCCCACGGTGACGAAGTCGGAGCGCAGCGCGTCGTCGCCGCCACGGTCGGTGGCGGTGACCTGCGCCGGGTCCACGAAGCCGTAGCGGTTCGCCGCCGAGTAGGCCGTCGTGGCGTCGACGGCCGTGGTGCCGCCCGCGGCGGCTCCGGAGCCGAGGTCGAGGGCGAGCACGCCGTCGGCCGGGAGGGTGGGCGCCGGGACGCCCTCGAGCGTGGCGACCGCGACGGCCGACGGCGCGCCGGCGCCGTCCGCGCCCAGCGCCTGCACCCGGTAGTAGCGCACGGCCGAGGTGTCGACGACGTCGGTGGCGAACACCTCACGCTGGCCCGTACGGGCGACCTCGGTGAACGGGCCCGTCACGGAGTCGCCGCGGCTGAGCACGTAACCCGTGGCGCCGGCGACCTCGTTCCAGCGCATCGTGGCCGAACCCGGCACCACGTGCGCCGTCCGCAGCGCCTGCGGGGCGGGCAGGGAGCCCTGGGTGGGGGTGGTCGGGGTGGGGGTCGGGGACGGCGTGGGGGTGGGGGTGGTCGGCTCGGGGGTGGGCTCCGGCTCGGCGGGGACCTGCGTGACCACGATCCCGTTCACGTAGCCGCCCGCGCCCTCGCCGGTGACGCCCATGGTGAGCTGGCCGTCGGTGACCGTGGTGCGGTAGGTCGCCTCCGTCGCCGCCTGGCGGGACTGGATGGTGCCGGCGGTGGCGCCCTCGAGGGCGATCGTGGTCTTGGTGGTGCTGGTGCCGGCGAGCTTGTCGCCCGACCAGACGCGCACCTCGTACGTGCCCGCGGGGACGTCCACGGCGAAGCCCCACGCGGGACCCAGGACGAAGTCGTCGGTGAGCGGGTCGGTGGTGCCGCGGTTCCGGGAGGCGAGGGTGACGCCGTCGGGCACGACGATGCCGTGGCCGGCCGCGGCCGAGTAGCGGTTGCTGTCGAGCACCGCGGTGAAGCCGTCGGCCACAGCCCCGGGGCCGAGGTCGAAGCTCCAGGCCAGGGGCGCGGTCTCGGCGGGGAGGATCGCGGGGACGGTCGCAGCGGCGGCGGCCGCTCCGGCGGGGAGGGCCAGGGCGGTCGCGGCGAGGAGGGCTGCGCCGCTCCGGGCCGCGCGCCGGACGGAGCCGCTCTGTTCGGGGGACCCCGTCGGTTCGGGGGACAAGGGGCGGTCAGCCCCGGGAGGGTTGTGCACGGGTCACCTCGTGGTCTCGTCCTTGAGCAGTGTGGTGCGGGCCCCGCCCGTCGTCGGGCTGATTGAAAGGATTCATTAGGGCCAGGGACCATGATGCACCGCGCGGCAAGCGCTGTCCAGAGGTGCGGTGCGCCGCCCGCCCTCGCCCGCGGCACGGACGGAGCACCCAGCGAGACCTGACACCATGGACGGCATGGCGAAGGACACCCGAGACGTGCAGGCGCAGCGCGCGCCGGGCGACCCCGCACCCCGGCCCATCGTGCGGCCGCTCACCCGGCCCAACGTACGGCGCAGCCATGTGCCGCCGCTGGGTGTCCACCCGACGCCCACCGGCGGGGTCGACGTGGCGGTGCTCGCGAGCCATGCCACGGCGGTGGACCTGTGCCTCGTGGACGTGGTGGCCCCCGAGCTGCCGCCGCACGACCCGGCCCGCTACCGCGAGCGCCGGGTCCCCCTGGACGGCCCCACGTACGGGGTGTGGCACGCGCACGTGCCCGACGTCGCCCCCGGTCAGCGCTACGGGTTCCGCGTCTTCGGGCCGTGGGACCCGCGCGCGGGCATGCGCCACAACCCGCACAAGCTCCTCGTGGACCCGTACGCGCGCGGCCTGGTCGGTGAGCTGCGGTACGGGCCGGAGACCATCGGCGCCGTGGCCGCCGAGCACCCCGACGTGCCGGGCTGGTGGCTGGGCGACCGGTACGGCGAGGCGGACCAGCGCGACTCTCTCGCCTCGGTGCCGCACGCGGTGGTCCTGGCGCCGATGCCGGCCCCGCCGTCGGGCACCCGCCCCCGGGTGCCGTGGGCCGACACGGTGATCTACGAGGCCCACGTGCGCGGCCTGACGATGCGGCACCCGGAGGTGCCCGAGGAGCTGCGCGGCACGTACGCGGGGGTGGCGCACCCCGCGGTGATCAGGCACCTGAAGGTGCTCGGCGTCACGACGCTGGAGCTGCTGCCCATCCACGCGAGCGCCTCCGAGCCGCGCCTGGTGGCGCAGGGCCGGCACAACTACTGGGGCTACAGCACGCTGGGCTTCTTCGCGCCGCACGCCCCGTACGCCACGCGCGCGGCCCAGGCCGCGGGCGCCGAGGCCGTGCTCGACGAGGTGCGCGGCATGGTGCACCTGCTGCACGAGGCGGGCATCGAGGTGCTCCTCGACGTGGTCTACAACCACACGTGCGAGGGCGGCGACGACAGCCTGCACGTGTCGTTCCGCGGCCTCGACAACCCGGTCTACTACCTGCACGACGGCGCCTCCCCCGCCGCCCTGGCCGACGTCACGGGCACGGGCAACTCGCTGGACTTCCGCCGTCCGCGGGTGATCCAGCTGGCCCTGGACTCGCTGCGGTACTGGGCGGAGACGGTGGGCGTGGACGGCTTCCGGTTCGACCTGGCGGTCACCCTCGGCCGGGGCACGGTGGGCTTCGACCCGGACCACCCGTTCCTGGTGGCGCTGCAGACCGACCCGGTGCTGTCGGGGCTCAAGCTCGTCGCCGAGCCGTGGGACGTGGGTCCGGGCGGCTGGCAGACCGGCGCGTTCCCGCCGCCCATGGCCGAGTGGAACGACCGGTTCCGCGACGCCGTGCGCGGCTTCTGGCTGGACGCGCCGCGCGAGGGCTCCCACGGGCGCGAGATGCGTGGCCTGCGCGAGCTGGCGACGCGCCTCGCGGGCTCGGCCGACCTGTTCGGCCCGGGCGACCCGCCGCTCGTGCGCGGACCGGTGGCCTCGGTGAACTACGTGACCGCCCACGACGGCTTCACGCTGGCCGACCTGGTGGCGTACGAGCACAAGCAGAACCACGCCAACGGCGAGGACAACCGTGACGGCTCGGGCCACAACCTGTCGTGGAACCACGGCCTCGAGGGCCATCCCCCCGCCGGGGACGACGACGCGGCGGTCCACTGGGACGCGATCGCCCCGCTGCGCCGGCGGTCGCAGCGCAACCTGCTGGCGATCCTGCTGCTGTCGGCGGGCACGCCCATGATCACGGCGGGCGACGAGCTGGGCCGCACCCAGCAGGGCAACAACAACGCCTACGTGCAGGACAACGAGATCTCCTGGGTCGACTGGAACCTGGACCGGACGCGCTCGGACCTGCTGGAGACCGCGCGGTTCCTGTCCCGGCTGCGGCGCGACCACCCGGCCCTGCGCGCCGACTCGTTCTTCCTCGGCACGCCGCGCCCCGGGGAGCCCGACCCCGACCTGCTCTGGTTCTCGGAGTCGGGCGAGCCGATGGATCCGGCCGCCTGGAACCAGCCCGGCCGTCGCCTGCTGCAGATGGTGCGACCCGGCCCCGCGCCGCAGGACTGCGACGTGCTGCTGGTCCTCAACGGCGGCCTGTCCGACGCTCAGGTGGTGCTGCCCCCGCCGCGCGAGGGCTCGGGCCGCTGGGAGCTCGCCTGGGACTCCGCCGACGAGCGGCCGGGCGAGGGCGAGAACGGCGAGCGCGCCGTCGGCCCGCACGGCCCGGGCGGGGCGTGCGCGGTCACGACCGAGGCGCTGAGCGTCCAGGTGCTGCTCTCCCCGCCCCTGCCGAGATAGTCGCTCCGTCCGACGACGTCACCGTCTCGGCGGGGGCTGTCCCGTCACAGGGCCGCCGCCAGCGCCCTTCCCGTCACCCGGCCCGTGAAGAGGCACCCGCCCAGGAACGTGCCCTCGAGCGCGCGGTGCCCGTGGGCGCCGCCCCCGCCGAACCCGGCGGCCTCCCCCACGGCCCACAGTCCGTCGAGGACCTCCCCGTCGGGCCGCAGCACGCGGCCGGACGGGTCGCACCACAGGCCGCCGAGCGTCTTGCGGGTGAGCACCGAGAGCCGGACGGCGAGCAGCGGCCCGTCCTTGGGGTCGGTCAGGGCGCGCGGCGGGGCGACGCGGATGTTGCGGTCCACCCAGAAGTTCCGGGCCGCCGCCGTGGCCACGACCTGGGGGTCCTTGCCCAGCCCCGACAGGACCTGGGCGTCCCGCGCCGCGATGAGCCCGGCGAGCGCGGTGGCGTCGACGTGCCCGTGCGACCCCGGCGTCTCGTCGGTGAGCCGGTTCATCGCGGCGGCCAGCTCGGCCGGGGTCTGCGCCCACAGGAACTCGGGTGACCGCTCCGCGAAGAGCGCGATCGGCACGGCCTTCCCGCGCACCCGCTCGACGAGCTTCGGGATGCTCTTGCCGGTGAGGTCGGGGTTCTGCTCGGAGCCCGACAGCGCGAACTCCTTCTCCATGATGGTGCGGTTCAGCACGAACCAGGAGTGGTCGTCGCCCCGGCCGGTCACGTGCTGGAGCGCGCCGAGCGCGTCGAAGCCGGGGTAGAGCGGGCCGGGCAGGCGGTTGCCGTCCGCGTCGAGCCAGAGCGACGACGGCCCCGGCAGGATCCGGATGCCGTGCGCGGTCCAGACCGGCGAGTGGTTCGCGATGCCCTCCGGGTAGTGCCACATCCGGTCCTCGTGGACCAGGGCGGCGCCCGACCCGGCGGCGACGGTGAGGAGCTTCCCGTCGGTGGAGTCGGGGACACCCTGGAGCATCCGCTCCGGCAGCGCGCCGTACTCGGGGTTCCAGCGCGCGCGGGCCGACGCCGCGTTCGCGCCGATCCCGCCCGACGCCACCACCACGGCCTGCGCGCGCAGCTCCACCTCGCCGGTGACCGTACGGTTCGACGGCACGCCGCGGCCGGCCGCGTCGTCGGCGAGGACCTCCGCGCGCACGCCGGTGACGCGACCGTCGTCGGTGAGGATCTCCGTGACCCGGTGCCGGAAGCGCAGCTCCAGCAGGCCGGAGGCCACCGCCTCGCGCGCGGCCCGGACGAACGGCTCCAGTACCCCGGGGCCGGTGCCCCACGTGATGTGGAAGCGCGGGACGGAGTTGCCATGCCCGCCCGCGGGGTAGCCGCCGCGCTCGGCCCACTGGACCAGCGGGAACCAGCGCACGCCCTTGGCGTGCAGCCAGGACCGCAGGTCGCCGCCCGCGAACTCGACGAAGCCCTTGGCCCAGGCGTAGCCGTGCCGGTCAGGGCCCTCGCCGCGGTCTGCGCCCGGGGTGAACTGTGCGGAGCCGAGCCAGTCGGAGAAGGCGAGCTCGACGTCGTCGTGCACCCCGACGCGGCGCTGCTCCGGGGAGTCCACGAGGAAGAGCCCGCCGAACGACCACCACGCCTGCCCGCCGAGCGAGGCCGACGGCTCCTGGTCGACGAGGAGCACCCGGCGCCCCGCCGCGGTGAGCTCGGTGGCGGTCACGAGGCCCGACAGACCGGCGCCGACGACGATCACGTCGGCCTCGTGCTTATTGACGGCGTCGTCAGTCATGGCCGAAGCGTAACGGCCGTCGGCCGCCGGGGGAACGTCACGCGAGGACGGCCGCGCCGTCCTCCAGGGCCACCACGGCCGCGCCTGCCGCGCACCGCTCGACGAGGGCGGCGGGCCACGCGCCCGCCAGGGGGACGTTCGGCGTCGGCCCGAGAGCCGCCCCCGCAGGACGCCCCGCCCCCGCCCCCGCCCCCGGGCGCGCCTCGCGCACGGCCGCCGCCCGGTCGAAGAAGTCGTGGGTCGGGGCGTTCGCGTCGAGCGCGTCGGCGAGCGCCTCCAGGTCACGCACCGCGAGCCGCAGCACGGGCGTCACCCAGGCGGCGTTCTCCGTGACCATGGCCTCGGTGCGCCGCGGGTCGCTGAACGCCACGCGGGTGCCGTCGCGGAACGAGCCCGCGGCCAGCCCGAGCGCGAGGTCGCGCACGTCGGAGCCCGCGACGGCGTTGAGCAGCTGGGTCGCCAGGACGTGCGGCACGTGGGAGATCAGGGCGGTGGCCTCGTCGTGGAGGTCGTCGGTCAGCACGGCGACCGTGCCCTCGAGCGTGCCGGTGAGCAGGCGGAGCAGCTGCTCCAGGCGGCGGGGGCTGGTGGTGTCGTCGACGGTGACCGCCCAGCGCGCGCCGACCAGGAGCCGGGCGTCCGACGCCGTGAACCCGCTGCGCTCCGTCCCCGCCATGGGGTGGGCGCCCACGAAGCGGTCGCCCAGACCGGCGTCGGTCATCGCCTGACGCACCGGGCCCTTGACACTGCCCACGTCGGTGACGGTGGGGTCCCAGCCGGACGCCGCGTCGTGGGCCAGCTCGGCCTCGACCGCCCGCGCCACGTCGCCCGCCACCCCGCGCATGGCCCGCAGGGGGGCCGCCAGCACCAGGATCCCGGGACGACGCGCGACCAGGCCCGCGACATCGTCGACCACGTCGAGGCCCGCGTGGCGGGCGGCCGCGCGCGCCCCGCCCGACACGTCGGTGGCGACCACGGCGACGCCGCGCGCGTCGAGCGCGCGGGCGAGGGACCCGCCGATCAGGCCCAGGCCGACGACGCCCACCGTCGCGGCAGGCGCCCCCGGCGTCACCACAGCAGCCCCTGGGCCAAGGTCTGGGCCGGAGCGCCCGCGGACACCGAGCCGACGGGCACGTGGTCGGTGTCGAGCCGGTCGTCCAGCTCCTCCCCGGCGGGGAAGACGCCCAGGGTCTTGAGCGAGTCGCCCGCAGCGAGGAGGTCGTCGAGGACCGCCCGCGCTCCCACGCCCCACGGGGCGTCGTCGCACGTCACCACGAACACGTACTTGCTCTGCTGCGCCTTGAGCGGGCGGGTGATCAGGCTCGACATGTTCACGCCCCGGTCGCCGAAGGCGGCGGTGATCCGGGCGAGCACGCCCGGCCCCGTCACGACCGGCGTGATCGCCATCATGGTGCGCCACGCCTCGACGCCCGCCCGGCGGGACCGCTCGAGGTGGGCCGCCGCGTCGGCGCGCCGGGCCAGCACGAGGAACCGGGTGCGCCCGCCGCGGAAGTCCTCGACGGCCTTCGCGTACAGGTCGAGCCCGTACAGCTCGCCGCAGAGCGCCGGGCCGAGCGCCACCGTGTGCGGGCCGGCGTCGCGGCAGGCTGCGGCGTTCGACGTCGCGGCGACGGGCGCCAGGCCCTGCACGGCGACGAAGCCCGCGCACTGGGCCAGCCCGTGCGGGTGGGCCGACACCTCCCGCAGCTCGCCGTGCCCGGGACGCACGAACGCGTCGAACGACACGTCGATGACCACCTCGTCGACGGCCACGACGTCGGGGCTGCCGACCAGCGCGTCCAGCGACGGCACCACGTAGCCCTCGACCGAGCTCTCGATCGCCACCACGCCGGCGCCGGCCTGCCCCGCGGCGACGGCGTCGTGCACCTCCCGGACGGTGCCGAGCGGGACGGTGCCGCCCGACGGCGCCCCGGCCCCCGCGGCGGCGGCCCACTCCAGGGCCGCCTGGTGCGTGAACGTGCCCTCGGGCCCCAGGTAGGCGACGGCGGCCGCGCTCATGACCGGTCTCGTCCGTCCCCGCCCGTGGGCGCCCACCGCGGTGTCAGCGAGACGGGTCCGGGCACGAAGTCGGCGCCGGGGAGCACGGCGAGCGTGCGGTGAGCGACCCCGTGGGCGTCGAGCTCGGCCACGAGCGCGTCGAGCACGGCCGAGCTGGGGCACGAGAACGACGTGAAGAACACGTGCGGCCCGAGCACCGACTGGTGGCTCCGCAGGTGCTGCAGGTCGATGCCGGCACCGGCGATCACGGCGAGCGTGGGCTGCAGCGAGCCGCGGTGGTCGTCGTACGGCCCGAACGCCAGCCAGACCTGCGCGGGCTCGTCGAAGGCGGGCCAGGCGTGCCGCGACTCCAGGAGCCCGTACCAGACGGGCGCGCGGCCCTGCAGGGCCGCGCTGTCGGGCAGCTCGAAGAAACCCGCGGGGATGCGTGACCGCTCGATCACGAGGGAGCCGTCGGGGCCCGCGAGGGCCACGCGCTCGTCGACGGCCGTGCGGCTGGGCACCAGCCGAGGGCTCACGCCGAGGCCGCGCAGCACCGAGCGGCAGTCACGCATGCCCGCCTCGTCAACGATCACCTGGCCGCCCGCGGCACCGCCGCCGGCCGGTCCCACCCAGACCCACTCGCCGGGCACGGACACCGCCGCGGTGACGATGAGCGACGAGGCGCCCTGCAGCAGCGCCTCCTCCAGCTCCGGCCACGGCTGCTCCGGGTGCCCCAGGTGCATCACGGCGCCGAGGTCGTCGATCGACGCCACCGTGGCCAGGGTGTCCGTCGTCGTACCGAGGTCCAGCAGCTCCAGCGTGTCCTCGACAGCCCAGCCACCGATGCGCGCGGCGAGGGCCGCGTGCGCCGGGGACTCACGCTCGCTGCGTCCCAGCATGACTACCTCTTCTCACAGGTTCGGGCAGGGCCGGAACGGCCCTGCCCGACCTTACCCAGATCCCGCGGGGCGGGGGTCAGCCGCCCGCGCCGGGCTGGCCGCCGCAGACCATCGGATTGTCCGGCTTGTAGGTGTGGGTCTGCGCCTCGTCCTTCACGAGCTTCCCGTCCGGCCCGTAGACCTTGCGGTAGTTCGTGATCGAGAAGCCCGGCTCACCGCCGGGGTAGTTCTCGCAGTCGGGCGAGGTGCTGTGCACCACCGACGTGCCGCGCACGTTCTGGCGGCCGCTGTCCGACGTCTCGACCCGGTAGTGCTTGGTGCTCCAGATCTGCACGTACAGGCGTCCGTTCGCCACCCACGACTGCATGAGCGCGCCGTACGGGGTGTCGTTCTTGAACCGCATGTCCTTGGAGCCCACGAAGATGGTCGCCTCGCGGCCGGCGGGGTACCGCGGGAACCAGAAGCTGTGCTCCCAGTGCTCCACGTCGTCGTACCCGGCGAAGAAGCCCGCGTTGTAGGTGGTGGTGGCCATCTGCGACAGGCCGCCGCCCACGCCCTCCGTGTGCTGGCCGTTGGAGACCACACCCGAGGCGTGGTACCCGTTCGCCACCGTGATGGGCGACAGCGCCTCGATGAGCGAGAACGTCTCGCCCGGCTTGATCAGCGTGCCGGTGACCATCTGCGCGCCGCGGATGAGGTTCTGCGTGCGGACCGGGTCGCTGGTCAGCGGCGTGTCGAACGCGCTGACGACCTCCTTGATCCCGAGCGCCTCGAGAGCGGCCCGCGAGTCGGCCGGGTCCTGCTCGACCAGCTCGACGGACGTGGTGCGCTCGTCGCTCGTGGCCGCCGCCTGGACGGCGGTCGCCACGGCCGCGGGGTCGAGCGTGGTGCCCGCCTCGCCGCCCACGATGACGGGCACGCCGCCCTGGAACTCGAAGTGCGCGTCGTCCGGCTCGCTCAGCAGGTTGTCCGTGCGGTCCACGACCGCCTCGACCAGCACCGCACCGTCGAACGTGGGCTGCAGCGTGCCGTCCACGGGCGCGAACGACACGGCGCGGCCCAGCACGTCACCCGGCAGCTCGGGGTTCTGGCCGCCCACCTCGACGACCACCGGCGACGACACGATCTTCTCCGCCAGGGCGAGCGTCTCGTCCGTCTCCGCCTGGGTGATCTCGGGGTCGACCGGCTCGGTCGGCAGCTCGAAGGGGCCTTCGCTGCGCAGCCACTGCGACGTCAGGATGCCGGCCACCTGCGCGGACACGACGCGGCTTCCCGGCTCGGCCGGGGTGGCCGACGGGGCGCCGTCGACCATCACGACGGTCCCGTCCACCGGGGCCACCGCCATGGACTCCTGGAGGCCGTCCACGGTGGCCTCGAGCACGGGCTCGTCCACCGCGAGCACCAGCTCCTCGTCGGAGCCGCCGAACAGGTGCTGCCACATGCGGGCGGGGCTCAGCGAGAACCCGGTGAGCTCGTCGACGGTGCCCTCGGCGTCCAGCGCCAGCCCGCTCGCGGCGGGGTCCAGCGTGGTCGAGGCCTCGCCGGCGACCAGCGCGATCGGCTCGGCGGCACGCGGCCCCAGCTCCTTCTCGATCGCGGCGACCGCCTGGGTCTCGGTCATGCCACCGATCTCGACGCCCGCGACGGTCGTGTCGCTCGGCACCTTGTCGCCGAACGACCACGCCATGATCGAGTAGATGCCGAGGAGCACCACGAGGCCGAGCCCCGCGTACATCGCGACCTTCGGGGCGCGGCTCGGGGCGCCGTCACCCTGGAGACCGAACAGCGCGCCGGTCGGCGGACCGCCGGCCACGTGCCCCTGAGGGGGACCGGGGACGGGCGGCACGCTCCCCTGCGGCGAGCCGGTCCGGCCCCACGGCAGCGAGATGGCGCCGGTCAGGGGCCGCATGACCCGCTGGGTGGCGTCGGTCAGCGGCTTGAACCGCGACGTGGCCTGCGGCAGCGGGATCTCCCCCGGCCCGCCGGGCGCGGGAGCACCCTGGACCAGGGTCGGCACGTCGAGCGGCGTGGTCGGGCCCGCCGGGGGCGCCGACGGCGGAGGCGTCGCCCCGGTCGGCGCGGTCGCCTTCGCCCCGCCGGGGCCGTCCAGCGAGGGCCGCGAGGACGAGAGGCCGGGCGCGGGCACGCCCGGGGTGCCGGGGGCGGCGGGCGATGCTGAGGCGGGCGATGCTGAGGCGGCGCTCGCCGCCGACGCCGCGGCGGCACCGGCAGCGGCTCCGGCAGCAGCGGCAGCGGCAGCGGCTCCACCCTGTGCCGGACGCTCGAACGCGAACACCCGAGGCGTGTACTTCACCTTCGGTGTGGGCGCCGTGTTCGTCGGCGCGGCGAGCGTGTCGACGACCGCCTGGAGCAGCGCGACCTCGTCCGGCGCGTCGGCGGAGGTCGGGGCGGCCGGGGGCGGGGTCGCCGCGGACCCGGCAGCGGGAGCAGCCGGGGCGACGGTCGACGCCGGGGCAACAGTGGGAGCCGGCGCGACAGTGGTCGCCGGGGCGGCAGTCGCCGGCCGGACCGGAGCCGAGGCAGCCGGAGCCGAGGAACCCGGAGCGGGCGCCACGGAGGGGGCGGCCGGGCTCGCGCCCGCCGACTTCGCGGGGGTGGAGGAACCTGCGGGCTTGGCCGGCTGTGCGGCGGCGGCCGCCGGAGGGATCGCCGGGGGCAGGCTCGCGGGAGCCGCCACGGTGGCGACAGGGGCGGCAGGCGTTGCGGGGGCGGCAGGCGTTGCAGGGGCTGCGGGCTCGGGAGCACCGGCCGCAGGCGTCGCCGCCGGCGTGCCCTCCGCACCCTTGACCGCGGCGGCCGGATCAGCAGCAGGAGTCGCAGGAGCAGAAGGCTGCTCGGCGGCCGGAGCCACGGCGCCTGCCGGCTTGCCCGCCGGGATGGGCGCCGCAGCGGGCGCAGGCGCAGCAGTGGCCGCAGCAGCGGGCGCAGCGGCAGCAGCCGGCGCAGCAGCGGGCTGGTCCGCGGCAGCCGAAGGCTCGTCCGCGGCACCGGTCTGCGCAGCAGCAGGCTCCGCAGCCGGGGCCGCATCCTCGTCGGCCGGCCCCGCGGCAGCCGCCGCAGCGGGTCCCGCGGCAGCCCCCGCAGCGGGCCCCGCGGCAGCGGGCACACCGGCAGCAGGCCGGGCAGCAGGCACACCGGGGCGCGTCGGCGAGAGTCGCGGCGGGATGGACGGTGGCGCGGCGGGCTTCCGCGCGTCGTCGCTCACGGGCTTCCGCGCGTCGTCGCTCGCGGGCTCAGCGGGCTTCTCGGCGGTCGGCTCGACCCCGGGATCCTCGTGGAGCGGCACCTCGGCCGGGGTCGTGACGGCCTCCACGTCCCTCGCGGGAGTGGAGTTCTCGTCGGTCTGGTCCTGCGAGGTCGGCTCGAGCGCAGGGTTGTCACGCTCGGTCGGCTGGCCCATCGACACGCTCCGTGCGAACTACTCGAGCACGGACCGTCCGCACCCGCTGGGGGGCGCCGACGGGGTGGCCCGAGTCGGCAGAATCCGCCCTTCAACGAATCCTACTCACTGCGAGTCGTGGCATTCGCCACGTTCCACCTGCCTCGCGTGGAGGTCCTGTGGCGATCCCGCCGACACCTCTCATACCTGCCGGCAGCGCCATGACCTGCGGCGAGACGACCTCAGAAGGTGAGTGACCGGCGTCGGGCAGGAGCGTCGGAGAACCAAGAACTGGGCGCGAAGGCCGCCAGCGCGATCACGACGAGGCCGCCGTACGACCAGACGAGGCCGAGCGCCCCCTGGACCACGAGGACGTCACCACCGGATCCGGTGACGGACAGCGCCTGCGCGGCGACCACCCAGCCGCCACCGAACACGAGGAGCGCCCCCAGGCCGGACCACGCCCGGCAGAGCACCGCACCGGACGCGGTGAGCGCGAGGGCGAGGGCGATCCCCGCGTACCAGCTGTCGTCGCCGTACCGGTGCACCACCGTGCCGAGGACGGCCACGACCGCCCCCAGCACCAGCGAGAGGATCATCCGCACGACCAGCCCCGCGACCGACCCGCGGGACCCGCCCGCGCCGGAGGGAGAGCGGGACGGGTGGGCGTTCGGGTAGGCGTCGTTCGGGAGGCTCACTACCCCATCCTCCCGCACGCGGACGGGTGCGGGCGCAGGTGTGGGAGACTCCCGGCGGCGGCCGCCCCGGCCGCCCCCACGACGGAGGAACCCATGACCCCTGACACCCTCCAGGAGCAGCGCCGGCTCGTCATGCGCCAGCGCATCCGCATGATGGTGAACCAGTACGAGATCCGCGCCGCGCAGCCGGACGGCTCGGAGGGCGAGCTGCTGGCCTTCGCCCAGCAGAAGCGCATGGCCATGCGCGAGCAGGTGACCCTCTACACGGACGACACCAAGCAGGTCCCGGTGCTGGGCTTCAAGGCCCGCCAGGTGTTCGACCTGGCCGCCACGTACGACGTGCTGGACGCCGCCGGGAACGCGGTGGGCCTGTTCCGCAAGGACTTCAAGAAGTCGTTCCTGCGCACCACCTGGCACGTCGAGCAGCCCGGCCTGGGCAACCTGGTGGGCCAGGAGCGGAACATGACCGTCGCGATCCTGCGCCGGCTGTCCGAGAACCTGGCGTGGCTGCCGTACCACTTCGACTTCGTGCTCGGCGACCAGCCGGCCTTCTCGATCGTCAAGAAGTGGGGCTTCCGCGACCGGTACGACGTCGAGATCCACTCTCCCGCCGTGGACCGCCGGCTCGTGATCGCCATGACTGTCGGGGTGGACGCCCTCCAGGGTCGCTGACCCCGGTCAGCCCACCAGGTAGGTCTCGTACGCCGGGACCGGCGCCAGCACGTCGTGGCCGAGGGCGTACCAGCCCGCGACCCCGCCGGCCAGCAGGCCCGGCCCGGCCGCTCCCGGGTGCTGCACCTGGGTGGCGTGGGCGCGCAGCGCCCCCAGGACCCGGTCGAGCACCGGTCCGACGGCGCAGCGCACCACCCGCCCGTCGAGCCGTTCCTTGGCGAAGGGCGGCAGCGGCTCGTCCGGGTCGGCGAACGCAAGCCCGGCCGACTCGGCCACAGCACGGGCGGCGGGGTCCGCGGCCAGCGCGCGGCGCGCGGCCCGGACCTCGTCGGCCGGGGCCACCACCTGCCACAGCTCGGCCCCGTCCCACGGCTCGCCCGGCACGACGGCGCCGGCGTCGGCGGCGAGCGCGATCGCCCGGACCGTCACCTGGTGCGTCCGGACGTGGTCGGGGTGCCCGTACCCGCCGCCCGGCTCGTACGTCGCGACGACGGACGGGCGGAGCCTTCGGAGCAGCCCGGCCAGCCGTGTGGCGGGCTCGTCGAGGGGGACCAGGGAGAACGCACCCGGCGGGGCGTCCGACGCCGGCCCGGCGACGCCCGGCCGCACCCACTGCATCCCGGAGTCCTCGTAGCGACGCGCTGCGGAGCCCGCGAGAACAACATTGCGCCGGAAACTCGGCGCCGTTGCCTGCACAGTGTTGTTCTCGGCGGGCCCGTTGTCGGCGGGCCCGCTGTCGGCGGGCAGAGCGTCCAGGAACACCTGGTCGACGCCCAGCGCCGCCACCGCGCGGGCGAGCTCCGTCTCGCGGTACGCACCGAGCCGGGCACCGTCGCCCTCGAGGTGAGCGAGCCCCTCCGACGTCGTCCCGGGCAGCGCCAGCACCTCGCCGCGCTCGCCCCGGGTGCACGTCACGACGGTGGCGGGCAGCCCCGCCTCGGCCCAGGTGGCGAGCAGCGCCCCCGTCGACAGCGTCTCGTCGTCGGGGTGGGCGTGGACGGCGACGAGCCCGCCGCCCGGCCGGAGATCAGGCCAGGGCGACGGGCTCGTGGAAGCCTGCACCAGGGGTCAGGACCGCTTGAGGCGGGACGCCGCCCGCGCACGCTCCGTCGCGTCCAGCACGACCTTGCGGATGCGCACGACCTCGGGGGTGACCTCGACGCACTCGTCCTCGCGGGCGAACTCGAGCGACTCCTCCAGCGTCAGGTGACGCGGCGGGATGAGGTTCTCGAAGTTGTCGGCGGTGGAGGACCGCATGTTCGTCAGCTTCTTCTCCTTGGTGATGTTGACGTCCATGTCCTCGTTGCGGGAGTTCTCGCCCACGATCATGCCCTCGTACACCTCCTGCGTGGGGTCCACGAAGAAGGAGCCGCGCTCCTGCAGGTTGATCATGGCGAACGGCGTCACCTTGCCGGCGCGGTCGGCGACCAGCGAGCCCACCATGCGGGTCTCGATGGGGCCGGCCCACGGCTCGTAGCCCTCGGAGATCGAGGCGGCGATGCCGGTGCCACGCGTGTCGGTGAGGAAGCGCGTGCGGAACCCGATGAGGCCGCGCGCCGGGACCATGAACTCCATGCGCACCCAGCCGGTGCCGTGGTTGGACATGGACTCCATACGGCCCTTGCGCTGGGCGAGGAGCTGCGTGACGGCGCCGAGGTACTCCTCCGGCACGTCGATCGTCATGCGCTCCATGGGCTCGTGGACCTTGCCGTCGATGATCTTGGTGACCACCTGCGGCTTGCCCACGGTGAGCTCGAAGCCCTCACGGCGCATCTGCTCCACGAGGATGGCCAGCGCGAGCTCGCCACGGCCCTGGACCTCCCACGCGTCGGGGCGCTCGGTGGGGAGCACCTTGAGCGACACGTTGCCGACCAGCTCCTGGTCGAGGCGGTCCTTGACCTGGCGCGCGGTGACCTTGTGGCCCTTGCCGCCCTTGCCCGCGAGCGGGGAGGTGTTGATACCGACGGTCATCGAGATGGCGGGGTCGTCCACCGTGATGAGCGGCAGCGGCCGCGGGTCGTCGGGGTCGGTGAGGGTCTCGCCGATGGTGATGTCGGCGATGCCCGCCACCGCGACGATGTCGCCGGGGCCGGCCTGCTCGGTGGGGACACGGGTGAGCGCCTTGGTCTCGAGGAGCTCGGTGATGCGCACGTTCTGCAGGGTGCCGTCGTGGCGGGCCCAGGCCACGGTCTGGCCCTTGGTCAGCGTGCCGTTGAAGATGCGCAGCAGGGCGAGACGACCCAGGAACGGGGACGCGTCGAGGTTGGTGACGTGCGCCTGGAGGGGCGAGCCCTCCTCGTACGTGGGGGCCGGGATCTTCTCGAGGATCGTGGCGAACAGCGGCTCGAGGTCCTCGTCGGCGGGCAGGCCGCCGTCGGCCGGCTGCTGGATCGAGGCGCGGCCCACCTTCGCGGCGGCGTACACGACGGGCACGTCGAGGACGGCGTCGAGGTCCAGGTCCGGGACCTCGTCGGCCAGGTCGCTCGCGAGGCCCAGGAGCAGGTCCGTGGTCTCGGCGACGACCTCGTCGATGCGCGCGTCGGGGCGGTCCACCTTGTTCACCACGACGATGACGGGCAGCTTGGCGGCCAGCGCCTTGCGCAGCACGAAGCGGGTCTGGGGCAGCGGGCCCTCGGACGCGTCGACGAGGAGGACGACGCCGTCCACCATGGACAGGCCGCGCTCGACCTCACCACCGAAGTCGGCGTGGCCCGGGGTGTCGATCACGTTGATCGTGATGCCGCCGGGCTGGCCGTGCGCCGCCGCGGACGGACCGGAGTACCGGACCGCGGTGTTCTTCGCGAGGATCGTGATGCCCTTCTCGCGCTCGAGGTCGCCGGAGTCCATCACGCGGTCGTCCACGTGCTGGTGCGCGCCGAAGGCGCCCGACTGCTTGAGCATGGCGTCCACGAGCGTGGTCTTGCCGTGGTCGACGTGAGCGACGATCGCGACGTTGCGCAGGTCGGAGCGCACTGCGCGGGTCGTGGACACGGTCATAGAAGGCATCTCTTCTCAGGTGAGGGATTTGCGCAATCGTCGCGCGGACCCCATCCTACCCGCGCCACCTCCCCGAGGGTGCCCCCTGTTGCGTCACACCTGGGTCACGCCGTGGTTCAGGCCGTGGTTCACGCCGTGGTGACGTGCCCGTCGTGAAGTTCGACGACGCGGTCGGCCCGCGCCATGAGCAGCGGGTCGTGGGTGGAGACGATCGCCGCGACCCCGCGCGTGTGCACGATCTCGGCCAGCAGGTCCATCACCATGGCGGCGGTGGCGGAGTCGAGCTGCCCGGTGGGCTCGTCCGCGATGAGCACCTTCGGGTCGGCGGCCAGCGCCCGGGCGATGCCCACCCGCTGCTGCTGCCCGCCCGACAGCTCGTACGGCCGCTGCTTCGCGTGCCCCTCCAGCCCGACGGCGGCCAGGGCTTGGGCGACCCGGCGGGCGCGCTCGTCGGCGGGCGTGCGCCGCAGCCGCAACGGCACCTCCACGTTCTCCGCCGCGGACAGCACCGGCACCAGCCCGAACGACTGGAACACGTACCCGATCTCGTCCCGGCGGGCGGCCAGCACCTGCGCCTCGCTCATGGCCGTGAGCTCCCGGTCCCCGAGCCACACCTGCCCCGAGGTGGGCTTGTCGAGCCCGCCCAGCAGGTTCAGCAGCGTCGTCTTGCCCGACCCGGACGGCCCGCGCACCACCAGCAGCTCGCCCGGCGCCACGCTCACCGCGGCCTCCGACAGCGCGGTCACCTCGGCCGCCCCGGTGCCGAACACCCGGGTCAGGCCCTCGGCGCGCAGCGCCGCCGCCGTCACAGTCGCGCTCATCGCTCGCCCTCCTCAGTCTCACGGGAGGCGTCGGCCCGACGCGCGTCCGGCCACACCCCCACATGGTCGGTCTCGAGCGCGAGCCGCACCCGGTCCTTCAGCCCGAGCGAGGTCACGAAGTCCGACGGGAGCTGCAGCCGCCCCACCCGGTCCAGCACCGCGAACTCCTCCGCGACATGCCGCTCGGCCCCGTGCTCGTCCACCTCCGTGCGGCGCAGCACCTCGGTCGAGGTGCGCCCGTCCCGGATCTGGATCGTCCGAGCCACGTGCTCCGACACCGCCGGGTCGTGCGTCACGATCAGGGTGGTCACCCCGGTCTCCCGGTTCACGCCCCGCAGCGCCTCCAGCACCTCCACGGACGTGGCCTCGTCCAGCTCGCCCGTCGGCTCGTCCGCGAGCAGCACCCGCGGACCGTTCGCCACCGCCACCGCGATCGCGACCCGCTGCTGCTCACCGCCCGACATCTGCGCCGGCCGCCGGTCCGCGACGTGCCCCACCTCCAGCAGCTCGAGTAGCGCCGCGGCCCGCGCCGCCCGCTGCCGCGCGGGCAGCGACCCCGACAGCTCCAGCGGCACCCGCACGTTCTCGGCCGCCGTCAGGTACGGCAGCAGGTTGCGCGAGGTCTGCTGCCACACGAACCCCACCGTCCCGCGCTGGTAGGCCACGCGCTGCCGGGCCGACATCGTCAGCAGGTCCGTCCCGGCCACCACGCACGACCCGCCCGTGGGCGTGTCCAGGCCCGACAGGATCGTCAGCAGCGTCGACTTGCCCGACCCCGACGCGCCCACCACCGCCACGATCTCCCCCGGGTCCACCGTGAGGGTGAGCCCCTGCAGCGCCTGGACCTCCACCCCGTCCGTGGCGAAGATCCGCACCAGATCACGGCACACGATCTCCCCGCCCGGCACCACCGCCTCCGGGACCAGCACCTGCGCCGTCATCGCACCCATGCTCATCTCTCCTCACCCATGCGCAGCTGCGCCGCGACCTCACCGCGCCGGCCCAGCGCCGCCGCCACCACGACCCCCGCCAGCACCACCACCACGAATCCCGCCGCTACCGCCCCGAGCAGCACCGGGTCGAACGCCAGGCCCGGCTGCTCCGTGCCGCCCGTCAGCGCCGTCACGTCCACCGCCGCCAGCACCACCCACGGCACCACCACGCCCAGCACGGCGCCCACCAGCAGCGCCACCACCGTCCACGGCCCGATCTCCCAGCCCACCAGCCCGCGACCCTGCCGCCCCGACAGGCCCAGCGTCTCCAGCACCGCCAGCAACCGCGCCCGCACCGGCGCCGCGAGCATCAGCGTCATCGCCACGGCCGCCGCGACGAGCACCCCGGCCAGCGCCACCGCCACCAGGAAGGCCGCCGCGAGACCGGACGAGACGGGTGACTCGAGGAGCTGGGCGGCCCTCCGGTCCGGGTCGTCCACCACAGAGGTGGGCAGGACACCGCGGACCCGCTCGGCCACCGCCGCGGCGTCGGCCCCGTCGGCGAGGCCCACCAGCGCGATGCGCGAGGTCTCGCTCAGGTCGAGGAGCGCGGCGGCCCGCGCGGCGTCCACGACGAGGAACCGTTCGGTGGACGCCACGCCGGGCACCTCGGCCGTGGCCTCCACCACCTCGAGGGGCGCCGCCGTGCTGCCGACCAGCTCCAGCCCGCCCGCGCCGGCCGTCACGCCCGCGGAGGCCAGCCCCTCGGACGCGACCGCCCGCAGGGTGTCGCCGCCTCCGGCCAGGTCGCCGAGCAGCCGGGGGCTGCCCGCCGTGCCGCGCTGCACCTCGGCGAGCGCCGTGCCGTCGACCGCGTAGACCTGGACCCGCTCGCCCGCGAGCCCGGTCCGCAGCGGGATCTGCCCCAGGTCCGTCACCGCGGACACCGCCTCCACACCGTCGAGGGCGGCCAGCGCCGAGACGGTCTCGTCGTCGACGACGGGCCCGGACACGCGCAGGTCCGCACCGACCGCCCGCCACGCCTCGCGCGTCACGCCGCCCGACACCGTCGCGTACAGCACCGTCGAGGACGCGGCGACGGCCACGGCGAGCACCAGGGCGACGGCCGGGACGGGACCGCCGGCCGGGTCGCGGGTGGCCCGGGCGGCGCCGAGGAACGGCACGAGGTCGCGCCGCCGGGCGAGGGCCCGCTCGGCGGCCAGGGCCAGCCAGGGGTAGGCCCGCACCGCCAGGAGGGTCGCGGCCAGGGAGAGCAGCAGCGGGGCGGACGCGAGCAGCGGGTCCACCCCCAGCCCGCGGGCCGACGTCGGCGCGCTCGTCCCCGCGACGACGCCCCGCCCCAGGAGGAGCCAGGTCGCGACGGCTGCCGCCGCCACCACGACGAGCTCCACGACCCAGCGCAGGCGGCTGCGCGACCGGGTACCCAGGTCGCTGCGCTCCGCCCGCAGGCCGCGCGGCGAGGCCGCGGTCGCGAGGGCCGCCGCCGGGGCGAGCCCCGCCAGCAGGGCCAGGAGCACCTGGGTCGCCGTCACGGGGCCGGGCACCAGCACGAGGCCTGCCGCGAACCCGGCCAGCGCCGCGACCAGCCCCGTCGCCAGGCCCTCGGCGGCCATCAGGCCGCGCAGCTGGACCGCGGAGGCGCCGCGGGCGCGCAGCAGGGACAGCGCGGGCCGACGGCGGTCCACCACGAGCCGTGCGCCGAGGGCGAGCACCGCGACGGTCCCGCCCACGGGGCCCGCCGCCAGCACGCCGACGATCGCGTCCACGCCCGACCGCTGGGCGAGCAGCGCTTCGACCACCCCGACCAGCTCGCTCGACGGCTCGACGACGAACGGCGCCGCGCCGCCCGGCTCCCCGGGCCCGGAGCCGGTCTCGATGGTCACGCTCTGCGCGTCGAGGCGCCGGAGCTGGGACACCACGGCCGGGACCTCGTCGGCGGAGAGCCCGTCGGCGCTCATCGGGATCCAGCTGCGGGTGTCGGCGCCCACGGGGCTCAGCGGCGCGATCATCGCGGGGTCCACGTAGACGGTGGCGCTGCCGAGGAGCCCGAACGAGGGGCTGTTCTCGAGGAAGGGCTCGATCGCCGAGGGGTTGTGCTCCCAGTACTCGTCCTGGGGGTCGAGCGGCTCGTACACCGCGGCGACGACGAGCGGGCCGCTGCCGGCGCGCCCGAGGACGCCGGCGCGGACGTCGTCGCCGACGAGCTGGGGCAGCGGGTAGGAGCCGCCGGCCTCCCAGCCGAACCGGTCCGCGACGGCGCGGGAGACCGCCACCTCGAAGGGCGCCTGCGAGAACAGCGCGTGGTCCCGCTCCGACACGATCCGGCCCTCGCCGTGCGCGGCGGGCGTGGCGGCCGGCCACCGGCCGTCGACGACCTGGACGTGCTCCTGGATGTCGGGGGACGCCCGGAACGCGACGGACACCCGGTACAGGTCGCTGCCGTCGACCGGCGCGACGGTCTCCTGGCCGGAGCTCGTCACCTGGAACGACGGTGTCCCCAGCATGGAGCGCAGCGGCTCGGGCTGCTCGTCCCGCAGGTCCTGCAGCCCGGCGAGGTAGGCGTCCCAGCCGCCCGGCATGCGCCCCGCGCCCACCGCCACCACGTCGCGCGTCGCGGCCGACAGCCCCGCCGTCGCGTGGGCGGTCTGGCGTGCGTGCACGTCGGCGAGCGCGCGCGGCGCCGCGGAGAGCACGAGCGCGGCGAGCAGCGCCACGGCGGCGAGCGTCAGCGTCGCCCCCCAGGACGACCGCAGCTGGCGGCGGGCCAGCAGGCCCCACCCGCCGAACGGGCCGTAAGCCATCAGCGCACCTCCTCGCGGTACTCGGTGTCGCGCGCCTGCGCGGCCACCCGGCCGGCCACGACCACTGCGACGGCGACCAGCCCGGCCAGCGCCACCCCGACGCACGCGATCACGCCCAGGCCGTCCAGGCCGAACCGCGCGGGCGGCGCGGTGTCGAGCCCGGTGAGCGTGGCGACGGCCAGGCCCGGCACGGTGAGGACACCGACCAGCCCGCCCGCGACCACGCCGAGCAGGAGGGCCGCCGTGCCGACCGCGAGCAGCTCGGTGGCCCGGGTGCGGCCCTGCGCCGCCGGGCCCAGCCCCACCGCGCGCAGCACCACGACCTCCCCGCGGCGCGACCGGAGCAGGGCGACGGAGACCGCGAGCACGCCGGACAGCGCGAGGATCACCGTCCCCACGGCGGCGAGCCAGAACGAGGCCCGGATCGGCGCCGAGGCGTCGACGGCCCCGGCATCGAAGCCGGGGGTGGTCACCTCGGGCACCTCGGCCGCCGTGCCCGCAGCCTCGGCGGCGGCCGCGACGAGGGCGCCGGCCTCGCCCGCGACGCGCGCGGCGTCGTCGGGCAGGACGGTGGTGCCGGGCGCCGAGGCGGCGACCCAGACCTCCTGGTCGGCGGGCGGGCGCGCGGGCGTGGCGAGCAGGCTGCGGGCGAGGGCGACCGGGTCGGCGACGAGGACGTGCCGCTCGAGCGCCCCGGGCACGACGTCGACCACGTCAGCCACCTCCACCTGCGCCGCGCCGCCCGCGACGACCACCTCGAACGGGTCGCCCTCGGCCACCCCGAGGTCCTCCGCGAGCCCCGACGACAGCACGACGGGCGCGACGAGGGCGTCGTCCGGCAGGTAGCGCACCGTCAGGTCCTCGAAGGCCACGAGGTCCACGGCGGGCCGGCCGGAGTCCACGAGCTCGTACCCCTGCCCGGTCACGTCGGGCGCGTGGGCCCAGCCGTCGCCCAGGTCGACCGGGGCGCCGTCGACCGTGAGCGCGTCGACGGCGAGGGCCGTCCGGGCCGGGTTCCAGTCGACGCCCAGGTCGACGTCGATCGCGAGGAGCCGCCACGGCAGGTCGCCGGAGGCTTCCGGGAGGGTCACGGTGAGGTCGCGCCGCTCGGGCGTGGCGCCCACGACGTCCGCGCCCGCGCCGCTCCCGTCACCGTCGAGGTCGTGGCTCAGCTCCCCGGCGGCCACCTGCACCACGGACCCGTCGGGCGCGGCGAGCACGAGGTCCACCCGCGTGAGGCTCACCTGCTCCAGCCGCTCGACGTACCACTCGTCGCCCGGGACGGCCGCCGGGGCGTCGGTGGCGACGTCCCACAGCTGGGCCGAGGCGGTGACCGACACGGTGACCTGGCGGGCGCCGGCGGGCAGCACGGGGCCCGCGGACTCGGGCGCGGCGAGCGCCCGGGCCAGCGACGGCACGTCGGCGACCTGGGCCGGGGCCCGCACCACGCCCTCGACCGCCGACGACGGGACCGTGAGCAGCGTGACCGGCATCGAGCCCGCCGACGCGCGGTGCCGCCCCACGGGCGCTGCGGCGGTGACCCCGTCCAGGCGCGACAGCGCCGACACCAGCGCCGGGTCCACCGAGGTGCCCTTCGCCGGCGTGACCCGCACGTCCGTGCCGTTGCGCGCGGTCGCGACGTCCTCCTGCAGACGCGCGGAGGTGCCCGCGTAGCCCGCGGCAAGGGTCGCCGCCCCGCCCGCCAGCACCAGCAGCACCACGGGAACCACATAGACCACGAGCCGCCGGGCCACCTGCCGCGCCGCCAGCACGCCCACCGCTCCCCGTGCCCGCGCGGCCAGGGCCGACCACAGGCGGGAGACCGGCCCGAGGACCGCCATGACGGCGACCGCCAGCGCGGCCAGGACGAGCGCGGGCGCCAGCGCCGACAGCGGGTCGGTCCGCGCGCCGTCGGCGGTCGTCACGAGCGGCGACCCGTAGCGCCGCAGCTGCCACAGGCAGACGGCGGCCGCGACCACCGTGAGGATCACCGTGCTGAGCGCGGCGACGGTGCGGGCCCGGCCGGACCGGTCGGTCACCTGGCGCCGCGCCGCGGCGCGCGCCTGGAGCCCCGCCACCACCGCCAGGACCGCCGTCGCGGCGACGGCCACCACGACGGCGACGGTCGCGACGGTGGCGCCCTGCTCGGCGTCGGGCACGAGGAGGCGCAGCGCCAGGCCGGCCGCGAGCGCGCCGCCGACGGCGGACGCGGCGGCGAGCAGGGAGGCCTCCAGCGCCGCGCCCGCCGTGACCGTCGACGGCGCGGCACCGCGGGCGACCAGCAGCGCCACCTCGGCCTCGCGCGTGGCGGCAAGGAGGCGCGCCACCTGGACCAGGGAGACGAGGCTGACGACCGCGAGCAGGCACAGCGGCACCAGGGCCACGGCGTCAGCCGCCCGGAGCGCCGCCGACGTCTCCGCCGCCGTCCGGTCGAGCGTGCCCTCGACCCGCAGGCCGCGGGGCGCGACGGCGTCGTCCTCCCCGAGCCGGGAGTCGAGGTCGTCGGCGAGCGTGGCCAGCGCCGGAAGGTCGCCCGGCCGGACGCCCGCGTCGGGCACCACGGTCCAGCGGACGAGCGGGTCGGTGTCCTGGGCGGCGATCAGCGCCGGCGACGCCAGGAGCGGGCCCAGGCCCGTCCCGTCGGCCCCTTCCAGGAGGAGCGGGTCGGCGAACCAGCGCGGGTCGTCCGGGTCCGCGACCCGCCAGGTGCCGGAGACGGTGACGGTGGTACCGACGTCAGGCCCCGTGACGTCCGCGTCCGTGGGGACGCCCACCTGGAGCACGTCGCCCACGGCCAGGCCCGCCGCCTCGGCTGCCTCCGCCTGCACCGCAACCTCGCCGTCGCCCGACGGCCAGGCGCCCTCGACCGTCTCGAGACCGTCGTGCCCGCCCGGTTCCGGCAGGGCGGCGAGGGCCCAGCGGCCCAGGTCGGCGCCGTCCTGGCGCGTGGTGCGCAGCGGCTCGGTCCGCACCTGGCGCACGACCTCGTGCCCCGTGCCGCCGAGCAGGTCCCTCGCGGCCTCGCGAACCCGGGAGTCCTGGGCCCGCTGGTCCGCCTCGGCGGACGCCAGCCGCGTCGTGAGCAGCACCCCGCGCGCCGTCGGGGAGGCCGCCGAGAGGCTCGCCCGGGCGCCGTCGACCGCCGCCGCCTGGACGTACCCGAGCGTGACCCCGAGCGTGCCCGTGACGGCCGCGACCAGGAGCGCCACCAGCACGAGCAGCCCCCGGTGCGCACCCGACCTCCGGGCCAGCAGCGATGCTCGGCTCAACGCGTCCTCCCTCGACGGTGCTCACAGGCCCGGAGATCCCCGGTGCGGCCGACACTACCCAGAGAGAGGCACCTGTCTGTTGCCCGGGGATCACGGTTCGGTCTCGACGCCGTCGCCCAGGGTCGTTGCTCAAGGACGACGACGCCGGTCTGGTCGCCGTCCGCGGAAGGCGACCAGACCGGCGTCGGGCACGGACGGGCTACGAGGCCTGGTAGTCGTCCTCCACGTGGAGCTCCACGACCTCGTCGCCGAGCTCGCGCAGGAGCGCGTGGCGCTCCTCGCGGCGGCGGCGCTGCTCGACCGGCTCGGGCACGGGCGCCGCGGCCAGCAGGCGGCGCGTGTACTCCTCGCGCGGGTTGTGCAGCACGTCCTCGCGGAGACCCTGCTCGACGATCTCGCCGTTCTGGAGCACCACCACGCGGTGGGCCAGCATGTCGACGACCGCCAGGTCGTGGCTCACGAACAGGCAGGCGAACTTGTAGCGCTCCTGCAGGTTGGTGAACATCTTCAGGACGCTCGCCTGGACGGAGACGTCCAGGGCGGAGGTCGGCTCGTCGGCGACCAGCAGCTCCGGCTCGAGCGTGAGGGCACGCGCCACGCTCACGCGCTGGCGCTGGCCACCGGAGAGCTCGTGCGGGTACCGGTTGTAGAAGCTGCGCGGCAGCTCCACGGCGTCGAGCAGCTCGAGCACCCGGCGGCGGCGCGACCGGTCGTCGCCGATCTTGTGCACCACCATGGGCTCGGCGATGACCTCGCCCACCGGCAGGCGCGGGTTCATCGACGCCGACGGGTCCTGGAACACCACGCCGATGCGCTTGCGCAGCGCCTTCAGCTCCTTGCCCCGCAGCTTCGTGAGGTCCTGGCCCAGGATCGACACGGACCCGGAGTGCGCCGGGATGAGGCCCAGCGCGCACTTGCCGATGGTCGACTTGCCGGAGCCGGACTCACCCACGAGTCCGACGATCTCGCCCGGCGCCACCTGGAACGACACGTCGTCCACCGCACGGAACGGCGGCTTGCCGAGCCGGTGGTACTCGATCACCAGGTTGCGGAGGTCGAGGGCGGGGAGCGCCTCGTCGGCGTCCTCCGCGAGCGGGGCCGCCGACGTGACGCCGAGGCGCGGCACCGCCGCGAGCAGCCGGCGCGTGTACTCGTGCCGCGGGCTGTTGAGCACCTGCTCCACGGTGCCCATCTCCACGATGTCGCCCTTGAGCATGACGGCGACGCGGTCGGCCATGTCGGCCACCACACCCATGTTGTGGGTGATCAGGAGGATGCCGGTGTTCAGCTTGTCCTTCAGCGAGCGGAGCAGGTCGAGGATGTCGGCCTGCACCGTGACGTCGAGGGCCGTGGTGGGCTCGTCGGCGATGATCACCTTGGGGTCGCACGCGATCGCCATGGCGATGACCACGCGCTGACGCTGACCGCCCGAGAGCTCGTGCGGGAACTGCTTGAGGCGGCGCTCCGGCTCCGGGATGCCCACCATGCGCAGCAGCTCGGCCGCGCGGGCCTCGGCCTGCTTGCCGTACGCGATGCCGTGCAGCTGGAGGCCCTCGGTGAGCTGGTCGCCGATGGTGAGGACCGGGTTCAGCGCGGTCATGGGCTCCTGGAACACCATGGCCACGTCGTTGCCGCGCATCTCGCGCAGCCCCTTGCCGTCGAGCGTGCTGACGTCCTTGTCGCCGACGCGGACGGTGCCGCCCACGCGGGCGTTGCCGGGCAGCAGGCCCAGGGCCGTCATCGACGTGACGGACTTGCCCGAGCCGGACTCGCCCACCAGGGCGACGACCTCGCCGGGCCGCACGTCGAGCGTGATGCCCTTGACCGCGTGGACGTCACCGAAGTCGGTGCCGAACGTGACGGTGAGGTCCTCGAAGGACAGGACGGCGTCACCCGGGGTGGCCTGTGGGCCGGGAGAGGTGATGTCGAGGGTGGTCATCTCAGTCCTTCCGGGTCTGACGGGGGTCGAACGCGTCGCGCAGACCGTCACCGATGAAGTTCACGCACAGGGCGATGGTGAGGATCAGCAGACCGGGCCACCAGAACAGCCACGGGCGCGTGGCGAAGGCGTTCTGGTTCTGCGAGATCAGCAGGCCGAGCGACGTGTCGGGCGACTGGACGCCGTAGCCCAGGAAGCTCAGGGCGGTCTCGAGCAGGATCGCCGACGAGATCGCGAGCGTCGCGTTGACGATGATCACGCCCACCGCGTTAGGAAGGATGTGCTTGACGATGATGCGCGACGCGCTGGTGCCGACCGCCTGCGCGGCCATCACGAACTCGCGCTCGCGCAGCGAGAGCACCTCGCCGCGCACGAGCCGCGCGAGGCCCGTCCAGGTGACGGCGCCCAGGATCAGGGTGAGACCCCAGATGCCCCAGCTGCTGGCCATCTTGCCCAGCACGGCGGCGATGACGAGCAGCGGGATGACGATGAACACGTCGGTCATCCGCATGAGGACCGAGTCGACCCAGCCGCGGAAGTAGCCGGCGAGCGCGCCGATCATGGTGCCCAGGAGCGTCGAGAGGATGCCGATGCCCAGCGCGATGAAGAGCGAGTGCTGGGTGCCTCGCATCGTCATGGCGAAGTAGTCCTTGCCGATGGCGTCCTGGCCGAACGGGTGCGTCAGCGTGGGCGCGCCCGTGCCGATCTTGTCGTACGTGGCGAGGTAGGTCTTGTCCCACCAGCCGGGGATGGGACCCACGCCGATCGACGAGTACGCGATCAGCACGATCAGCACGATCACGGCGCACGAGATCATCGCGGCGCGGTGGCGCACGAAGCGGCGCCACACCAGCTGGCCCTGGCTGTACGACTTGTCCTCGGTGGGGAGCGGCTCGGGGGGGAGGTGTCCCGCCCCGACGCCGCCCTGGACGTCGATGCTCTGAGCGCCGGGGACGGGCTCGTAGTCCTCCCCGTGCGGCGCGGTGTTCCTGATGTCACTCATCTCGGTCTCCGGCAGGTGCGAGAGCGCGGGTCGCGCGCTGGGTCGTGGCGGCGGGCGTGGCGTGCACGGCGGTCACCGCCGGATCCGCGGGTCGAGGGAGGCGTACGCGATGTCGGCGAGCAGGTTCATCGTGACGGCGGCGATGCCGGTCACGAGGAAGAACGCCATCACCGGGTTGGGGTCGGTGGCGTCGAGGCCCTGCTGGAACAGCTGGCCCATGCCCTTCCAGCCGAACACACGCTCGGTGATCACGGCGCCGCCGATCAGGGCCGCGAAGTCGAAGGCCACGATCGTGGTGATCGGGATCAGGGCGTTGCGGAAGGCGTGCTTGACGATCACCTCACGCTCCGAGAGGCCCTTCGAGCGTGCCGTGCGCACGTAGTCCTGGCCCATGACCTCGAGCATCGAGGCACGGGTGTAGCGGCTGTGGGTGGCCACCGAGATCAGTGCGAGCAGCAGCGTCGGGAGCAGGAGCTGGGCGCCCTTGTCCAGCGCCGACTCCCAGAAGCCACCGCCGAACTGCGGCGTCTCGGCACCGATCGTGGAGATAGGCCGGGACTTGAGCCCGAGGAAGCTGGCCCAGTGGACGATCAGCTGGTCGGCCACCACCAGGAGGCTGGTGATGGTCCCGGTGACGCCGGTGACCATCATGACCTGCTTCTTCGCGTAGCCGCCCATGAACCAGCCGATGCCCGCGGAGATCGCGAGGGCCAGCACGAAGAGGCCGGCCAGGAGGAGCCAGGTGGGCTCGCGCAGCACGCCGGTCAGGGCGAGCACGTAGTAGATGACCGTGCCGACCGCCGCGGTGGTGAGCGCCGCGTACAGCGCCTTGCGGTTCTTGAGGCCCGAGACCAGCGACGTGACGAGCACGCCCGCACCCGCCGCCGTCAGGAGCACCATGACCGGGCCGAAGGACGGGTTGCGGTACCAGTCGATCGCGTTGAAGACGAACATGACGCCCGCGACGAAGACGAACGTCGCGGCGCCCGTCAGCAGGCGGCGCCTGGTGTCGCCGCCCAGGAGCCCGGCGAGCAGCAGGGCCACCACGGCAGCGATGACGATGATGGTCCCTGGCGCGTACTGCCCTTCGGCGATCCAGTTGTTGTACCGGATCGCGCCGAACTCCTTGAGCAGCACGGCCGCCCAGAAGACGGGGAGCGCGAAGAAGAGGAAGGCACCGAAGGTGACGGTGTAGTCGAACGCCGAGTACTGGCGGATGGCCGTCAGGATGCCCAGGCCGACGCCGATCACGATCGCGAGGATCGTCGCCAGCGTGACCAGGCGGAGCGTGGAGCCGGCGGCCTGCTGCGTCAGCGCGAGCACCGAGGTGCCGTTGACGGACTCGCCGAGGTCGCACTCACCGGTGAAGCAGCCGAGGACGCCCCTCAGCCAGTCCCAGTACCGCTCGTACCAGGGGTTGTCGAGGCCCATGGCAAGGATGCGCGCACGCATCTGGGCGGCGGCCCGGGGGTCGTTGCTCTCGCGGAAGTCCTCCAGCGGGTCGCCGGAGTTGATCACGAGGATGTACATGAGAACTGACGCGCCCAGCAGCACCAGGACGGATGCTCCGACACGGCGGAGTATGAACTTCAGCACGGGAATGGCCCTTCGATGCGGGCGCCGGATCACGGCGTCTGCGGCATGGGATCAGCAAGTCACTGTACGGCACAGGAATGACGCAGACGGCCACGACGATGTGGCTCGTGAGGAATGCCACGCCGGCCCGGGCCGGCTCGCTCGTACAGCTGCTCGAAACAGCCCTGTGGGGCAGGAGGCGGGTGACGCCCCCTGCCCCACAGGGTGTGTGTCGGAAGCCCGACGGGAGTGCTGAGCCCGGACTGTCAGCCCGGGCTCAGCCCCAGGTCAGTGGCTCAAGAAGCCATCGACCACTGCTCGGCGTTCCAGGGGAGGCCGTTCTGGGCCACCGTCTGGCGCACGTTCTGCAGGTTGGACGAGTACGCCGCCACGCCCGGGTGGGCGAAGATCGGCATGCCGTGCAGGTCCTTCCACAGCTCCGTCTCGATGATCTTCTGCTGCTCGAGGTGGACCTCGGGGTCAGCGGAGTCGGCGAGGGTGGTCCAGGCCGTGGTCACGGCGTCGGACACGTACTTGCCGTAGTTCTGGCCACCGTTGTTGCTGTAGATCGACTGGCCCGAGGCGACCAGGCCGGAACCGGCCCAGGCGAAGAGGGCGATGTCGAAGTCACCGGCGTCGAGCTCGGTGTCGAAGAACGCCTCCGAGCCACCGTCGATGATGTTGAAGCCGGCCTCGTCGCAGCTGGCCTTGATCAGCGCGACCTCCTGCGAACGACGCTCGTTCGGAGCGTTGTACGAGATCTCGACGTCGATCGGAGCGGTGAGACCCGACTCGGCGATCTTGGCCTTCGAGGCCTCGATGTCGACCTCGTCGTACTCGCCACCGTACGAGGCCTCGAGCACCTCGTCGTACGCCTCCTGGAACGGGAAGACCTCGCGGGCGTTCATGACCACGGCGTCGGGGTTGATCGGCTTGATCAGGTCGTCGACGATCTTCTGACGCGGGAAGCAGAGCGCGAAGGCCTCACGGAGAGCGAGACCACCCTGGTCCTCCGCGAACGGACGACCGGAGGCGAAGTTGAAGTCCACGTGCTCCCAGGTGAACTCCTGGCCGGTGGAGACGGTCACCGAGTCGCCGAGCGCCTCGAGCTGCGTGACGGTGTCGACGGTGGCCTGCGGCTCGATCGCGTTGAGGTCACCGTTCGAGAGCGCCTGGACGTGCGTCTCGGGAGCGGCGAAGCGGAACGTGAGCTTGCTCGTGGCCGGAGCGGGGCCCCAGTAGGCCTCGTTCGGGATCACGGAGATGGCCTGACCAGCGGTCCAGCCCTCCGGGTCCAGGATGTACGGACCCGAGGACGGCACGTCCTCAGCGGCCGGCATGGCGCCCGGCTCGTAGGACCAGCCGGTGTTCCAGAACTCGGCGGCCTTGGACAGGATGTCCATGTTGCCGGTCTTGATGGCGTCGACCAGACCCGCGACGTCGGTGCCGGCCTTCTCGGCGACGACGTGCGCCGGCATGGTGTCGGAGACCTGGGCCTCCCAGTCGGCGTAGACCTTCGAGTAGTTGTAGGTGATGGTCTTGCCACCCACCTCACCCTCGGGGAACTCGGTCACGTAGGTGCCGAACGTCAGGCCGCCCACGTAGTCGAAGAGCGGGGTCTCGGACCCGTCGACGGTCGGCGTACCGGCGTCGGTGTAGTACTGGGTCGCCCAGTCGAGGAGGTAGTCCTCGTACGCGATCGGCTCGCCGTCGGACCAGACCGCGTCCTCGTTGATCGTGTACTCGACGACCAGGGGGTCCTCCGAGGTGGCCTCGTAGGTACCGAAGTTCTCGTCGGCGCAGAGGGTGCCGTCAGCACCGAAGTACACGAAGCCGCTGAACAGCTGCGTGTTGACGACGGTGTTGTACGTCGAGTTCGTGGCGCTCGTGTCGTTGTTGTACGCGTGCCACTCGTCCTCGCCGATCGAGTACTTGATCTCGCCCTCGGCAGTCTCGACCTCACCCAGGTCGGCCTTGCAGCCGTCCACGGGCTCGACCGTGCCGGAGCCAGCGGACTCCGTCGGCTCGGCCTCGCCCGCACCAGGGGTGCTGCAGGCCGAGAACAGCAGTGCACCGGTGGCCGCCATAGCAATGGCGGCGCTTGCACGCCTGATCTTCAATGTTCCTCCTCAGGGGTATGACACCGCCTCGAACAGACCGTCCCTGTAGGGATGTTTCCGGCCTGATGCCCGAGTCACCGTCATGGTTTCGGCTCACGGTACTCACGGCCTCGGGTGTTTTAGGTCACTTCGCCCAGTACCCGAACCGATCGTTACCGACTTGATATTGCCCTGTAGCGCGGGTGACGAACGCCTGACAGCGCCGAAACACCGGGGTAACACGCTGGTCTGCGTGCCGCCTCGCGGCCATCTTCACCCGCGGCCAGAGGGCGCGCCAGAGGGCCGCACCGGGGGCTCCCCTATCGATGCGGGATCGATACCGGATCGAAACTTGGCCCCGTGTGGTCCGGGCCGTGCCCTGCCGGGCGGGGACGCACGACGGCCGGGCACGCTGGGGGTCCAGCGTGCCCGGCCGTCGTGCGCTCGCGTCAGCCCATCGTGCAGGGCGTGCCGTTGAGCAGGATCGCGCGCGGCGGCTGCGGCACACCCGTTCCGAGGAAGCCCACGGTCCAGGTGGCGCCGGGCGCCAGGTCCGGAGCCCAGCCGGGGGCCCGGACGGTCACGGTCGAGCCGCTCTGGGTCGCCGTCCCGCCCCAGGCCTGCGAGACGGTCTCACCGCCTCCGAACTGCCAGGTGATGACGGCGTTGCGCACCGTCGTGGTCCCCGTGTTCCGGACGGCCACCTCGGCCTGGAAGCCGCTGTTCCACTGGTTGACCACCCGGAACGTCGCCGCGCAGGAGGTCCCCGGCTCGGTCGGCCGCTCGGTGGTGGTGAACGTGGTCGTGGCGCCGGCGGCCGAGACGTTGCCCGCGTTGTCCCGGGCGACGACGGCGACCCGGTACGCGGTCGCCGGCGTGAGGCCGGTCAGCGCGTACGTGGTGGCCGGCGTGGTGGCCACGACCGCTCCGTTCAGCAGCACGTCGTACGAGGCCACGCCCGACCCGCTGTCGGTCGAGGCGGCCCACGTGAGGGTCGCCCCCGTGGTGGTGACACCGCCGGCCACCGGAGCGCCGGGGACCGTGGGCGGCGTCGTGTCGCTCTGGGCCTCGCCCGTGGTGAACCCGACCGCGGTACTGGCCGGCGAGACGTTGCCCGCGTTGTCGACGGCGACGACGGCGACCTGGTAGGTGGACGCCGACTGCAGCATGTCCAGCGTGTGCGTGGTGGTGCGCGGGGTCGCGACCACCCGTCCGTCGAGGAGGACCCGGTACGAGGCCACGCCCGACCCGCTGTCCGTGGAGGCCGCCCAGGTGAGCGTGGCACGCGAGGAGGTCACGTCGCTGACCACCGGGGTGCCCGGGGTGGTGGGCGGCGTCGTGTCCGGCACGACCGGGCCGGGCTGGGTGCCCCACAGGAGCTCGGAGCCCTCGTGCAGGGTGATCCGGCTGTTCTTCGCCAGGGTGCTGCCGATACCCGTGTACGACCAGTCGTTGCTCGGGTTCCACACGTTGGCCGTCACGCGGAACTGGATCTCGCGCCGGTGCTGGGACTGCCCTCCCGGGTAGACGACCGAGCCGGAGCAGTCGAGCTCGACGTAGTACTGGTCGCCGCCGGCGTGGCCCACCTTCGTGGTGACGCCGGGGCACTCGGAGTAGTTCGTCGACGCCACGACGGTCGAGGGGTCGGCGCCGGCGTCGAGCGTGAACCAGTAGCGCACCCGGACGTCGTCGAGCACGCGGGCCGGGAACGCGGACCGGTTGCGCACGATCGCCTTGACCTCGGTGAACGTGGTCCCCGGCTGGTTGAGGCCGGCCTCGACGAAGAACTCGTCCTGGTCGGGCGACTCCGGCTGCGGGAAGCCCGCCAGCGGCGTGCCGCCGTACTCGTCGACGAGGAACGCGACCGCGGAGGTGAACCCGGCGTTGTAGTCGGTGGCGACCTCGTTGGCGACGTAGTCGCCGCGGTCGTCGACGTACGCGTCGTTCGCCGAGCCGGGGCCGCCCACGAGCGCGCCGTACAGCACGTGCCGCGTCTCGGCCGGGTCCTTCAGCGAGTCGAGCCACGACCCGTGGGCCGTGCGGTGGTGGGGGTCCTGGGGCGAGTTCTCACCAAACCCGATGACGTACGACGACCCCCGCGGGTTGTCGCCGAGCGCGTAGTCGATCTGGCGCACGCCGAAGTCGTGGTAGGTCCGCGCCCGCGTCGCGTCGCCCCGCTGTGCCAGCCAGTCGCCGTACGTCAGGGCCACGAACGCCGTGTTGGCGGCGTAGCGCAGCGACCCCCAGGTGTCGAGGTGCGCCTGCCCGCCCGGGGAGTAGCGCACGCGCTGGCCGTTGTAGCCCGTGGTCCAGTAGTCGAGCCAGCGGTTGGCGTCGTCGACGTACCGCTGCTTGCCCGTCGCCTGGGCCAGCAGGGCGTAGGTGGCGTAGGACTTGTCGTCCCACGCGACGGTCCAGCGGTACGACCGGACCGTCGTCTGGGGCTCGGTCGACAGCTTGTCGTACTCCGCCTCGGCCTTGGCGAGGTAGGTCGCGTCACCGGTGGCCTCGTAGAGCCAGTAGGCGCCCCAGACGAGCTCGTCCTGGTAGCCCGACCACGAGTTGTAGTAGCTCTGCACGGGGATGCAGTCGGAGTACTTCCCCCGGTACGTGTCGGCAAAGCTGTAGAGCTGCCGGGCGTGGGTGACCAGCTCGGCCGCGTAGGCCGGGTCGGAGTCGGCGAACACGATGGACGACGCCGCCATCGCGGCCGCCGTCTCGCCCGCCACGTCGCTGCCCGGGCACGAGGCGTCGACCTTGAACGCGGGCCGCTTCATCTGCATGGCCTCGGCGGGCCCCCACCACTTGTGGTCGGCCTCGCCGTCGCCCACCTGCGCGTAGAGCACGTTCGGCGACGGGTGGGCCTTGATGAAGTAGTCGTTGACCCAGCGCAGCGAGTCGAGGAGCTCGTCCTGCTGACCCGAGCCTGCGTAGCCGCCGGGGCTCTCGATGGCGCCCCACGCCAGCATCGTCGCCGTGAAAGCCATCGGCAGGCCGAACTTCACGTGGTCGCCCGCGTCGTACCAGCCACCGGTCAGGTCGAGGCCGACGTCGGAGCCGTCGGTCAGGCCGGAGTCGCCACGCCAGCTCACGCGGAAGTCCTCGGGGAGGTCGCCCGAGCGCTGCGCGTCGTAGAAGAACAGGGACTTCTGCAGCACCTCGGCGTAGTTGAAGTCGCCCGCGGCGGCGGCCTCGATGGTTTCGGCGGTGGTGGCGGGCGCCTGGGCGGGTGCCGGGGCTCCCGCGGCACCCGCTGCAGGGGCGAGGCCGACGGCCACGCCGGCGAGCAGGGTGCAGGTCGCCGTGAGCGCGGTGGTCAGGGCCGCCGCGCGCCGTCGTACGGTGGTTCGTGGATGCATGGCTGCCTCTCCGGGTCCGCCCGCGTCCGCTTCGACGCGGGTCGCCGCCACTATCGTGAGCGGCCCGCCGGGCGGGCAAGGGATGCCGGGGTTCCGAATCGTTTAGCGCGACGACGGCCCTGCCGTCGCCGACGTCACCCAATCGATTAACCCGCGCTCCAAGGCTTGACCGCCACGGGGTGGCCACTATCGTGAACCGGGCATTGTATCGATTCACAGGTCCTGAGCACCCGATCGCGCGGAGCCGAAGACGTACTCCGCGCCCCGTCGAAGGAGCACGCCGTGCACTCTCCCCCCTCTCGCCGCCTACCGCGCTGGATCGCCGCCGCCCTCGGCGGGATCCTCGTCGCAGCGGCCCTGCCCGGGCTCGCCCCCGCCGCGCACGCGGCCGTCGCTCCCGGCACCTGGTACGTGATCGCCAACGAGTACTCGGGGCTCGTCGTCGACATCGAGGGCCGTTCGACGACGAACGGCGCCTCCGCCCTGCTGTGGACGCGCACCGGAGCGACCAACCAGCAGTTCCGCTTCGTCGACGCCGGAGGCGGCTACCACCGCATCGAGGCGCGGCACAGCGGCCAGGTGCTCGACGTCAGCGCGAAGAGCACCGCGAACGGCGCGGACATCGTCCAGTGGCCGAGCAACGGCGGTACCAACCAGCAGTGGCAGCTCAACGAGCAGTCCGACGGCTCCTACGAGATCGTCAACCGGAACTCCGGCAAGGCCCTCGACAACTGGGAGCGGGCGACCGCGCCCGGCAGCCGCGTCTCGCAGTACGACCGCAACGGCTCGGCCGTGCAGCGCTGGCGGCTGATCCCCGTCGACGGCGGCAGCCAGGCGGGCGACGGCTCGGTCACCGACCGGAACCTCCAGTACTACGGCCGCTGGACCACCGACGGCTCCTGGCGCACCATGGGCTGGGCCGGCGGCTACGTCGAGGCCGCCTTCACCGGGTCCACGATCGGTGTCCGCCTGCGGAGCACCATCGACCTGTACTACTCGGTCGACGGGGCACCCGAGCAGTGGCGGCGCAGCGCCTCCGGGAACGTCACCCTCGCCTCAGGCCTCGGCAGCGGCACGCACACCGTCCGCATCGGCTTCCGCGAGCGCGCCGGTTCGTACACCGGCGACCCCGCGTTCGGCGGGTTCGTCCTCGCCTCGGGTGGTTCGACGACGTCGGTCGCGCGCCCGGCGAGCTTCATCGAGTTCATCGGCGACTCGATCACCGTGGGGCAGCCGAACGGGAACCGGCCCTTCACGGCCTACCCCTACCTCGTCGGGGAGGCCCTCGGCGCCGGGCACACCCAGGTCGCCCAGGGTGGCGCGTGCCTCGTCAGCACCTCGGACGGCTGCTACGGGATGATGGACTGGTTCCGCCGCTCGTCGGCCTGGGTGAGCAGCGACGACTGGAACTTCTCCACCTACCAGGCCACCGCCGTCGTGATCAACCTGGGCACGAACGACGTCGGGCACGGCGTCTCCACCACCGACTTCCAGCGCAACTACGTCGTGATGCTGGAGCGGGTGCGCCAGGCCTACCCGAACGCCCAGATCTTCGCGATGGGCGTGTTCCGGAACCGCTACGTGACCGAGACGCGGAACGCGGTCCAGGCCCGCGTCGCCGCCGGCGACGCCCGTGTCCACTTCGTCGACACGACCGGCTGGGTCGACCCTGCGACGGACACCCTGGACAACGTCCACCCGACCGACGCGGGGCACCAGAAGATCGCCAGCAGGCTCGCCCCGATCATCGACCGCTACCTCTAGGACATCTGGAGCACACATGGGCACTCCTGAACCCTCCGGCGTCCTCGGCGCCGGCATCTCCCGCCGCACCCTCTTCGGCCTCGCCGCCGGCGTCGCCGCTGCGACCGGCGGCCTCGTCACCGCCGGCCCGGCGCACGCGGCGTTCCGCACCGACACCTGGTACGTCCTGCAGTCCCGCCACTCGGGCCTGGTGCTCGACGTCGAGGGACGGTCTACCGCGAGCGGCGCCAGGCTCGTGCAGTGGAACCGCAACGACGCGACCAACCAGCAGTTCCGCTTCGTCAGCGCGGGCGGCGGCTACTACACGATCCAGGCCCGCCACTCGAACCTCGTGCTCGACGTCTACGGCAGGAGCACCGCGAACGGTGCCGACGTCGTCCAGTGGAGCACCACCGGCGGCGCCAACCAGCAGTGGCAGATCCTCGACGACGGCACGTACCTGCGCTTCGTGAACCGTCACTCCGGCAAGGCCCTGGACCTGTGGGAGCGGTCCACGACGCCCGGGGCCCGCGTCTCGCAGTACGACTCCAACGGCAGCACCAACCAGCAGTGGCGTGCCCTCCCCGTGGGGACGCCGTCGGGCGACGGGACGCCCACGATCTACATCGCGTCGGACTCGACCGCCCAGACGTACGGCTCGTCGAGCTACCCCCAGATGGGCTGGGGCCAGAAGCTCGCCGGCTATCTCGACTCGAACGCCACCGTGGCCAACCACGCCATCGGCGGGCGCTCGTCCCGCTCGTTCATCGAGCAAGGGCGGCTGGACACGATCCTCGCCGCCATCCAGCCGGGCGACTACCTGTTCGTCCAGTTCGGGCACAACGACGCCAGCTCGGGCAACCCCGAGCGGTACACCTCCCCCGACGACTACAAGCGGTACCTCCGTGACAGCTACATGGCGGGAGCGACCGCCCGCGGCGCCACCCCGGTCCTGCTCACCCCGGTCTCGCGGCGCGACTACGACGCGAACGGCCAGTTCCGGGTCTCGTTCCCCGACTACGTCAGCAAGGTCCATGAGCTCGTCGCCGAGACCGGCGTCGCGATGATCGACCTGTCGGCACGCTCACGGGCCTATCTCACGTCGATCGGTCCGGAGGCGGCCAAGCGGGTGTTCCTCCACCTGAGCCCCGGCCAGTACCCGGCGTTCCCCGACGGGGTCGCCGACAACACGCACTTCCAGGAGTACGGGGCCGGGCAGATGGCGCGCCTCGTCTCCGAGGGCATCGCCGCCCTGCCACTGCCGATCGCGGGCCACGTCCGCTAGAACCTGCCGGGGACCCGCACTGGGGACCCGTTCTGGGGACCCCGCGCGGCGCGCTCAGGTGCGCGCCGCGTGGGGGACCGGCGGCCTCAGCCGCAGAGGCTCGCTTCGTCCGGCGCGACCTCGACGTCCACGGTGCCGTTCCCCGGGTCGAGGGTCACGCAACGGTCCTGCTCGACGGTGCCGAAGGAGTCGACGCTGCGGTACGCCAGGGTCTGCCGGTCCGAGCGCTTGAGCGTGAACGGGCCGGCGTAGGTGACCCAGGCGCCGCCGTCGACCCGGTACTCCGTTCGGGCAAGCGTGGCCGGGGTCGTGGCCTCAGCAGCGAGCGCGACCGAGATCCAGTTGTTGCCCTGGTACCGCAGGGTCGTGCTCGGCGCCGCCGGGATGCCCTGCGGCCAGTTCACCAGGAGCTGGTCGCCGTCGGGGCCTACCTTCTCGACGGTGATCGTGTTGATGGAGAAGGCGTTGCCCCCGCCACCGCCGCGGATGCCGAGGTTGCCGATGAGCCCCTCCGCCGGCTGCGACCCGTCCAGCGTGAGCTCGGTGACCAGGGTGTAGCTGCCCATGTTGACCATCCCGCTGTTGAAGTAGGCGGGGACGAACGTGGCGACCTGGCCGGCGTGGTACGGGTGGCTGTTGACCTGGGCGCCGTCGGCGGTGGTGTAGCCGCCGTTGCTGTTGTCCCTGAGCCAGCGGACGCGGATCGCCGTCGTGCCCTTGGCGGTGTAGTTCACGGAGAAGCGGTAGGTCGCGCCCGGCTCGGGGCGGAAGGCCACCTCGCCGTCGTCGGTCGTGGACCACGGCCACGCGGAGGCGTCGTCGCCCAGGACGATGTTGGCACCGCTCCAGGAGTCGCCCTCCGAGGTGTCGAAGACGTGGACGCCCGGGACAGGCGGGTGCTCGCCGCCGCCCGGGATCTCGATGTAGTCGTGCGTGGCGAGGAACTCCGCCGGGTAGAGAATGCCCAGCAGCGCGTCCTTGGCCTTGCCGTCGTAGTCGTAGGGCATGGCGAACTCGCCGCCCTTCCAGCCGGTGAGCACGTCGCGGACGCCCGCGAGCTTCACGGCGGTGATCACGTGCGGGTTGCTGGTGGTGTTGGCCGGGCCGGCCGCGTGGTCGCGGTAGACCTGGAACAGCTCGGCGTACTTCATGCCCTGGTTGTTCTCGTTCTCCGGCGTCAGGGTGCCGGGCGGGAGCGCGATGTCCATCTCGGTGACGTTGACCTCGACGTTCCCGAGCGACGCGAAGAGCTTGATGTTGGCCTCGACCGCCGCGACGTCGGTGTCCAGGTTGTAGTGGCCCTGCATGCCGATCACCTCGATCAGCGGCCTGCCGTTCGGACGGACGCCCGCGTAGCGCGCGTTGATGTCCTTCACCATCTCGTAGACCACCCTGGCCTTCGCCGGGGAGTCCAGCCCGAAGTCGTTGTAGACGAGCTTCACGTCCCAGCCGTTGGCGTCGACCACCCGGGCAGCCTCGAGGAAGGCGAGCTCCACCCAGTCGGAGCCGAGCGCCTGGTACCAGCCCTCACCCTTGGCCAGGGAGGCGCGCCAGTCGGCCGGGTTCGCGGTGCCCACGGCCTCGTTCACCACGTCGATCGCCACCAGGTCACCGCCGAAGTGCCCGAGGACGGTGCCGATGTGGGTGTTCAGGTTGCCGAGCGCGACGGCCCGGTCGAACGTGCCGGGCTGCCCGTAACGGGCCGGCGGCGCGTCCCACATCCAGGTGGGCGACTGGGAGTGCCACGCCAGCGTGTGGCCGTAGAACGTCAGGTCGGGGTTCCGCGTGGCGTACCTGGCCATCGCCGCCTCCGCCGCGCCGAAGGTGAACTCGCCCTTGACCGCCTGCGTGCTCTCGGGCTTCATCTCGTTGCCCGGGGTGTACGACGCGTAGTTGTAGAGCAGGCCCTCGATCTCGCCGGCCCCGAAGATGCCGAACGAGAAGTAGTCCTCGTAGACGTCCTTCATGGCGGGGTAGTGCTCGAACGTCTGGCCGGTGGGCGGGAGGTCCGTCTCGGCGGCTGCCGTCATCGGTTGCCCGGCCGCCAGGACGGCGAGGGCGGTCAGGGCGGCGAGTGCGGGGGCGGCGGCTCGGCGGGATGGCCTGGCCCGGCGGGCACTCCCCCGGGCGGGTGCGAACGTTGTCAGATGGGGCATGGTGTTCCTCCAAGCGCTGCGCTGCGCTGCGTGCGGGCTCGTGGCAAACGATTTCATCGGTGAAATAGTTTCGTCGCCAAACTTATCGTCGCGAGCGCGGGTGTCAAGAGCCGGGCACGCTCCGGCGAGGCCCTACCGACGCGAAGGCCTCCGCTTCATCGCCCGCCGGCGCGCTGGAAGTCGGCCCACCGCTCTGAGATGCGCGACGCGAGCCTCTCGTAGTTGTCCTCTGTGTAGCGGACATGGAAGACCGTGGGCAGGTCACCGACCAGTACCTGCTCGTAGTCGGGCAGGTACTGGCCGCCCTCGTATTCGAAGTAGGCGTCGACAAACCGGCGCGCGTCAGGAGCCACCATGTCGCTGACGAAGTGCCGGTCCCACCACTCGAAGAGCCAGAAGATCGACTTCCGCCCGGATCGGTACTTGGCGAGCGCCCGGCCGTCCCGGCCGTTCGTCATCGCCTCGCTCACGAGATCGTTCTCGACGAGCCAGCGGAGGAAGAAGACGATGTGGTGGTCTGCATGATGGCGAGGAAGCCGCTCCTCGCGGACGCTCTCGTCGTGGTATTTGCCCTTGTCGTAGATCGCCACGAGCGTCCTTTCCGTCGACCGAGACCCCTCAGACGTTGAAGCGGAACTCCACCACGTCGCCGTCCTGCATCACGTAGTCCTTGCCCTCGATGCGGGCCTTGCCCGCCGCCTTCACCGCGGCGACCGAGCCGGCCTCGACCAGGTCCTCGTACGAGATTACCTCGGCCTTGATGAAGCCGCGCTCGAAGTCGGTGTGGATCACGCCCGCCGCCTGCGGGGCGGTCCACCCCTTGCGGATGGTCCAGGCCCGGGCCTCCTTGGGCCCGGCGGTGAGGTAGGTCTGCAGGCCGAGCGTGCTGAAGCCCACGCGGGCCAGCTGGTCGAGGCCGGCCTCCTCCTGCCCGGAGTCGGCCAGCATCTCGGCGGCCTCCTCGGGCTCGAGCTCGACCAGCTCCGACTCGAACTTGGCGTCGAGGAAGATGGCCTGGGCCGGCGCGACGAGCTTGCGCAGCGCCTCCTGGCGCTCGGTGTCCGCCAGGCCGGCGTCGTCCGTGTTGAAGACGTAGATGAACGGCTTGGCGGTCATGAGCTGCAGCGACGCGATCTCCGCCAGGTCGAGGCCCGCGGCGCCGGCCGCCTGGAAGAGCGTGTCACCCCGCTCGAGGATGTCGCGGGCGGTGGTCGCGGCGGCCAGGAGGGCGGCGTCGCCCTTCTTGATCTTGACCTCCTTCTCGAGACGCGGCAGCGCCTTCTCGAGCGTCTGGAGGTCGGCCAGGATCAGCTCGGTGGAGATGGTCTCGATGTCGCCGGGGGCGTCCGTGGAGCCGTCGACCCGGATGACGTCCGGGTCGTCGAACGCCCGGGTCACCTGGCAGATGGCGTCCGCCTCGCGGATGTTGGCGAGGAACTTGTTCCCCAGGCCCTCACCCTCGGACGCGCCCTTGACGATGCCCGCGATGTCTACGAAGGACACGGTGGCGGGCAGGATCCGCTCGCTGCCGAAGATCTCCGCGAGCTTGCCGAGGCGCTCGTCCGGCAGCGGGACCACGCCCACGTTGGGCTCGATCGTGGCGAACGGGTAGTTCGCCGCGAGCACCTGGTTGCGGGTCAGCGCGTTGAAAAGGGTGGACTTGCCGACGTTGGGCAGGCCGACGATGCCGATAGTGAGTGCCACGTCGGGCAAGTCTACGTGCGGCGGACGGCGGCCCGCCGCGTCAGGCGAACGACTGCACCTGCTGCAGCAGCTCGGGCGCGCGCCGGTCGTACGTCCGGGCGCCGATCCGGACGCCCCCGACCAGCACGCCGACCCCCACCGCGAGGCTCACACCGAGAGCGACCCAGGCCAGCGGGGCGCTGTCCTGCGCGAAGGCGAGGATCGAGAGCACCACGGACGGGATCGACAGCCCGGCGACGACGAGCAGCGCGATCGTCTGGGAGACCATCGACGCGACCGCGGCACCCTGCGGCTGCTTGAACGGGCTCTCCCCCGGCTTGGGGACCGGGTAGACCAGCCGGGCCGAGACGGCGCTGGACACCCCGAGGCCGAGCCCGAGCGTGCCGAGGCTCAGGCCCAGGACCGCCGGGAGCAGCGCCGTGTGCCCCGCGACCACCGCCGAGAAGACGGCGAAGAGGACGACCACGGGGCCGCCGAAGCACAGGACGGGGATGACGCGGCCCCAGCGGTCGGCCGAGCCTGGGACGCCGGTCGCCACGTGCAGCGCGAACGCGGTGTGGTCGAAGGCGACGTCGTTGGACAGCCCGAAGCCGAGCACCCACGCCACGATCGGGGCGAGGATCAGCAGCAGCTGGTTGTCGGTCTCGCGCCCCGAGAACCACAGGATGACCGGCATGAGCGGCACGATCGCGAGGACGGAGCCGTAACGCGGGTCGCGGAGCCAGTAGGTGGTGCTGCGGGCCGCGACCGCGCCGGTGGGGGTGGCCGGGAAGCGGCCGAACCAGCCCAGTCCCTTCGCCTTGGCGCCACGCCCTCCGCCCACCGGAGGACGGACGAGGGCGCGTCCCAGCGCCCGCTCCCACACGAACCAGAGCAGCGCGACGGTGCCCACGGCCACCGCGAGGCGGCCCGCGAAGGCGAGCCAGGCGCCGTCGTACGCCGTGGCCGGGAGCGACCAGGCCGCGCCGAGCGGCGTCCACCCGACCACCCCGGCAAGCTGGTCCGCGACCAGCCGGATGCCCTCGGGGCTGGTGATCGTGACCGTCGTGGTGCCGTCCCGGCCCCCTCCGAGCCAGGAGATGGTGGGGCCGATCATCACGAGCAGGACCATCGCGAGGATCGCGAGGATCTCGCGGAACCGCCGCGCCTCCAGGAGCGGGGCGAGCACCGTGGTGAGCGCACGCGAACCGAGGACGCAGGTGGTGACGCCGAGGGCGACGCCCAGGAGCACCACCGGCAGCAGCGCAGGCGTGCGCCACCAGGCGACCGTCACACCGAGCCCCGTGAGGACCGTGGCGATGCCCGGTACCGAGATCAGGGCGGCGACCCCCAGGCCGGCGACGAGCGTGCGGCGCGGGATGCCGAACGTGGCGAAGCGGTGCGGGTCGAGCGTGGCGTCGACGCCGAAGAGGAAGACCGGGACCAGCCACCAGCCGAGCGTCGCGAGAGCGCCGCCCAGGGTGACGACCAGTCCGAGGACCTCGGTGTCGTAGGTGCCGGTGGCGATCACCGCGGCGACGAGCAGCCCGACGACGCTCAGTCCGTAGAGGGAGGCGACGACCAGGCCGATCGTCTGCCAGACGCTGCGCCGGAACGTGTTGGCGAGGAGCGTCAGCTTGAGGCGGACGAGGTGCGCAACCACTCGAGTCCCTCCCCCGTCGCCCGGCCGCCGACCATGTCGACGAAGCGGTCCTCGAGGCTCTGGTCTCCCCGCACCTCGTCGACGGTGCCCGCAGCGAGGACCTGTCCGGCGGCGACGACGGCGACGTGGTCGCACATGCGCTGGACGAGGTCCATGACGTGGCTCGACACGACGACGGTGCCGCCGCTCCGGACGTAGTCGGCGAGGATCTCGCGGATGTTGGCCGCGCTGACGGGGTCGACCGCCTCGAACGGCTCGTCGAGCACCAGGGTGGCGGGCGCGTGGATCATCGCACTGGCGAGGGCGATCTTCTTGGTCATGCCGGCCGAGTAGTCCACGACGAACGTGTTGGCGTCCTTCGTGAGGTCGAGCGCCCGCAGGAGGTCCTGCGTCCGGCTCGCGACGGTGTCCCGGTCGAGACCGCGCAGCAGACCGGCGTACGTGATCAGCTGCGTGCCGGTGAGGCGGTCGAAGAGCCGCGCGCCGTCGGGCAGCACGCCCAGCTGGCGCTTGGCCTGGTCGGGCTGCGCCCACAGGTCCGTGCCGTGCACGTGGACCGACCCGTAGTCGGGCCGCAGCAGCCCGGTCGCCATGGACAGCGTGGTGGTCTTGCCCGCGCCGTTGGGGCCGACAAGCCCGTAGAACGAGCCGGACGGCACGTCGAGGCTGATTCCGTGGACAGCGATCTTCTGGCCGAACCGCTTCCACAGGCCGCGCAGGCTCATCGCCGCCGCCGGGTCGGGCGGTGGCGTGGGCGCGCCCTGGGGCGCGAGGTCGCTGGTGCCCGACGGCGGCGGGCCGGCTTGCGCTGTCATGCCGCCAACCTAGCGGGCGCCGCCGACACAGCGGATCGTCCCGGAGGATGAGTTCCCCGCGCCCGCTCCCCCGCCAGGTGGAGGTGTCGCGTTTCTCCTCCAGGCGCTGACCTGGGACTTCGCGGGACGTCCGGGGTTTCTGCGCGGGAGTGTCGGTAGCGCGTGGCAGCCTGTCGCCATGGAGATCCTCGGAACGGTGCTGCTGGCCCTGGGGGCGCTCGTCGTGGGCGGGCTCGTGGGCTGGCTCTGGCACTCCGGACGCACGGCCTCGGTCCTGCGCGCCGCCGAGGTGTCGGCCGCCCGCGCCCGCGCCGAGGCCGACGCCGACCGGCATGCCGCCCAGGTCGAGGTGGTGCGTCTCCAGGCCCAGGTCGAGGCAGCGAACCGCGAGGTGCAGGCCGCTCGGGAGCGAGCCGAGGAGCAGGTGGCCGCCGCGCGCGCCGAGCAGGAGAACGCCGCGCGGCACTTCCAGGCGCTGGCAGGCGAGGCCCTGGCCGCCAACAACAAGCAGTTCCTCGAGCTGGCCGAGGCGCGACTGAAGGCGTCCACGGTGCGCGGCGAGGAGGTGCTCGCCCAGCGCGAGCAAGCAGTCCGAGCACTGGTGGATCCGCTCACCAAGGCCGTGGACCAGGTCCGTACGGAGGTGCTCCAGGCGGAGAAGGCCCGGATCGAGGGGCAGGGCGCCATCGTCGAGCAGATGCGGGCCGTCGCCGAGGCGTCCGCAGAGCTGCGCGTCGGCACGAGCGACCTCGTCACGGCCCTGCGCTCGTCGCAGACGCGCGGGGCGTGGGGCGAGCTGCAGCTGCGGCGCGTGGTCGAGGCTGCCGGGATGCTCAACCGGGTGGACTTCACCGAGCAGGCGCACGCCACCACGGAGGACGGCACGCTGCTCCGGCCCGACATGGTGGTCCACCTCGCGGGCGGCAAGCACGTGGTGGTCGACGCCAAGGTCGCCTTCCTCGGGTACCTCGAGGCGCAGCAGGCCACGGACGAGGGCTACCGCGAGCAGAGGCTCGACGCCCACGTGCGGCACATGAAGAAGCATGTGGACGACCTGGCCTCGAAGAAGTACTGGAACCAGTTCTCCCCCGCGCCGGAGTTCGTCGTCATGTTCGTGCCCGCTGAGGCGTTCCTCTCCGCGGCCGTCGAGCGCGAGCCGGACCTGCTCGAGTACGCGGTGAGCAAGAACGTCATCGTCGCCACCCCCATGACGATGATCGCGCTGCTGCGTACGGTCGCCTACGCCTGGCGCCAGGACGCCCTCGCGGAGAACGCCGCCCAGGTGCTCAAGGTGGGCAAGGAGCTCTACTCGCGACTCGTCACGATGACCTCGCACATCACCAAGACGGGCAGGGCGCTCGAGTCGGCCACCAAGAGCTACAACTCGATGATCGGCTCGCTCGAGCGGAACGTCCTCACCTCGGCCCGGCGCATGATCGAGCTCGACGTCGTGGACGAGAAGGAGCACATCGACGAGGTCCGCGGGATCGAGGAGGTACCTCGGCCCATCACCAAGTCCGAGCTGCTCGCCGCCGAGGAGGGTGGCGTCGTGGCGATCGACCGAGCACTCGACCAGTCCTTCCACCGGAGCGTCCTCGTGCAGGAGCTCGAGGTCACCACCCTGGTCGCCAGCGATCAGCGGGCGCTCGAGGCCGTCGAGAAGGCCCTCCCCGAGGACGGACCCGGCACCTCGCAGGCTGCCGGCTGACGAGCGCGGCCCGGCCTCAGCCCGCTCGTTCCTCCGCGGGCGCGACCGGTTCGCGCTGTCCGTCAGGGCGCCTGCGGTAGGCGCCGACCAGGAGCAGCACGATCGGTGCCACGATGATCAGCCCGTTGGGCGTCCATCCCAGCACCACGGCGTCGACCGCGACCCAGGCCGCCAGTCCCCAGGCGAGGAACGCCGGCGGAGTGAGACCTCGGCGATCGAGCCAGAGGACCAGCAGACCGATCAGGACCAGCTGCGGTCCGAAGCTGTCGATCGTCAGCCAGTAGGCGCTGTTCGCCGGGCTCATGCGGGAGAGGTCCGCGCCCCAGAGCTCCCCGCTGAACCATGCGCCAGCGTGGTGTGCAGCGCCCTCGACGGTCAGCGCGCCGACGGTGTGGGCCGCTCCGTAGAGGGCTATCAGCCCACCGGCCCAGGTGATCAGGGGACGTCTTCGTGTCGGCATCATCAGCTCCTCATTGTTATACGGTTACGTATATTCAACGGTAGCCCGCTTGTACGGAGCCGTATATCCCGCAAGATCGTGAGGCAGGTCACACCTATGGGCGCACTGCGGACCCCGCGCGAGAAGTGGGTCGAGGAGGGCCTACGGGCTCTCGCGGCCGGCGGCGTCGACACCGTGAAGGTCGAGTCGCTGGCGAAGGCCCTCGGGGTGACCAAGGGCGGCTTCTACGGCTACTTCGCCGACCGGGGCGCGCTCCTGGCCGAGATGCTGGACACGTGGGAGCGGGAGTGCGTCGACGACGTCCTCGACCAGGTCGAACGGGCGGGGGGCGACGCCCTGGAGAAGGCTCGGCTCGCCGGGCAGCTGACGTTCTCCAGCGAGCGGCTGTTCCCCATCGACCTGGCCGTCCGCGACTGGGCCCGCCGCGACCCGGCGGTCGCCGAACGGCTCCGCAGGGTGGACGACCGGCGGATGCAGCTGCTCCGCGACGCGATCAGCACCTTCTGCTCCGACCCGGACGAGGTCGAGGCGCGCAGCCTGCTCGCGTTCTGCATGGCGATCGGCACTCACCTCATCGCCGTCGACCACCCCGGTGGGCGCAGCCGTGCCGAGGTGAGCACGCGAGCCAGCGCGCTCCTGCTCGGCCGTTCGTGGTAGCCGGAGCGTCCGGCGAGGCCCGGCGTCACGCGCTCGACGGCGGCCCGGGCCCCGGAGGCCGGCCCGGGGGTGTGGGTGGCCGGGTCTAGCGTGTGGGTGGCCGGGTCTAGCGTGGAGCTCGGGCCGGGCAGGCCGCGATAGGCGACGCCGCCCGGGCAACCGGCGCCCCCTCTGCGCCGCGCCGAGCGAGGGGGCACCCCGGCCTGGAGTTGTCCACAGATTCGCGGTTCGGGTCGCGGTCCAGGGTCCGCTCGATAGAATAGAACTCATGTTCGAGTCGTCGAGTGGTGCGCGGGTAGGGCGGGCCGGAGCCGGCCTGTCGCTCGGTAGCGCCCCCCGTGGCGCCCTCGGTGTGGTGCCGGACGTGTCCTGGGTTCCCAGTCCGGGTGTCGCCAGCGATGTGACCGTCACTGCCTCGCTGCACACCCCGCCGGCGGGTACCGGCGCCCGGCCGACGATTCTTACACCCCTGTCGGTGCTGCCCTCCTCGACCGTGGCCGCTGTGCCGACGGCGGACGCCACGCCAGCAGCCACGGCAGCTTCCGGGTCGGACGACGCGGGGCTGGAGGGGGATGCCAGCCTGTCGGACGACGCGGGCCTGGAAGGGCTGCTCGCGGGAGCGGTGCCCGGTCCGGAGTTGGCGCGTCTGCTGGCCGGGGTCGATCTGGCCGACGCGGGAGACAGCGTCCTGGTCGAGGTTGTCGCCGCGGGTGCCCGGCTGGGGGCGTGGGCCGCGTCGGTGCAGGCCTCCGCGGCCGGTGAGCTCGCTGCGCGGCGGGCGTGGTCCGCCGAGCGGGAGCACCTGGGTGAGGAGCTCGGCCTTGTCGTGGGTCATGCCGGGCACGTAGGCCGCACCCTGGTCGCCCGCGGCCAGGCGCTGGGCGACCTGCCCGAGACCCGTGACGCCCTGCGCGCCGGGGTCCTCGACGTCGCCAAGGTCGACATCCTGGCGTTCGCCGGGGTGTTCGCCCACCCCGCCGCCCGCCGGGAGGCCACCGTCCGGGTCCTGCCCGACGCCCCCCGGCTCGGGCTGCGCGCGCTGCGCCGGCGGATGCTGGCAGAAGCCGTCGCGTCCTGCCCCCAGGCGGTCGAGACGAACCGGAAGGCCGCGACCGAGCAGCGGTACGTGCGCCTGGAACCGGTGGAGAACTCCATGGCCTACCTCACCGCGTACCTGCCCGCCGAGCAGGCCGCAGCCCTCTGGGCCGTCGTCGACGACGCCGCCCACACCATCTCCCGCACCCCCGACGAGGCCCGCACCCTGGCCCAGGCCCGCGCCGACGTCCTGGTCGCCCTGACCACCGGCCGCATCCTGCCCACCAGCAGCAACGACAACGACACGACGACGGTTCGTCCGGCGAGGAATGCGCCCCCGACAGAGCAGGCACCCGCAGCAGCGACAGGTTCGGAGTCGGCGGCGGCCGCGGCGGGCACGGCGCGCACAGCGGACGGGACTACCGGGTCGTGCGCGTCGTGCGGCGCGCAGGTCGGCGGGCGCGGCTACGTGCTGCAGGTCGTACCCACACGCCCCCAGGTGCGGGTCACCGTCGCCGCGAGCACCCTGCTCGGCCTGGACCACGGACCGGCCCACCTGAACGGCTACGGCCCCGTCCCCGCCGACCTGGCCCGCGACCTGGCCCAGGACGCGACCTGGCAACGACTCCTGACCGACCCGGCCACCGGGATCCTGACCGACTACTCCACCACCACCTACACCCCCGGCCCAGCCCTGCGCCGCGCAGTCCAGCACCGCGACCAGACCTGCACCTTCCCCCGCTGCGACCAGCCCGCCGAACACAGCGACCTCGACCACATCGAGCCCTACAACCACCACAGCAAAGCTGCCGGCAGACGACCAGGAACCAGCGGTCAACCAGACACCGACGACCCCGGGCAGACCCGCGCCACCAACCTGCACGCCCTGTGCCGCCGACACCACCGCGCCAAGACACACACCAGCTGGACCGTCACTCGCGACCCCGACACCGGCACCACGACCTGGACCTCACCCACCGGCCGCACTTACACCGGCCCACCCGCCCCGACCGACCCCACCCACCACCACCGGACCGACAGCCACACCCCCACCGACCCCGGCGACCCACCCTTCTGACGACTGCCCCTCCGTCGAAGGACGCGGAAGGCCGCCCCCACCCACCGGCAGGGACGGCCCTCATACAGTCGATCTCGATGAACCTCAGGCGAGCGGAAGCTCCTTGCGCTTCTCGCGACGCGGGCGCGGGTCCACCTCGCCGGCGGCCTTGAGCGCGGGGCGCAGCTCGCGCGGCAGGGAGAACATGAGGTCCTCGGTGGCGGTGCGCACCTCCTGCACGTCGGCGAAGCCGTGCTCGGCGAGCCGCGCGATGACGTCGTTGACGAGGATCTCGGGCACGGAGGCGCCGGAGGTGACACCCACCGTCGTCGCGCCCTCGAACCACTCGTCCTGCATCTCGGTGGCACGGTCCACGCGGTAGGAGGAGCGGGCGCCCGACTGGAGCGCCACCTCCACGAGGCGCACCGAGTTGGAGGAGTTGGCCGAGCCCACGACAATCACGACGTCGCACTCGGGGGCCAGCTTCTTCACCGCGACCTGGCGGTTCTGCGTGGCGTAGCAGATGTCGTCGCTGGGCGGGTCCTGCAGGGACGGGAACTTCTCGCGGAGGCGGCGAACCGTCTCCATGGTCTCGTCCACCGACAGGGTGGTCTGCGAGATCCACACCACCTTGGCGGGGTCGCGGACCACGACCTTGTCCACCTCGTCCGGCGAGTTCACGATCTGCACGTGGTCGGGAGCCTCGCCCGCGGTGCCCTCGACCTCCTCGTGACCGGTGTGGCCGATCAGCAGGATGTCGTAGTCGTCGTCGGCGAACCGGACGGCCTCCTTGTGGACCTTGGTCACGAGGGGGCACGTGGCGTCGATGGTGTCGAGCTTCCGCACTGCGGCGGCGGCCCGGACGGCCGGCGACACGCCGTGCGCCGAGAACACGAGGCGGGCGCCCTCAGGCACCTCGTCGGTCTCGTTGACGAAGATAGCGCCACGGTCGCGGAGGGTCTCGACGACGTGCTTGTTGTGCACGATCTCCTTCCGCACGTACACCGGCGCGCCGTAGTGCTCCAGCGCCTTCTCGACGGCGACCACAGCGCGGTCGACACCCGCGCAGTAGCCGCGGGGCGCGGCGAGGAGCACGCGCTTGGTGAGGGTGGGCGAGGCGGTGACAGTCACGCCGCCAGTCTAGGCGAGCGGTGAGGAGGCCTTGTGTGGGTGGCGTGGGGCAGGCTTGGAGCGTGACAGACCAGCCCACCACCCCGCTGCCGCTCCCGGAGAAGGCCCTCGACACCACGCCGTCGCGCCCCTGGCCGGTGCGCGTCCTCTCGGAGAAGATCCGCGGCTACATCGACCGCATGCCGCCCGTGTGGGTCGAGGGGCAGGTGGTGCAGTTCAACCACCGGCCGGGCAGCGGGCAGCAGTACCTGACGCTGCGCGACACGGACCTCGACGTGTCCCTGCCGGTCACGATCTTCAGCCGCATCCTGGCGATGCTCCCGGTGGCCCCGAGCGAGGGCGACCATGTCGTCATCCACGCCAAGCCCACGTTCTGGACCAAGCGCGGCACCCTCCAGCTGCAGGCCAGCGAGCTCCGCGCCGTCGGCGTGGGTGAGCTCCTGGCCCGCATCGACCAGCTCCGTCGCGTCCTGGCCGCCGAGGGCCTCTTCGACCCCGAGCGCAAGCGCCCGCTGCCCTTCCTGCCGGCCGTCGTGGGCCTGGTGTGCGGCCGGGAGTCCAAGGCGGAGCACGACGTGGTGGTCAACGCCCGTGCCCGCTGGCCCCAGGTCCGGTTCGAGACCAGGGAGGTCGCCGTCCAGGGCGTGAACGCCGTGCGGGAGGTGAGCAACGCGATCGCCGAGCTCGACGCCCGGCCCGAGGTCGAGGTGATCGTCGTCGCACGGGGTGGCGGCTCGGTCGAGGACCTCCTGCCGTTCAGCAACGAGGCGCTCGTCCGGGCCGCGGCGGCCTGCCGCACGCCGCTCGTCAGCGCGATCGGGCACGAGACGGACGCCCCGCTCCTCGACCTCGTCGCCGACTACCGCGCTTCCACGCCCACGGACGCCGCCAAGCGGATCGTCCCGGACGTGTCCGAGGAGCGGTCCCGCGTCGTCCAGGCCCGCACGCGGATGCGAGGTGCCGTCGCGGCGCTCCTGGACCGTGAGCAGCGCGGCCTGGACGGGATGCGGTCCCGCCCGGTCCTTGCGGCGCCGGAGGTCATGGTCGACTGGCGCGAGCAGGACGTCACGCAGGCCGTGGGCCACGCCCGCCACACGCTGAACGCCCTCCTCCTGCGGGCGGCGGGCGAGATCGGCCGCCTCGGCGCGCAGGTCCGCGCCCTCTCTCCCGCGTCCACGCTGGAGCGCGGCTACGCCGTCGTCCAGCGTGCTGACGGCCACGTGGTCCGCTCGCCCGACGACGTCGTGGTCGGCTCAGGAGTGCACGTCCGGCTCGCGCAGGGCTCGCTCGAGGCGGAGGTCACCGCCGCGAACGCCTGACGGCGCCGCGTACGCCTGACGCCGTCGCGTGCGCCTGGCGCCGTCGCGTGCGCCCACGGGTGCGAGCGGCGGCGGCCGGTGCCACGGTGGAGACGTCCGAGGGGCGCCGCGACGAGGCGCCGTGCAACGACCCGAGGAGGAGCCATGGGCATGGGCGACAAGATGAAGCACCAGGCCGAGGAGGCCAAGGGCAAGGCCAAGGAGGCCTTCGGCAACGCCACGAACAACGAGGACATGCAGGCCGAGGGGCGCGGCGAGCAGGCCGGGGCAGAGGCCAAGCAGGCCGGTGACCGCCTCAAGGACGCGATGGACGACACGAAGGACTCGATCCGGGACATCGCGGACAAGGACCGCTGACCCGACCGATCACACGGCCTCAGCAGCCGGTGACCGGGGTGGGCCGGGCGCGTTCAGCGCTCCCGGTCCACCCGTCGCTCGTCCCAGACGGGCTCGGCTGTCTCGCGCACCACACCGTCCGACCCGAACACGAGGTACCTGTCGAACGACCGGGCGAACCACCGGTCGTGGGTGACTGCGAGAACCGTGCCGTCGAACGCCTCGAGGCCCTCCTGGAGCGCCTCCGCGGACTCGAGGTCCAGGTTGTCGGTGGGCTCGTCGAGGAGCAGCGCGGTGCAGCCCGAGAGCTCGAGCTGGAGGATCTGGAACCGCGCCTGCTGCCCGCCGGACAGGCGGTCGAACGGCCGCTCGGCTGCCCCGACCAGCTCGTACCGTCGCAGCGACGACATGGCGGGGCCCATCTGGAGGGAGTGGTCCTCCCAGAGGATCGACAGGAGCGTGCGCCCCACGAGCTCGGGGTGGGCGTGCGTCTGCGCGAAGTGGCCGGGCACCACGCGAGCGCCCAGCTTCCACGTCCCGGTGTGCGCCACGTCGCCCCCGGCGAGGAGCCGCAGGAAGTGGGACTTGCCCGACCCGTTGGACCCGAGCACGGCGACCCGCTCGCCGTAGAAGACCTCGAGGTCGAACGGCTTCATCAGCCCGGTGAGCTCGAGCCCCGCACACGTGACGGCGCGCAGTCCCGTGCGCCCGCCCCGCAGGCGCATCGTGATGTCCTGCTCGCGCGGCGGCTCGGGCGGCGGCCCGGCCTCCTCGAACTTCGCCAGGCGCGTCTGGGCCGCCCGGTAGCGTGACGCCATCTCGTGGCTCACCGCGGCGGCCTGCCGTAGCGTGACCACGAGCTTCTTGAGCTGCGCGTGCTTCTCGTCCCAGCGTCGGCGCAGCTCCTCGAACCGGGCGAAGCGCTCCTGGCGGGCCTCGTGGAAGGTGGCGAAGCCCCCGCCGTGCACCCAGGCGTCGGCCCCGGCGGGGCCGGGCTCGAGCGACACGATCCGGTCGGCGGCGCTGGCCAGCAGCTCGCGGTCGTGCGACACGAACAGGACGGTCTTGCGCGTCTCCCGGATCCGGGCCTCGAGCCACCGCTTGCCGGGCACGTCGAGGTAGTTGTCGGGCTCGTCGAGGAGGAGGACCTCGTCGGTGCCGCGGAGCAGCGCCTCGAGGACGAGCCGCTTCTGCTCGCCGCCGGACATGGTGCGGACCTCGCGGAACTGCGCGCGGTCGTAGGGCACGCCCATCGCGGCCATGGTGCACACGTCCCAGAGCGTCTCGGCCTCGTAGCCGCGCACCTCGGCCCAGTCGGCGAGCGCCTGCGCGTACGCCATCTGGACGTCCTCGTCGTCCGACTCGAGCATGGCCTGCTCCGCGGCGTCGACGGCGCGGGCCGCGTCCCGGATCTGCGGGGTCGCGACGGAGACGAGCAGGTCACGGACGGTGGAGGCGTCGCGTACGGACCCGACGAACTGGGGCATGACCCCGAGCCCGCCCGACACGGTGACGGTGCCGCCGTGCGGCTTCAGCTCGCCGGTGACGATCCGCAGGAGCGTGGTCTTGCCGGCACCGTTCGGCCCGACGAGCGCTGTGGCGCTGCCCTCACCGACCCGGAAGGAGACGTCCCCGAGGAGCGTCCGGCCGTCGGGGAGCTGGTACTCCACGTGCGCGACTTCGAGATGGCCCATGGGTCACCATGGTCCGGCCTCGCACGCCCAGGTCCAAACGCATTGTCGCAGGGCGCGACGTGCGGTGCTGTACAGCCTGTGGACGAGTCGCCACGGATGTGGGCGGCGTGTTGTTGACTGTTCCTCGTGAGCACCGACCTCGACTTCACCGACGTGGCATCCCTCTCCTACGAGCAGGCGCGTGACGAGCTGGTCCGCGTCGTCGGACGGCTGGAGGCGGGCGGCGAGCCCCTGGAGGCGTCGCTGGCCCTCTGGGAGCGCGGCGAGGCCCTCGCGGCCCGCTGCCAGGAATGGCTCGACGGCGCGCGCGAGCGCCTCGCCGCGGCGCAGGCCGCCTCGTCCGGTACCCCGGGCGACGCCGCGTGAGCGGCCACGTCCTCGCCGTGGGCGAGGCGCTGGTCGACGAGGTGCACCGCCCGGACGGCACGTCGGCCGAGCACCCGGGCGGCAGCATCGCGAACGTCGCGCTGACTCTCGGCCGGCTGGGCCGGGACGTGCGGCTGGCGACCTGGACGGGGCCCGACGCGCGGGGTGACCTGGTGCGGGGCTGGCTCGCCGAGTCCGGGGTCACGGTCGTGGCGGGCAGCGACCGCGCGGACCGCACGAGCGTCGCCGTCGCCACGCTGGACGCGCAGGGCGCGGCCACCTACGACTTCGACCTCACCTGGCGGGTGCCCGACGACGCCGCGGCCTCCGAGGGCACGCTCGCGGTGCACACCGGCTCCATCGCCGCCGTGCTGGAGCCGGGGGCGTCCCAGGTGCGCGCCCTGCTGGAGGCCGCGCGCACCACCGCCACCGTGACGTACGACCCGAACGCCCGCCCCGCGATCATGGGCGACGCGGACACCGCCCGACCTCTGATCGAGGCTCTGGTGGGCCTGGCGGACGTGGTGAAGGTCAGCGACGAGGACCTCGCCTGGCTCTACCCGGGTCAGGACCCGCGCGACGTCGCCCGCACGTGGCGGAGCGGGGGTCCGGCCCTCGTGGTGGTCACCCTGGGCGGCGCAGGAGCCGTCGCGGTGACCGCCGGCGGCGAGGTCGAGGTCGCGGCCCCGAAGGTCGAGGTCGTCGACACCGTGGGCGCGGGCGACTCGTTCATGGGCGCCCTGCTCGACGGCCTCTGGGACGCCGGCCTGCTGGGTGCCGCACGCCGCGCGGAGCTGCGCGCGATCGGTACCGACGTGACCACCTCGGTCCTGGAACGGTGCGTCGCCGTCGCGGCGATCACGGTGTCCCGGGCCGGGGCCAACCCCCCACGACGAGAGGAGCTCGCACGATGACCGCCACGCAGGAGAGGGTCCCGCTGACGCCCCAGGAGGCCTGGGCGCGGCTCCGGGCAGGCAACGCCCGGTTTGTCGCGGGCGAGCCGGCGCACCCCTCGCAGAGCGCCGACCGGCGGCGTGAGCTGCAGGCGGCCCAGTACCCGCACACGGTGATCTTCGGCTGCTCCGACTCGCGGGTCGCGGCGGAGATCATCTTCGACCAGGGCCTCGGCGACGTCTTCGTGGTCCGCACCGCCGGGCACGTGCTCGACACGACCGTGATCGGCTCGATCGAGTACGGCGTGGACGTGCTGGGCGCGTCGCTCGTGGTGGTCCTCGGCCACGACTCGTGCGGCGCAGTCGCGGCGGCGGCGCACACCCTGGCCACGGGCGAGCAGCCGAACGGCTTCGTGCGCGCGATCGTGGACCGCGTCATCCCCTCGATCGTCAACATCACGGCCGGTGATCCCGGGATCGACATCCGGGCGCTGTCCGACCCGGACATCCTGCGCCGCCAGCACGTGGTGCACACGGTCGGCATGCTGCACGGCTACTCCGCGGGCCTCGCCCAGGCCGTGGCGGAGGGCCGGTGCGCCGTGGTGGGCGTCGAGTACGACCTCGCCGAGGGCAGCGCCCGCCTCGTGGACGTGGTCGGAGACGTGGGTGAGCAGCCGGCGGAGTGACCCCTCGGCGTGACACGGTTCACGATGGGCGGTCCCGCGCGGTGCGGCACGATAGTTCCATGACTGCAGACACCGTCGTCCCGTCCGGCGTGCCCGGCGCCGACCCCACCGAGTACCGCATCGAGCACGACACGATGGGTGAGGTGCGGGTCCCCGCGCACGCGCTCTACCGTGCCCAGACGCAGCGGGCCGTGGAGAACTTCCCCATCTCGGGCACACCGCTGGAGCGTGGCCACATCGAAGCGCTCGCCCGCATCAAGAAGGCCGCGGCCCAGGCCAACGCCGAGCTGGGCGTCCTCGACCAGGCGATCGCCGACGCGATCGTCGCAGCCGCCGACGAGGTGGCGACCGGGGCGTACGACGCGCACTTCCCGGTGGACGTGTACCAGACGGGCTCCGGCACGTCGTCGAACATGAACACCAACGAGGTGCTCGCCACCCTGGCCACGCGCTCCCTCGGCCAGGACGTGCACCCGAACGACCACGTGAACGCCTCCCAGTCGTCCAACGACGTGTTCCCCACGTCGGTCCACGTCGCGGCGACGTCGGGCGTCATCAAGGACCTGGTGCCCGCCCTCGAGCACCTCGCCGGCGCGCTGCAGGCCAAGGCCGACGAGTACGCGACGGTGGTGAAGTCGGGTCGCACGCACCTCATGGACGCCACCCCGGTGACCCTGGGCCAGGAGTTCGGCGGCTACGCGGCGGCGATCCGCTACGGCGTCGAGCGCCTCCAGGCGGCACTCCCCCGCGCCGCGGAGGTGCCGCTGGGCGGTACCGCGGTGGGCACGGGCATCAACACGCCGGCCGGCTTCCCGCAGCGGGTCATCGCCCTGCTCGCCGAGGACACGGGCCTGCCGCTCACCGAGGCGCGGGACCACTTCGAGGCGCAGTCCTCGCGTGACGGTCTCGTCGAGCTGTCCGGCGCGCTGCGCACCATCGCCGTGTCGCTGACCAAGATCTGCAACGACCTGCGCTGGATGGGCTCCGGCCCCAACACCGGCCTCGGGGAGATCTTCATCCCCGACCTGCAGCCGGGCTCGTCGATCATGCCGGGCAAGGTCAACCCGGTGGTCCCGGAGGCCGTGCTCATGGTCTGCGCGCGCGTCATCGGCAACGACGCCACGGTGGCATGGGCCGGGGCGTCGGGCTCGTTCGAGCTCAACGTGCAGATCCCGGTGATCGCTCAGGGGGTCCTGGAGTCGATCCGCCTCCTCGCCAACGCGAGCCGCGTGCTCGCAGACAAGACGGTCGTGGGCATCACCGCGAACGTGGAGCGTGCCCGCGCGCTCGCGGAGTCGTCGCCGTCGATCGTCACGCCGCTCAACCGGGTGATCGGCTACGAGGCCGCCGCGAAGGTCGCGAAGCACTCCGTCAAGGCGGGCGTCACCGTGCGCCAGGCCGTCGTCGACCTGGGCTTCGTGGAGCGCGGCGAGGTCACCGAGGAGCAGCTCGACACCGCCCTGGACGTCCTGTCGATGACGCGTCCGCCCCAGGCCTGACGCCTCGCCCGCGTGCCCGCGGAGTCCGCGGGCACGCGGGCCGGCACCTGCCGGCCACCGTCCGGCACCCGCCGGCCACCGTCCGTCGCTCACCGTCCCGCGCGTCCGGGCGAGAGGTCGGTCACGTCTCCATAACGACATCGGTTTCCTCATGGAAACGCTCCCACTCGTATAGGTAGCGTCGGCCGGGCACGGCCACCGGGGACCGCCCGGGAGCCGTCCCGACCTCCGAGGAGACCCGTGGCCTGGCTGCCCCGTGTGCTCGGCCGCCGCGCTGCCGCCCAGCTCGGCGTCCTCACCGCCGTGACCGCGCTGACGCTCGTGACCTGCTCCCTGCTCGGGTCGTTCGCCCTGCTCCTCACCACAGCGCAGGACCACGCGCTCGGCGCGGCGCTCGACGACGCCCGGCCCGACGACGTCGCCCTGGTCGCCGACCTGCGCCTCGGCGGGCCGATGGGCACCGGGGACGCGACCCGAGCAGCCGTCGGAGCGGCGACCGGCGCCCTCGCCACCCTGGCCGGGGACGCGCCGCTCACCACGACGGCGTGGCTGTCGTCGGGGCTGATGCAGTCCAGCGAGGCCCGGAACGAGCCGGCCACCTACCTCGCGGCCGTGCCCGACCCGGCACTCGTCCGCGTCGTCGAGGGCACGGTCCCGGCGCAGGACGCGCCGCTGCTGCCTCCGGCGCCGGACGGCGCCGACGTGGTCCCGGTGGCCGTGCCCGCCTCCGCGGCGGAGGCCCTGGGCTGGGCCGTCGGAGACCGGCTGACTCTGGCCGGCATGAACGACAGCGGCCGGGTCACCGTCGAGGTGACCGGCGTCTACGAGCTCACCGGCCCTCGCTCGGCCTGGCGCACCGACCTCCTGGAGGGCGCGAGCCACGACCCGGCGTTCCCGCTCCCCGAGTCCTTCGGCTTCGCGACCATCCCGGTGTGGGGCCCGCTGCTCACCCCGCAGGCTCCCCTGCTGGACGGCGTCGTCCCGACCGCCGAGGCGCGCGTCACGGCCCGTCCGGACCTCGCCGGCCTGACGGCGGCCGGGTCTGCCGCGATGCGCGACCGGCTCGTCGACGGCCAGGCGGTCCTCCAGAGCGCCACCGACCGCCAGACCAGGACCTCGGTGCTGTCCACCCGCCTGGACGACACGCTGGAGGGCGTCGCCGCCCGGCTGGCGGCGACACAGACCGGCGTCCTCGTGGCGGGACTGGCGCTGGCGGTCGTGGGCGGCGCGGCGTTGCTGCTGTCGGCCCGGCTGCTGTCCGAGCAGCGCACGGCCGGCCTCGCCCTGATGGCCGCACGAGGCACTTCGCACGGGCAGCTTCTCGCGCTCGCCGCGCTCGAGGCCGCGGTCGTCGCCGCAGCCGCCGCCCTCGCCGCCCCCTGGCTCGCGGCCCTGCTCGTCCGGGCGACGTCCGCGGTCCTCGCCCCGCCGGGCGCCACAGCCCTGCCGGTCACCGACGCCCTGAGCACCCCCGCGCTGTGGTGGACCTGCACCACGGGAGCCGTGCTCCTCGCGGCGCTGCTGGTGGTGCCCGTGCTCCGCCCCGACGACGCCGACTCCGACGCTCCGACGACCCGGCCCGGCCGTGCCGACGCCGTCCGGGCGGTCCTCGCCCGGTCCGGCGGCACCGTCGCCCTCCTCCTCGTCGCCGGGGTGGCGGCCTGGCAGCTCGACCGGTACCGGACGCCGTCGGGCGCCGCGGGTCCGGACCCGGTGCTCGTCGCCGCACCCGCCCTCCTGCTGCTGGCCTGCGCGCTGCTCGTGGTGCGGGCGCTGCCCGTGCTCGCGCGCGCGACGGACGCCCTCGCGGCCCGCTCCCGTCGCCTCGTCGCCCCGCTCGCCGCCTGGGAGACCGGGCGGCGTCCGGACCGGGCTGCGGGCACCGTGCTGCTGGTGACGCTGGCGGTCGCCAGCGGCACGTTCGCCCAGGTCACGCTGGCGACGTGGCGTACCTCCCAGGTGGAGCAGGCGGCGCTGGCGGTGGGCACCGACGTGCGCCTGACCGACGTGCCGGGCTCCCCGCTCGACGCGGCGGCCCGGGTGGGCACGCTGACGCCCGACCGGCCGGGGACTCTCCAGCCCGTGACGGACCGCTCCGTGACGTTCGGCGGCGCCGACGGCGACAGCGAGAGCCGCAGCGCACGGCTGCTCGCCGTCGACGACGCCTCGGTGCTGCGCGGGCGCGTCGAGCCGGGCGCGGGCCTGTCCGGGGCGCAGACGTGGGACGACGTCGTCGGGCACCTCGGGCCGGTCACCGGCCCCGCACCCGGCCTGGCGCTCCCGGGCAGCGCCTCGATGCTGTCCGCGCTCGTCACCACCTCCGCGGACGCGCCCCTGACCGGCACCGTCGTCGTGAGCGTCGTGCTGGAGGACGAGCAGGGCGTCCGCAGCCAGCATCCCTTGGCGACGCTCCCCCTCAACGGGACCGCAGCCGGCCAGGCGGCGCTGCGCGACGCCTCCGCCGACGACACCCCGGGCACCCCCGTCCGGGTGGTCGGCCTGCTGGTCACGACGTTCCCCGGCGACGACCTGCCGGACGGCTGGGAGCTCGCGGGCTCCGCCGACCTGCGGCTGACCCTCTCGAACCTGACCGCGACCGACCCGGCCGGCACCACGACCCCCGTCCCCCTCGACGGCTCGTGGACAGCGCTCTCGCGCCCGCAGCCGGGCGGGTCCCCCGGCACGCAGGTCCTCGGAGCCGGCAGGCAGCTGCCGGGTGAGGCAACCGTGTCAGCCGGCGCCCTCACGCTGGAGCAGCGCGTCGACCTCCTCGACTTCTCGTTCGAGGGCGAAGGTCTCGTGGCCGCACCGGGCCCCCTCGTCCCGGGCCGCCTCCCCGCGGTCGTCACCGCGGACCTGGCCTCGTCGGCAGGACTGGCCCCGGGCGACACCGTGCGGCTCGGCGGTGCGACGCCGTTCCTCCTGGAGGTGACGGGAGTCGTGGAGCACCTGCCCGGCGGTGCGGGACCCGGCGTCCTCGTCCGGCGCGACGCGCTGCAGGCCGCCGAGCTCGCGGCCGTCGCCCCCGCACACGGACCCGAGGCCTGGTGGGGCACCGTGCCCGACGACGCCGTGCCCGCGCTGACGGCCGCCGCGGCCGCGGTCGGCGAGCTGCGCTCCCTGTCCGCCGAGCGCACGGCGCTGCTCGACGGACCCGACCGGGTGGGACTCCAGGCCGCCCTCTGGATCCTCTCAGCAGCCGCTCTGCTCCTGGCCGGGGCCGGCGTGGCGACGAGCGTCGCGGCGGGGCTCCGCCTCCGTCGGCTGGAGCTCGCACGGCTGCAGGCTCTCGGCGTCCCGCGCGCCACGCTGGTGCGAGCCGTCCTCACGGAGCACGGGCTGCTCGCCGCCGTGGGCCTGGCCGGAGGCGCCACGGTCGGCGCGCTCGTGGCGGCGCTGCTCGCGACCGCGCTCGCCGTCGGGCCGGACGGCCGGGTGCCCGTACCCGACCCCGTCCTGCACGTCCCGTGGGCCCACCTGGCCGCTCTCGGCGGCGCGGCGCTCCTGGTCGTCACGCTCGCCGTGACGACGACGGCGCGCAGCCAGGTGCGCCAGGCGTCCGCCGACCTGCTGCGACTGGGAGCCGACCGATGACCGCGACCGCCCGCGCCCTCCGCGCGACGTTCCAAGGCCTGCCCGTCGCGGCGCACCGCGCCCGGCGGCACGCGGGCTTCGTCACGGCGTACGGAGCCCTCACCGCCGTGGTGGCGCTCGGCGCCCTGGCGACCCCCCTCGCTCTCACCCGCGCGGCGGACGACGGCCTGCGCACGGTCGTGTCCGACGCCGGCCCCGGCGCGGACGTCGTGGTCCGGTACGTGGGACGGGAGGACACCAGCCTCCGGCACCCCGGCGAGCTCGCCCAGAGCCTCACCCGGGCGGCGGACGACGGCCTCCCCCGCTCCCTCCGTGCCGCCACGCAGGACCCCGTGACCGTGCTGCGTACCTCCGGGCTGCCGACGCTCGCACCCGACGGCGACTTCTCCGTCCGGCTCGTCCACGCCCCGCAGGGCGACGTCACCTGGGTCGCCGGAGAGGCCCCCGGCGCACCGGACGACATCACGCCGGGCGACGTACCGGCCGTCGAGGTGGGGCTCTCCGCGGCGACCGCCGAGGCCATGGGCGTCGGCGTGGGCGACGTGCTCGCCCTGTCGGGCGACATCGTCATGGCGCGGGTGACGGGCGTCTTCGAGGCCGTCGACCGGAACGACGTCGCGTGGACCGACGCGGCCGACCTGCTGACCCCCGGCCCCCTCCGCGAAGGCCAGTCGCTGCGGCCGGCGGCGGCCCTGCTGCCCGTCGAGTCGCTCGCCGCCGCCCTGCGGGTGTTCGCCTCCGGGTCGACGACGGTCCAGGTCCGCTTCCCCGTCGAGGGGGAGGCCCTCCACGCCGACGACCTCGCGACGCTGCGCCAGGTGCTCGCCCGGGTCGCCACGAACCCGGACGCCCTCGCGATCCCCACGGCGGCGCCGCCCGTGCTGGAGACCAGCCTGGACGACGTGCTCAGCACCTACGAGGCCCGCCTCGCCGTCGCCCGGGGCCAGGCCGCCGCGGTGCTGACCGGTCTCGCGGCGGCCGGCGGCCTGGTCCTCTTCCTCGCCGCGAGCCTGCTGGTGGCACGCCGCCGACAGGTGCTGGAGCTCGAGCGGGCGCGCGGCGCGTCGGTCGCGTCGGTGGCGCTGCGCGCGGCAGCCGAGTCGGTACCCGTCACGCTGGTCGCCGCCCTCGTCGCCGTCGCGGCGACGCTGCCCGGCGGCGGGCCGCCGTCCGGCATCGAGCTCCTGCCCGCCGTCGCGGTGCTCGCCGTGGCGGCGGGCGCCCCGGTGGCTCTCGCCGCCCAGGTCGCCGCGTCGTCGTGGGCAGGACGTCGCGTGGCCGCCAACCGCCGGGACCGCGAGCGCGACGCGCGCGTGCGGCGCACCTGGCGCGCGTCGGCCGAGGGGGCGGTCGTCGCGCTCGCTGCGGCGGCGGTCGCGGCCGCCCTGGTCCGTGGCGTGGTGCCCGACGGCGACCTGCTCGTCGCCGCCGCGCCCATCCTGCTGGCGGGTGCGTGCACGGTGGTGGTGCTGCGGGTCGTGCCCCTGCTGCTCGGCACCCTGGCGGGGGCGGCCTCCCGGGGCCGCGGGCTGGTGCCGCTCGTCGCCGCCTCCCGGGCGGCGGGCGGGAGGTCCCGTGGCGCCGCCGGGGCGAGCGCGGCGGCCCCCGTCCTGGCCCTCACGATCACGGCGGCGCTCACCGTCTCGTGCGCGGCGGCCGCGACGACCGTCCGGTACGCGCAGGAGGAGGCGGCGGACGTCGTCGTCGGCGCGGCTGCCCGGGTCGACGGGCCGGACGAGGACCTCTCGGCGCTCGCCCTCGCGGCGCGTCCCGGCGTGACGACGGCCTCGGGCGCGGTCCTCCCTCGGCGCACGTTCGCGCAGGGCAGCGGGATCAAGGTCACGGTGCTGGCCGTCGACGCCGCGGCCTTCCCGCAGCTGGCCGCGCTGGCCGACGCCGGACCGGTCGCCCCCGGCGGCCCCGTCCCCGCCCTGCTCGACCCCGGCCTCGCGCGGACCGCCGCCCTGGTTGAGCCGGACGTCTGGGCGCTCGACTCGACGGTCCCGCTCACCCCCGTGGGCGTGGTAGACCTGGTCCGCACCGGCCCCTACCCGGACGTCACCGGCCCGCCCACGGCACCGGTGGTCGTGGTCGACAGGACGGCGCTGGCCGGGTCGCTCGGCATCTCGCCCGGCGAGCTGCCGGTGGACGTCGTCTGGCTCGACGGGCCCGGGACGCAGGCCGCGGTCGACGAGGTGAGGGCAGCCGGGGCGTCGTCGGGCACCGTGACGACGCGCGACGAGCGCGCCACGGCGCTGCGCACCGACCCGCTCGCCGTGGGCCTCGTCGCGCTCTACCTGCTGGCGGCGGGCCTGCTGACCGCCCTCGGCGTCGCGGCCGTGGCGCTGACTGTGCTCGCCACCGCGCCCGAGCGGACCCGGGTGCTCTCAGTGCTGCGCACGCTCGGTACCCCCCGGGCTGCGGGCCGGGCCCTCGCAGCGGCCGAGCTCGCCCCCGTGCTGGCGGCGGCGGTGGCCGCGGGCCTGGCCTCGGGGGTGCTCGTCGCGGTGCTGCTGACCTCCGCGCAGGGGCTGGGGTCGCTCGCGGGCGGCGGCGAACCCGGCCTGCGCGTCCCGTGGTGGCCGTTCGCGCTCGTGGTGGGTGCGACCGCAGCCGCCCTGGCCGCCGCAGTGGTGGCGGAGGCGCGCTCGCGCCGCCACGTCCGGATCGGGGACGTGCTGCGCACATGGTGATTCGAATCCACAGGTGGGGCCGGACGAGGAGGCGGACGTGAGCGGGACGGCGACAGAGACGACCAGGACCGAGCCGGGCCGGGCAGAGGGTGTGTTCGGCGACGGTGCGCTCGTGGTGTGCGACAGCCTGGTGCGCATCTACCAGTCGGACGGGATCGAGGTGCAGGCGCTGCAGGGCCTCGACCTGCTCGTCGAGGAGGGCGAGCTGGTCGCCGTCGTCGGGGCCTCGGGCTCGGGCAAGTCGACGCTGCTGGGCATCCTGTCGGGCCTCGACGTGCCGACGGCGGGCCGGGTACGGGTGGGCCCGTGGGACCTGGCCGCCATGACGCGTGCCCAGCGGGTGACCTACCGGCGGCAGTCGGTGGGCTTCGTCTGGCAGCAGACCGCACGGAACCTCGTCCCGTACCTCACGGCCGAGCAGAACGTCGACTTCCCGCAGTCGGTGGCGGGGGTTCCCCGGCGGGAGCGCGCCGCCCGCACCACGGAGCTCCTGGAGGTGCTGGGGGTCGGCGACTGCGCGCACCGGCGGCCCGGGCAGCTCTCGGGCGGGCAGCAGCAACGCGTCGCCATCGCGGTGGCCCTGGCGAACAGCCCGGCGCTGCTCCTGGCGGACGAGCCCACGGGCGAGCTCGACACGACCACGTCGGCCGAGGTGCTTGGGGCGCTGCGGTCGGTCAACACCGAGCTCGGCACCACGGTGCTGGTGGTCACGCACGACCCCGGGGTGAGCGAGCACGTGCGCCGCACCGTCGCGATCCGCGACGGGCGCACCAGCTCGGAGGTGCTGCGCAGCACCCGTACGCACGACGACGGCACGGAGCACACCGTGGCCGAGGAGTTCGCGGTGCTCGACCGCGCCGGCCGGGTCCAGCTCCCGCGCGAGTACCGCGAGGCGCTGGACCTGGTGGGGCGCGTGCGCCTCGCGCTCGAGGAGCACCAGGTGACGGTCCGGTCCGGGAGGGAGAGCTGATGACGACGTCGGAGCCGCTGGTGCGGGTGAGGGACGTGCGCCGCACGTACGGGCGCGGGCACGCCGCGGTGCGTGCGCTCGAAGGGGTGTCGTTCGAGGTGCGGCCCGGTGAGCTCGTGGCCGTCGTGGGACGGTCGGGCTCGGGCAAGACGACCATGCTCAACATCGTGGGCGGTCTCGACCGGCCCGACGAGGGCAGCGTCCACGTCGCGGGGCGGGAGGTGTCGTCGCTCGACGAGCGCGGGCTCGACACGCTGCGCCGCGACGTGGTCGCGTTCGTGTTCCAGTCGTTCGGCCTGGTGCCGACGCTGTCGGCCGCAGAGAACGTGGGCGTCCCGCTGCGGCTGCGCGGCACGCCGGTGGCCGAGCGCGAGGCCCGGGTGCGGCTCCTGCTCGACCTGGTCGGGCTCGGCGGACACGCCGACCAGCGCCCCGGCGAGCTGTCGGGCGGGCAGCAGCAGCGGGTGGCGATCGCCCGGGCGCTGGCCACCTCGCCCCAGCTGCTGATCGCCGACGAGCCCACGGGCCAGCTCGACTCCGAGACAGGGCTCGCGGTGATGGCGCTGCTGCGCGGTGTGGTCGAGGCCGAGGGCATGACGGCCCTGGTCGCGACCCATGACCCCACGTTCATGGCCCTGGCCGACCGGGTGCTGCGCCTGGAGGACGGCCGGCTGCACGAGGACGCTCTGGCCGGCCCGGGCCGCGGGTGAGCCGTTCCCGCGGGACGGACAAGTTACTCCTGTCTCCCTTGCCGGATATACGATCCCGCCATGCTGATTGCTGAAGACCTCCTGCTCCTGTCCGTCGACGACGAGACGGGCAAGACCGCCAGCGTCGACAACCTCGGCGTCCGCCTCGCCGGGGCCCTCCTCGCCGACCTCGCCGCCGCGAACCGCACCCTCGTCAAGGGCGGGCCCGAGGCCGGCGCCACGAAGGAGGAGCGCAAGAAGGCTCTCGACGCCTACATCCGCGTCACCAACAACGACCCCACCGGCCACGTGGCGCTCGACGCCGCGCTCCAGGCCGTCCTGGCCACGGAGGGCAAGGCGCAGGCCGTCGTCGAGGCCATCGCCAAGGACGCGGAGGAGAACCTCCTCGCGGGCCTGGCCGAGCGCGGCATCCTGGAGAAGAAGGAGAGCAAGCTCTTCGCGATGCTCCCCGTCACGCGCTGGCCGGCCGCCGACTCGGCCCACGAGACCGAGCTGCGCGCCACGCTCCGCAGCGTCCTCGTGGACGGCGCCGAGCCCGACGAGCGCACGGCGACGCTGATCTCCCTGCTGCACGGCTCCGGCCTCGTGGCCGGGGTGGTCGGCAAGGAGAACCGCAAGGCCGCCGAGGACCGCGCCGAGGAGATCGCGGGCAGCGACTTCGGCTTCGCCACCGTCGCCACCCAGGTGGCCATCGCGGCGACCGTCGCGACCGTCGCCGTCGTCGGCGCGGGCGTGGCCGCTGCCCTGCTGCTCGCGGCCGCCAAGGAGGGCGAGGAGGCCCCGGCCCCCGCCGAGGCCGCCCCGACCGCCTGACCCTCCCGTCCGGCGGGCCTCGCCCATCGGACCCGGCCCGACGCCGGTGGCACGCCTGGTGAGGCGCGCCACCGGCGTCAGCCGTTCTCAGACCTCCAGCGACTCCAGCATCTCGGTGACGAGCGCCGCCACGGGCGAGCGCTCGGACCGCGTCAGGGTCACGTGGGCGAACAGCGGGTGCCCCTTGAGGGCCTCGATGACGGCCGCGACGCCGTCGTGCCGGCCCACCCGCAGGTTGTCGCGCTGCGCCACGTCGTGGGTGAGTACCACCCGCGAGCTCTGCCCGATGCGGGACAGGACCGTGAGCAGCACGTTGCGCTCCAGCGACTGCGCCTCGTCCACGATCACGAACGCGTCGTGGAGCGAGCGCCCGCGGATGTGGGTCAGGGGCAGCACCTCGAGCATGTCGCGGGCGATGACCTCCTCCACGACCTCCTTCGAGACGAGCGCCTCCAGGGTGTCGAACACGGCCTGCGCCCAGGGGTTCATCTTCTCGGACTCGTTGCCGGGCAGGTAGCCGAGCTCCTGACCGCCCACCGCGTACAGGGGGCGGAACACCACGACCTTGCGGTGCTTGCCGCGCTCCATCACGGCCTCGAGCCCGGCGCACAGCGCGAGCGCCGACTTGCCGGTCCCGGCCCGGCCGCCGAGGGAGACGATGCCGATCTCCTCGTCGAGCAGGAGGTCGATCGCGATGCGCTGCTCGGCCGACCGCCCGTGCACCCCGAACACGTCCTGGTCGCCCCGGACGAGCCGCACCCGCTTGTCGGCGGTCACGCGGCCCAGCGCCGACCCGCGCGGCGAGTGCACCACCAGCCCCGTGTGGCACACGAGCGGCCCGGTGGCCTCGACCACCGCGGGGTCGAGCGACGCGAGCTCGAGCGAGTCCTCCTCCCAGAGGGCCGCCATCTGCTCGTCGGCGATGTCGATCTCGCGCATCCCCGTCCAGCCCGAGTCCACCGCGAGCTCGGCCCGGTACTCCTCGGCCGCGAGCCCCACGGCCGAGGCCTTGACGCGCATCGGCAGGTCCTTGGACACCACTGTCACCACGGCCCCCTCGGCCGCCAGGTTGGCGGCCACGGAGAGGATCCTCGTGTCGTTGTCGCCCAGCCGGAACCCGGCCGGCAGCACCGTCGGGTCGATGTGGTTCAGCTCCACGCGGAGGGTGCCGCCCGCGTCACCGACCGGCACCGGCGCGTCGAGCCTCCCGTGCTTGACGCGCAGGTCGTCGAGCAGCCGCAGCGCGCTGCGGGCGAAGTACCCCAGCTCGGCGTGGTGCCGCTTGGCCTCGAGCTCCGTGATCACCACCACGGGCAGCACGACGTCGTGCTCGGCGAAGCGGAACATGGCGCGGGGGTCGCTCAGCAGGACAGAGGTGTCGATGACGAAGGTCCGCCTGTCGCCGTCCGCGCCACCGGGCTCGGCGGTCGCGGTCACGGGCGTGGGGCTGGTTGCGAAAGAGACCACAGCAGGACTCCCTCCGACGCCTCAGCGTCGAACGTGGGGCGGGCGACCGGTCCCGGGCACAGCCACGTGCCGCAGAGCCGGGGCCGGCCCTCCTGCACGGAGCAGATACTCCAAGGTTGGCCTCCCGTAGGACGACTGGGTGTCGCCCCTGCTCGCGAAACTACGCGCGCACCCGGATCATTGCCAGACCTCGACACCGGCGCGTCGCAGATGTCACCAACTGTTCACATGTTGGTAACACCTTGACCAAATACCCAAGAACGGGTCAAGTCAACTGGTGATAACGGTTCGACGGCGGTCGTGCGCGGCGTCCCCTGCCTGCGGCAGGATGAAAACATGAGTGCCTTCGTCGTACTGCTCCGCGGGGTCAACCTCGGCCCCCACCGGCGCGTCCCCGCCGCCGACCTGCGCGGCGCCGCGCAGGACGCCGGCCTCGCCGACGTCCGCACGCTGCTCACCAGCGGCAACCTCGTGGTCACGCCGGGCACGTCGGGAGCCACGGCGCCCGACGACGTCGCTCGCCTCGTGCACGACGGCCTCACCACCCGCCTGGGCCTGGATGTGCCGGCGGTCGCCCTCTCCGCGGCACGCCTCGCTGCGGTCGTCCGGGAGAACCCGTTCCCGGCCGCGGCCCGGGACGACCCGTCCCACCTCCAGGCGCACGTGCCGTTCGGGCCGGTGGACGAGGCCGGCATGGCCCGGCTCGACCTGCGCCACCCCGGCCGCGAGCGGATCGCCGTCGCGGAGAACGTGGTCTACGTGCACTACGCCGACGGGATCGGCACGTCGCGCCTCACGGCGGACGTGCTCGACAAGGCCGCCGGGACCATGCTGACCGGCCGCAACTGGAACACGGTGACCCGCCTCCTGGAGATGACCCGCGACCTCGAGGGCTGACGCGCCGGAAGGGGGCACCGCCCCGGTAGACTGCTCCCAGGTGTGCCGGGAAGTCTGGTCGGCGTCGCGGCGTGGACCCTTCACGCCGCTGCTTCGCTCTCGGACTGGAGACCACGTGGCCTCGTCGCACACCCCTCAGCCCTCCGCCCACCCCACGCTCGACGCGGTGAAGCGCGCCCGGCGCCGCACCCGCACGTGGGTGACGCGTGAGACCACCGGCGGAGCGCTCCTCATCGGCGCCGCCGTGATCGCGCTGGTATGGGCCAACTCGCCGTGGTGGGAGAGCTACCAGGCGCTGTCGCAGACCGTGGTGGGCCCGGCCTACCTCGGCTCGTGGCACGTCCACCTCGACCTGCCGCTCACCGCCTGGGCGGCCGACGGCCTCCTCGCCATCTTCTTCTTCGTGGTAGGCCTCGAGCTCAAGCACGAGTTCGTGGCCGGGTCGCTGCGGAGCCCCAGGCAGGCAGGCGTGCCCATGCTCGCCGCCGTGGGTGGCATGGCGCTGCCCGCCGCGATCTACGTCGCGGTGCTGCTCGGCCTCGGGGACCAGGGAGCCATGCACGGCTGGGCGATCCCGACCGCCACCGACATCGCGTTCGCCCTCGCGGTGCTCGCAGTGTTCGGCAAGGGCCTGCCGGTCGCGATCCGCACCTTCCTGCTGACCCTGGCCGTGGTCGACGACCTGCTGGCGATCGTCGTCATCGCGATCTTCTACACGAGCGAGATCCACTGGCTGCCGCTCGGTGCGGCGCTCGTGGGTGTCGCCCTGTTCGCCTGGCTGGTCCGCCGCCGCCGCAACCTCTGGTACGTGCTGGTCCCCGTCGCGCTGGTGACCTGGGCGCTCATGCACGCATCGGGCATCCACGCCACGATCGCCGGTGTTCTCCTCGGCTTCGTCGTGCCCGCCACCGCGATCTGGGGCGAGGACGACACGCGCGTGCACCGGATGGAGTTCGACCTGCGGCCGGTGTCCAGCGGCCTCGCCCTGCCGATCTTCGCCTTCTTCGCCGCCGGTGTGTCGCTGACCGAGGGCGGCGGGCTCGGCGCGGTCCTCGGCCAGCCGGTCGTGATCGCGATCGCCGTCGCGCTGATCCTCGGCAAGCTCGTGGGCGTGCTCGGCGCCACCTGGCTGCTCACGCGCCTCACGCCGCTGCGGCTCCCGGACGGCCTCGGCGTGCGCGACCTCCTGCCGGTCGGCTTCCTCGCCGGGATCGGGTTCACGGTGTCGCTGCTCATCGCCGAGCTCTCGTTCGAGCACGGCTCCGAGCACACGGCCGGGGCCAAGGCCGCGATCCTGGGCGCCTCGGTGCTGGCCGCCGTGCTCGGCGCGGTCACGCTGCGCTGGGACGCCCGGACAGCCCGGAGCGAGGACATGAACCTCGACGGCGTGGCCGACTCCGTGCTGGTGCGGATCGGCGACGAGAAGGACCGCGAGGAGCACTAGGCTCCTCGCGGCCTTCGGGAGACCTACGCCTCCAGCAGGAGCGCCTCGCCCTGCCCGCCGCCGCCGCACAGCGCGACGGCGGCACGGCCCCCGCCCCGCCGGGCCAGCTCGTGGACGGCGTGCACGGCGATCCGCGCGCCGGACGCCCCCACCGGGTGGCCCAGCGCGATCCCGCCGCCGTGCACGTTCACGCGGTCCAGCGGAACGCCGAGGGCGCGCGCCGACACGGCCACGACCACCGCGAAGGCCTCGTTGATCTCGACGAGGTCCAGGTCGGCCACGGTCCAGCCCTCGCGGTCCAGCGCGGCCTCGACGGCCCGGGCGGGCTGCGAGTGCAGCGACGTGTCGGGCCCGGCCACCTGGCCCGCGGACCGCACCGTGGCCAGCACCGGCACGCCCGCCGCCTCGGCCCGCCCGCGCGTGGTCAGCACCAGCGCGGCCGCGCCGTCGGAGATCTGCGACGCGTTGCCCGCCGTTACGGTCCCGTCCTTCGCGAACGCCGGCCGCAGGCGGGCGAGGGTCTCCACGCTGGTGTCGGGCCGCACGCCCTCGTCGGTGGCGACCACGACGGGCTCGCCGCGGCGCTGCGGCACCGACACGGGCGCGAGCTCGGCGTCGAACGCGCCGTCGGCCCAGGCCTTCGCGGCGCGCTGGTGCGACTCCGCGGCGATCGCGTCCTGCTCCTCGCGCGACACGAACACCTCGCCGGTGTTGTGGCCCTCGGTGGAGACCCCCATGGACACGCTGTCGAACGCGTCCGTCAGGGCGTCGTGGGCGGTGGCGTCGAGCATCGTGGCTGATCCGTAGCCCAGGCCGCCCCGCGCCCCCGGCAGGAGGTGGGGAGCGTTGGTCATCGACTCCTGGCCGCCCACGAGCACGGCGCGCGCCTCGCCCGTGCGCAGCAGCCGGGCGCCGTCGATCACCGCGGTGAGCCCGGAGAGGCACACCTTGTTGATGGTGATCGCCGGGACGCTCCAGGGGATGCCGGCGCCGATCGCCGTCTGCCGCGCGGGGTTCTGCCCCGCACCGGCCTGGATCACCTGGCCGAAGATCACGGCGTCCACGTCGGCGGCGACGGGCCCCGCCACCTCCAGCGCCCTGCGCGCCGCGACCGACCCCAGCTCCGCGGCGGACAGCGCCGCCAGCGAGCCCTGCATGCGGCCCTGCGGCGTCCTCGCCGCGGAGACGACCACCACGTCGTCGGCACTCATCAGCTCTCCTCCGGTCCGGAGACCTCGTCCACGAGGCCTATCAGCATCGACACGAACTCCTCGCGAGCCTCCAGGTGGGGGCTGTGGCCCACACCGGGTAGCTCTACCTCACGGTACGACCCCCCGGCCGCCGCATAAAGATCCAGCACCGCACGGGTCTGCGCCACCATGGGCTGCGCCGGCGCGGCGTCGGCCCCTGGCCAGCCCGGGACCACGCCGAGGGCGCCGAGCTGCGCGAGGTCCAGCGCCGACGCGTCGGACACGATCGCGTCCACCGCCCCGTGCACCCACAGCACCGGCGCGGTCGCGCCGCTCCGCGCGAACCCCGAGACGTCGCAGTACTTCGGGGAGATCGCATTGTTCATCCCTCGCGTCCCGGGCGCCAGGAACGGCCAGGTGTCCGACGACGTCGTGTCGCCCGGGTAGAAGTCGTCGCCCGTCCGCGTGCTCAGCACGGAGTCGAGCAGGGCCTCCTCGTCGTCGCCGAGCGACGCCGGGTCGGCCACGTAGAAGCGGCGGAGCACGTCGCGCGGCGAGCCCGGGCCGTCCGACCGGTCGCCCGCGGCGATCGCCGCGACGAAGTCCGGGTTCGCGGTGCCGCCGCCCGACCCGGCGAAGTCAGGCGCGTTCGGGGTGCCGTCCGGACCGTGCGTGCCGCCGAACCCGAACGGCGACATCGGCGCCTCGAGCAGGATGCCGGCGAACAGGTCGGGGTGGTCCGTCGCCGCCTGCAGCACCACCGCCGCGCCGGCCGAGTGGGCGACGGCGACCAGCGGGCCGCCGTCGAGCGACGGGGCGAGGTGGCCCGTGAGCGCCTCGAGGTCGTCCGCGAAGTCACGGACGCCCCGGGTCGCGTCGATAGGCCGGGGCTCGGAGTCTCCGTACCCGCGCAGGTCGACGGCGACGCCCGCGACGTCGTCGGGCAGCGCGCGCAGGACCGGGTCCCAGAACGCCGACGACGAGCAGTTGCCGTGCACGAGCAGGACGGTGGCCCGCGGCGCGCCGTCGACGGTGACCCGGCGCACGTGCTCCTGCCCGCGGGACGTGGCGATCTCCGCGTGCTCGATCGCGCGGGTCACGCCGCACCGGCCCCGGGCGTGACGACCACGTCGCCGGGCACCACCAGGTCGGGCTCGGTCGCCGCCACCACGTCCTCGACCGAGACGCCCGGCGCGACCTCGCGGAGAACCAGGCCGTCCGGCGTCACATCGATCACCGCGAGGTCCGTGATGATGCGGTCCACGACGCCACGCCCGGTGAGCGGCAGCGAGCACTCGCGCAGGATCTTGGGCGAGCCGTCCTTCGCCGTGTGCTCCATGAGGACGATGACCAGCCCGGCGCCGTGCACCAGGTCCATCGCCCCGCCCGGTCCCTTGACCATCTTGCCGGGGATCATCCAGTTGGCCAGGTCACCGGAGGCCGACACCTGCATGCCGCCCAGCACCGCCGCGTCGATCTTGCCGCCGCGGATCATGCCGAACGACAGCGCCGAGTCGAAGAACGCCGCGCCCGGGAGCACGGTGACCGTCTCCTTGCCCGCGTTGATCAGGTCGGGGTCCACGGCGTCCTCGGTGGGGTACGGGCCTACGCCGAGGATCCCGTTCTCCGACTGCAGCACCAGGTGCCGGTCGGCCGGCACGTAGTTCGGCACGAGCGTCGGCAGGCCGATGCCGAGGTTCACGTACCAGCCGTCCTGCAGCTCGCGCGCGGCGCGCGCGGCCATCTCCTGTCGCGTGAGCGTCATCGCTCAGCCCTCCCCGCTCGTTCGTACGGTTCGCCGCTCGATCCGCTTCTCGATGTCGCGGCCCACCTCGACCACACGGTGCACGTACACGCCGGGCAGGTGCACCTGGTCCGGGTCCAGCTCGCCCGGCTCCACCAGCTCCTCGACCTGCGCGACGCAGAGCCGCCCCGCCATCGCGGCCAGCGGCGAGAAGTTGCGGGCGGACTTGTTGAACACGAGGTTCCCGTGCCGGTCGCCCTTCTCGGCGTGCACCAGGGCGAAGTCGGTCGAGATCGCGTCCTCCAGCACGTAGTCGGCCCCGCCGAACGACCGGACCTCCTTGGGCGACGAGGCCACGGCGACGCCGCCGGCGCCGTCGTACCGCTGGGGCAGGCCGCCCTCGGCGACCTGCGTGCCCACGCCCGTGCGGGTGAAGAAGGCAGCGATGCCGGCGCCACCCGCCCGGAGCTTCTCCGCGAGCGTGCCCTGCGGCGTGAGCTCGAGCTCCAGCTCCCCCGAGAGGAACTGCCGCTCGAACTCCTTGTTCTCCCCCACGTAGGACGAGGTCATCTTGCGGATGCGGCCGGCGCCGAGCAGGACGCCGAGGCCCCAGTCGTCGACGCCGCAGTTGTTCGAGACCACCCACAGGTCGCGCGTACCCTGCGCGAGCAGGGCCTCGATCAGCGCGATCGGGTTGCCGCAGAGGCCGAACCCGCCCACCGCGAGCGACGCGCCGTCGGGGATGTCCGCGACCGCCTCGGCCGCGGAGGCCACCACCTTGTCCAGTCCAGTCATCGCGCGCTCCATCCTCCGTCCATCGTCCAGGACGCCCCTGACACCATGGCAGCGTCCGGCCCCGTGAGCCACCCCACCAGGGACGCCACCTCCTCCGGCTCCACGAGCCGCTTCACCGCGGACTCGGCGAGCATCACCTTCGCCACCACCTCCGACTCGGGGATCCCGTGCACCTTCGCCTGGGCGGCGATCTGCTTCTCCACGAGCGGGGTCCGCACGTAGCCCGGGTTGATGCACACGCTCGTGACCCCGCGCTCGCCGCCCTCGAGGGCGATCACCTTCGACAAGCCCTCCAGGCCGTGCTTGGCCGAGACGTACGCCGACTTGAACGGCGACGCCACGAGACCGTGCACCGAGGACAGGTTGACCACCCGGCCCCAGCCCTTCGCGTACATGCCGGGCAGCACCGCCCGGGCCAGCAGGAACGGAGCCTCCAGCATGATGCGGTGGATCAGCCGGAAGTCCTCCGGGTCGAAGTCCTCGACCGGGCTGACCCGCTGGATCCCGGCGTTGTTCACCAGGATGTCGGCGTCGAGGCGGAGCCCGTCGAGGGCCCGGGTGTCGGACAGGTCCACCACCCACGCCTCGCCACCCACCTCGGCGGCGAGCCGCTCGGCGGGCTCCGCGACGACGTCGGCCACCGTCACGTGCGCGCCGCGTGCGGCGAGCTCCCGCACGCAGGCCGCGCCGATGCCGCTCGCGCCGCCGGTGACGAGGGCCCTGCGGCCCGCGAGGTTCACCGGGCGATCGAGGTTCTGGCTCATCGGTCCTCCTCGACCGTCGAGATCTCCTCCGCCACGGCGGCCACGCCGGGCGGGGACATGATGATCGTGTAGTGGTTGACGTCCGCGACCTCGCGGACCACCAGCCCGGGCAGGCGCCCGGTCCAATCGGCCACCGCGGCCGCGGGGTACAGCCCGCCCGGCTCGTCGAGCAGCCCGCGCGGCGCACGCAGCAGCGTGATCGGCGCGCGCACCGGGTCGGGGCCGAGCAGGGCCTCCATGAGGGGCCCGCCCTCGTAGAGGTCGAGCGAGTCGTGCGCGACGGCGTCCGGGCTCGTCGCGGGCCGCAGGCCCGCCCCGGTCTCGACGAGGTCGTAGTCGACGTACCCCTCGACGACGTCGTCCCAGGCGCCGGCGAACGCGGGGTGCGCCCGCCAGAAGTCCCGGTACGCCTCCCGGGAGGGGAAGGTGCGCCCCAGCCGCTCGACCGCGGGGCCGAGCAGCGCCTGCAGCACCTCCTCGTGGGTGGCGCCCTCCGGCAGGCCGGCGGGCGGCGGCAGCGGCAGGCCGCCGTCGACCAGCACGAGGCGCGACACCAGGTGCGGGTAGCGGTGCGCCAGCACCACGGACGCGAACCCGCCCATGGAGTGGCCCAGCACCACGACCGGGCCCGAAGCCACGGCCTTCAGCACCGCCGCCAGGTCGTCGGCGTGCGCCCCCATCCCGAACGGGCCGGGCAGGTGGTTGCTGCGGCCGCGGCCGCGCAGGTCGGGCGCGACGACGCGCACGCCCGGCAGGGCCGCCGCCACCGCGGGCCACGCCCGGTGCGAGGCGGTGATGCCGTGCACGGCGAGCACGGTGGGGACGTCGGACGCCGACGCCGCCTCGGGCTCCCACACGCCGACGCGCAGCGCGCCGCCGGCCACCGGCACGTCGACACCGGTGTACGAGTGGGTGGTGGTCATGGTCATCGGTTCTCCCCCTCGGGCGCGAGCGCCCGCTCGATGAAGCGCATCGCCTGCTCGAACACCTCGGGCGGCAGGGTCGACGTCGGCCCGCCGGGCTGGACGTCGTCTCCCCACAGGACCCAGCGCATGCCCACGATCTCGCCGATGCCCATGAGGGCCCAGGCCGCGACCTCCGGGTCGATGTCACCGATCTGCCCCTCGGCGCGCGCCTTCGCGAGGCCGGTCATGTAGCCCTCGACGATGTTGGTGTAGTGCTTGCGCAGGGCGCCCGGCGAGACGAACTCCGCCTGCCGCACGATCCGGTACAGCGCCGGGTGCTCCGCGGTGAACGCGAAGAAGGCCGCGAACCCCGCACGCTCGGCGTCGATCCGGTTCGTGGCGCGCGAGGACGCCTCGATCATGGCGTGCCGCACCCGGCGGTTCAGGTCCTCCACGACCTCGTCGAACACGTCGATCTTGCTGTGGAAGTACAGGTAGAAGGTGCCCTGGCCTACGCCCGCCGACTCGGTGATCTTCACGATCGAGGCGTCGTGGAACCCCAGCTCGGCGAACACCTGCTCGGCCGCGGCGAGAATGCGCCCGCGGGTGCGGGTGCCCTTGGTGGTGCGCGGCACTGGCTTCGGGTCGGTCACCGGGCCTCCTCCGGGGTAGTGGTCTGGGTCTGGGGCGCGCCGGGCGCGAGCGCGGCGCGCATGACCTTGTGCAGGGACGAGCGCGGCAGGTCGGGTACGAAGTCGAACGAGCGCGGCACCTTGAAGCCCGCCAGCTCGCGGCGGCAGAACGCCTCGAGCTCCTCGGCATCGGTCACCCGGCCGGGCCGGGGCACCACGAACGCGTGCCCCACCTCGCCCCAGCGCTCGTCGGGGACGCCCACCACGGCGGCGTCGGCCACCCCGGGGTGGCGCCGGAGCACCGCCTCGACCTCTGCGGGCGTCACGTTCTCGCCGCCGGTGATGAACACGTCCTTGAGCCGGTCGAGCACGCGGTAGTAGCCGTCGGCGTCGCGCTCCACGAGGTCGCCCGAGCGGAGCCAGCCGTTCGCGAACGCCGCAGCGGTGGCCTCCGGGTCGCGGAAGTACCCGGCGAACACGCCCGGCCCGCGCACCAGGAGCTCGCCGGTGGCCGGCCCGTCGAGGTGCTCGCCCGTGACCGGGTCGGCCACGGCCACCTCGACGTGCGGGTAGGGCACGCCGGCGGAGCCCACGTGGGTGCGGGCCACGTCGTCGGGCAGGCAGAGCACGTTGGGGCCCGCCTCGGTGAGGCCGTAGCCCTGCGTGAGCTGCACGCCCCGCCGGTACCAGGCCCGCAGCAGCGGCTCGGGCATCGGGGCCCCGCCGACCACGGCGTGCCGCAGCGACGACAGATCGGCGTCGGCGAAGCCCGGGTGCTCCGCGAGCAGCACGTAGTTGGTGGGGACGCCCATCATCGTGGTCACGCGACGCTCGGCGACGAGCTGGAGCACCCGCTCGGGCTCGAACGTGCGCTCCAGCACCACCGTGGCGCCGGTCCACCAGGCCAGGAGCGGCTGGATGTTCCAGCCGCCCGCGTGGAACTGGGGCAGCACCGACAGCACCACGTCGGCGCTGCTCAGCTCGGCCGTGCGCGAGAACGACAGGTTGGTCCAGAAACAGTTGGCGTGGGTGAGCAGCGCGCCGCGCGCGTTGCCGCCGGTCCCCGAGGTGAAGACGAGCAGCAGCGGGTCGTCGTCGCGCACCTCGCGGACCGGGGGTAGGTCGCCCGACCCGGGCCGGCGCGTGGGGCGCGGCACGTGCGCCTCCACGCCGCTGCGCCCCAGCTCGGTGCGGAGCGGCGGCAGGGGCAGCCGCTCGAGCGCCGCCGAGGCGAGCGCGGAGAACTCCTCCTCCACCAGCACCAGGGCCGGGTCGGCCTGGTCGAGCTGCGCCGCGAGCTCCCGGGGCGTCAGCCGCCACGACAGCGGCGCGAGCACCAGGCCCGCCTGCGCGCAGGCGAAGAACAGGACCACCTGGTCGGCGCTGTTGCCGGTCACGGTCGCGACCCGGTCGCCGACGCCGTAGCCCGCCTCCCGGAACCGCCGCGCCAGGGCGGTGGCCCGGTCGTGCAGGTCGCGGTAGCGCAGCGTGACGCCGCGGTCGTCCACGGCGACGCGGTCCGGCGTGGCCAGGGCCCGGTCGCGCGTCCAGCGGCCGAGGGTGTGGAGGCCGTCGGGGCTCACGCGGCCACCGTCCGCCGCCCCGGCCCCGCGGTTCGGGCGGCGCCCGCCCGGGTGAGCCGGCCCGCCGCCCCGGCGAGGCCGCCCGGGACGAACATCACCACGAGGATGAAGCACGCCCCGAGGAGGAACATCGGCTCGGACAGGGGGACGCGGAGCACGGCCGGCAGGGCCTCGACGGCCTCGGACCCGGCGAGCTCGCCGAGCCGCTGGTCCAGCATCGTGTACAGCACGGCCCCCACGATGGCCCCCCAGCGGGAGCCCACGCCACCCAGGACCACCATGACCAGCAGCGTCAGGGTGAACTCCGACGACGACGCCCGCGGCACCGCCCCCGACTGCAGCAGCAGGTACGCCATGCCCACGACCGTCGCGAGCGCGGCGGCGAGGACGAAGACGAGGAGCTTCACGGCGTACGGCCGCCCGCCGACGACGCGCACGCGCAGCTCGTTCTCCCGGACGGCGGCAGCCACGTGGCCGGCCCGCGAGCGCTCGATCCAGAGCACCACGAGGTAGACCACCACGAGGACCGCGAGCGCCAGCCAGTAGAGGTTCCGGGTGTTGACCACGCCGACGAGGGCGTCGGGCACGTGCTGGGTCTCGAGCGCGAGCCCCTCCTCGCCGCCGGTGAGGTCGCCGGGGTTGCGGCGCACCAGGACGTTGCCCGCCTGGGCGAACGCGAGGGTGACCATGGCGAAGGAGATGCCGGTGACGCGGAGCGAGATGGCACCGAGCACGTTGGCGAGGAGCACGCCGCCCGCGAGGACCACCGCGGCGGCCCCGAGGAGCGGGAGGTCGGTGCGCTCCAGCACGATCGCGAGTCCGTAGACGCCGGCCGCGAAGTAGAGCGCGTGCCCGAAGCTCATCAGGCCCACCACGCCGAACAGGAGGTGGTAGCTCAGGGCGAGCGCCGCCGTCAGCCAGCACAGGGCGAGAAGCTGGAGCGCGCCGGGCGTGTAGGTGGGACCGGGGAGCACGCCCGGGACGTTGATCGCGAGCAGCGGGAGGCACGCGACCAGGACGAGGCCGCCGAGGGCGGCGGCGAGGCGGATCCAGCGGGTGCGGGTCATGCTTTCCTCCCGAGCAGGCCGGAGGGGCGCACCAGCAGCACGACGGCCAGCAGGAGCACCACGACCAGGTCGCCGTAGCCGAGGTAGTAGTTGGTGAGCTGCTGGAGCACCGCGACGACGACGGACGCCACCGCGGCTCCCGTGAGCGAGCCGAGGCCGCCGATCACCGTGACGATGAACGCGAAGATGAGCAGGTTGCCGCCCAGGTGCGGGGACACGTAGCCGAAGTACTGGGCGGCGAGCACGCCGCCCAGGCCGGCCGCCGCGCCGCCCACGGCGAAGACCAGCGTGAACGCGCGGCGCACGTCGATGCCGAGGGCCGTCACCATGGCGCGGTTCTCCACGCCGGCCCGGATGATGAGGCCGTAGCGCGTGTGCTTGAGGAAGAGCACGATGCCCGCGAGCACGAGGGCTCCGGCCACGAAGGTGGCGAAGGCGACGTTGGGGATCCGGGCGCCGGCGAGCGTGGTGGTGGACTCGAGCCACGCCGGGCCGGTGAGGTACTGCGCGTCGGGGCCCCAGATGCCCTCGAACAGGGCGACGGTCGCGAGCGACAGGCCGACCGTGACGAGCACCTGCTCGATGTGCCGCTCGTAGAGCGGGCGGATCAGGCCGAGCTCGGTGAGGGCCGCGGCGGCCGCGCCGGTCGCGGCCCCCACCACGAGGGCGAGGGCCAGGCCGGCCCACGTGTCGGTGCCGACGAGGCGTGCCACGCCGACGCCGACGAACGCCCCGAGCGTGAGGAACGAGCCGTGGGCGAAGTTCAGCACGCCCATCAGGCCGTAGATCAGGGACAGGCCCGAGGCCACGAGGAAGTACAGGCCGCCGAGGCCCAGACCCGTGACCAGCAGGAGGACGAGGGTGCTCACAGTGATTCCTCTCCGGCGTGCACGCCGAGCAGGCGCTGGATCCGGTCGGGGTCGCCGAGGAGGTCGGCGGCCTGGCCCGTGTGGACCACGCGGCCCGCGTCGATCACCACGACCGTGTCGGCGAGCCGCTCGATGACCTGCAGGTTCTGCTCGACGAGCAGGATCGGGACGGTGGTGGCGGCGCGGGCGAGCGCCTCGGCCACCTCGCCGACGATCTTCGGGGCGAGGCCCTTGGTGGGCTCGTCCACGAGGAGCAGGCGGTTGTCGTTGAGGAGGGCCCGGGCGAGCGAGACCATCTGCTGCTGGCCGCCCGAGAGCGTGCCGGCGCGCTGCTCGGCGCGCTGGACCAGGTCGGGGAACAGCTCGGCGACGAGCTCGCGGCGCTCCGGGCTGGTGCCGTTGGCGCCGGTGCGCTCGGCGAGCCGGAGGTTCTCCGCGACGGTGAGACCGGCGAAGACCTCGCGGTCCTCGGGCACGTAGCCGACACCGCGGCGCACGATCTTGTCGGTGCGGTCGCCGTCGACGCGCTCACCGTCGACGAGCACCTCGCCCTTGCGCTCGATCAGGCCGAGCACCGCCTTGAGGGTCGAGGTCTTGCCCACACCGTTGCGGCCGAGGACGGCGGTCACGCCGACCGCCGGCACCTCGAACGACACGTCCTCGACCACCTGCTGGCCCGCGATGCGGGCGGAGAGGTTCCTGACCTTGAGGACGGGCCCGCTCATGCTGTGCCCGCTCATGCGACGTCCCCCAGGTACGCGGACTGCACGGTCGGGTCGGCCATGATCTTCTCCGGGGTGTCGCAGGCGAGGAGCTCGCCGTGGTGCATGACGGCCACGCGGTCGGCCAGGCCGAGCACCACGTCCATGTGGTGCTCCACCATCAGGACGGTGCACCCCGTGCCGTGCAGGTCCTTGATGACCTGGCACAGCCCGGGCACGTCCGCCGTCGCGACGCCGGCCATGGGCTCGTCGAGGAGCACCACCGTCGGCCGCATCGCGAGCAGCACCGCGATCTCGAGCTTGCGCTTCTCGCCGTGGGACAGGTCGCCCGCGGCGGCGTCGGCCCGGTGGGTGAGCCCCACCGTCGCGAGGTGCTCGGCGGCCTCCCGGGTGGCGACGTCGCCACCCCGGGGGAACCGCAGCACCGACAGGGCGCCGCCGAGGCGGCCCTGGGAGGCGAGCCGGACGTTCTCGAGCACGCTCAGGCGCGGGAACAGGCTGGACGTCTGGAACGTCCGGCCCAGCCCGGCGCGGGCGCGCGCGGCGACCGGCGCCGCCGTGACGTCCTGCCCGGCGAGCAGCACCTGGCCCTCGGTGGGCCGGTGCACCCCGCTGACCAGGTTGAACAGCGTGGTCTTGCCGGCGCCGTTGGGTCCGATGACCCCCACCAGCTCACCCTGCCCTACCGTCAGGTCGACCCCTTGCAGGATCCGCGCCCCGCCGATCCGCAGCCCCAGGCCGCGCACCTCGAGCGCCGTCGGCTCGCCTCCTGTCACGTCACTTCACCTCGGCCGGCGCGACGGTGTCGGCGTCGACGGACTCGATGAGCTCCGGCTTCCAGGTGTCGCCGTCCTTGACCAGGCTCACCTGGTACATCGGCTGGACGAGCGCGTGGTCCGAGGCGCGGACCGTCGTCGTCCCCTTGGGGCCCTCGAAGCTGTAGCCCTCGAGCGCGTCGACCATGGCCTCGACGTCGTCGCCGCCCTCCTCGATCGCGTGCACCATCAGCTGGGCCGCGACGAAGCCGTCGGGCGTGAACAGGTCGGGGGTGCCGCCCGCGCCGGCGACCGCGTCCAGCATGGCCTTCTCGACGTCGGTGCCCGCGGCGCCCGGGAAGTAGTGGTTCAGGTAGCTGACCTTGGCCGCCGCCTCGCCGTACGCGCCGTAGGTCGACACGTCGCCCAGGCCGGTGACCACCGTGGTGGCGTCGAGGACGCCCTGCTGGTCCAGACCCTGCCACATCGCGCCGGAGGTGGCACCGGCCCAGGCCACGAAGACCAGGTCGGGCTGCTCGGCGGTGATCTTCTGGGCGAACGGCGTGAACTCGGTGGCGTCCTCCGGGACCAGCACGCTGGTCACCGTGGCGCCCTGGGCACCGAGGACGGCCTCGACTGCCGCGAGGTTGCCCTGGCCGAACGCGTTGTCCTGCGCGAACACGACGATCTTGGCGCCTGCGGGGTCGATGAACGTCCCCGCGGTGGCGACGTCCTGGAGCGACTGGCGGCCGGACCGGAACGTGTAGCGGTTGATGCCGGTGACGGCGTCGGCGGCCGCGGGACCGGAGACGTACAGGACCTTGTTCTGCTCGGCCTGCTCGGCGAGCTTGAGGGCCACGCCCGACACGACGGTGCCGCCCAGCACCTTGTAGCCCTTGCCGATGAGGTCCTTCGCCTGCGTGACGGCCTTGTCGGGGTCGCCCGCGTCGTCGTGGAAGGTGATGTTGAGGGGGCGGCCGCCGGCCTCGCCGGTACCGTCCGTCGCGTACTCGATGCCGGCCTCGAAGCCCTCCTTGTAGGCCTTGCCGTAGGCCGCGAGCGCGCCGGACTCCGAGTAGATGATGCCGATGTCGATCGGCATGGCCTCGGCGGTCTCGCCGGAACCGGCGGGGGTGGTGCCGGTGGTGTCGCTCGGCGCGCAGGCCGCGAGCGCCAGGCTCGCGACCGTGAGGGCCGCGACGGCCAGCACCTGGGACTTCCTCGTCCGCATGATCTGCCCTTCGTCGGGTGGTCGCTCCCTCGAAACTGAGAGGCGATTCAGGTTTTGGGAATGGTGTCCCTCCGGGCCGGTTCCTGTCAAGTGCCCGTTTCGTTGACAGGTGATTCAGGTTGCACCTAAGGTCCAGCCAACTTCGCACCTCAACGAGGAGGTCCCCATGGTCCGCACCAGCCGGCGGGTAGCAGCAGGTCTGCTCACCGCCGCCACGTCCCTCGCGCTCCTGCTCCCGGCGGTCGCCGTCAGCGCGCCCGCCGCAGCGGCCGGCGCCTGGTCCCAGCGCTCCGCCGGCGGCATGACCGTCGAGCTCTACACGCCGTCCACCGCCCCCGCGATCCCGGCCGGGCGGGCGCTGATGATCAACCTGCACGGCTGCGTGCAGACGTCGTCGGTGCTCAAGAACGGCGGCAACTGGGCCGCCACCGCCGACCAGTACGGCATGGTCGTCGCCGTCCCCGCGGCCCCGAGCGGCGGCGTGCTCCTCGGCTGCTGGGACTACTACGACACGAACCACTCGCGCACGTCGCCCTCCCGGCACGACGACAACCTGCTCGCGCTCGTGACGTCGCTCCTCTCCGACGCCTCGCTCGGCATCGACCCCGACCAGGTGTACCTCTCGGGCCTGTCGTCCGGCGGCGGCGAGACCATGGTGATGGGCTGCCTCGCCCCCGACGTCTTCGCCGGGATCGGCATCAACGCCGGGCCGACCGTGGGCACCACGTCCGGGCAGATCTCGTCGGTGGCGGTGAGCGCCTCGACCGCGAAGTCGACGTGCACGCGCTTCGCCGGGACGCACACCGCCGGGTTCTCCACGCAGCTCACGTCGGTGGTGTACGGGACGTCGGACACGACCGTCGCTCCCGGGTACAACACCCTCAACGCCCAGGTCATGGCGTCGATCTACGGCGCCTCGACACAGTCGTCGTTCTCGCTCTCCTCGCTGGCGGGGTCCAACCTCGCGGGCACGGGCACCCTGTGGTCCGACGCCTCCGGGCCGCGCGTCTCGCTCATCGCCAACTCCGGGGTGGGCCACGCCTGGCCCGCGGGCGGCGGGCCGGGCGGCTCCTACGTCACGACGTCGTCGGTGAACTACCCGGCGTACGTGACGGACTTCTTCTTCGACAACAACCGGCGGGTGGACCGGAGCGGGGAGCCGGGGCCGGGGCCGACGCCCACGCCCACGCCCACGCCGGATCCCACCCCGACGCCCACCCCGACCCCCGGGCTGTACTGCGGCTCGGCGACGAACGCAGCCCACAAGGCTGCCGGGCGCGCGACCTCCTACGGCGTGAACCCGTACAACCCGTACTACGCCAACGGGTCCCTCGACTACCTGGGCCAGGGCGACACCACCGTGACGACCCTCCAGGAGTCGGCGGGCGGCCGCTTCGACCTGGTGACGAGCTGCTGACCCCTTAGCCCCGAGGGGCGCGCGCCAGACTGCCTCCAGGGCCGTCTACCGACCCGTAGACGAACCTGGAAGCAGTCTGGCGCGTTCTCGTGACCAGGTTCCGCGGCTGCGACCCCGACCACAGGGGCCTGATTGGCGTCCTCGTCCACAGGGTCCGGTGCCGGCCCAGCCGTCGGGCCCCGCTCGCTGCTGTGATCAGGTGATGCGCATCCGCTCCCTGACCCCGATCGCCCAGGCCCTGCTCGACCTCGCGACCCTCCAGGAGGGCCTCGTCTCCTCTGCCCAGTGCGCAGAGGTCGGGCTATCCAGCGCGCGCCGGTCCCGACTTGTCGCGCATGGACGGTGGCAACGCGTCACCCACGGCATCTACGACACCGATCCGCGCCCACCGTCAGAGCGACGGGAACCTGGCACGCTCGACCGGCTCAGGAGACGGTCGGCCTGGATCGCGCTGCTCGCGTGCGGGCCGAGCTCGGTCGCCGTCGGTCAGTGCGCCCTCGCCCTCCTGGGGGTTCAGGGGCTACCGCTGCGGATCGAGCCCGAGGCCGCGCTGCTCGGGAAGCGATCGACACGGGTCGCCCCGGGCGTCCGGCTCCGTGGGTATGCCCTGCGCCCGGACGACGTCGACGCGTCCCGACGATGCGTGACCCTCCTCGTAGCGCTGGCCCAGGCGCTCCCCACACTGCCGCGAGAACGTGCGGTGGCTGTCCTGGACCATCTTCTGAACACCGGCCGCCTCCAGCCCGAGGACCTCCCGGTGGTGCACGACATGCTCCGCGGTCGCCCCGGAGCGAAGGCCGTTCACCAGTGGTTCGCCGAGGTTGACGGCCGCGCCGAGTCAGCGCTCGAGACCTTCGCGAGGCTGGAGTGCGTCGACGCCGGGGTTCCGCCCCACGACCTCCAGCGTGAGTTCTTCGACGATCGTGGACGGTTCCTCGGTCGGGCCGACCTGGCGTGGTGCCTCCCGGGGAACCGCTGGCTCGTCGTGGAGATCGACGGCGACGAGTTCCACAGCTCTCGACAGGCCCGCACCCGGGACGCACAACGCCAGAATGACCTGGTCTCGGACGGGAACATCGTGGTGCTCCGCTTCACGTACGACCACCTCCGCCGCCGCGGGACAGTCGGGGCTGAGGTGCGTGCGGTGATCACCCGGCTGAGCGTCTGAGAGATGCACGCCAAACTGCTTCCAGGCCCGCCTAAGCCCCAGTGGACGACTCTGGAAGCAGTCCGGCGCGCATCTGACCACCGCTTCTCCCGGGCGGTGAACCTCGCAGAGCTCTGAAGGTGCGCCCCTCAGTCCCCCGCCGGCGCGTGCCGGTCCAGGAAGCGGTACACCTCCGTGGTCTCCACGCCGGGGAACGCCCCCGCCGGCATCGCCGCCAGCATCGACGCGTGGGGCCGGGCGGACGGCCACGCGAAGTCGCCCCACCGCTCCTCCAGCGCGGCAGGGGGCCGCCGGCAGCACGACTCGTCCGGACACTTCGAGGTGGCCCGCTTCGTGGTGTCGCGCCCGAGGAACCAGCGCACGTGGGCGAACGGCACGCCCACCGAGACGGAGAACGCCCCGTCCGACGTGCCCTCCACCCGCGACGTGCACCAGTACGTCCCCGTCGCCGTGTCGGTGTACTGCGCGTACGGGTTGAACCGGTCCTCCACCCCGAACACGACGCGCGCCGTCCACTGCCGGCACACGTGCTGCCCCTCGACGGCACCCAGCGCGTCGGCGGGGAACCTCACGCCGTCGTTCTCGTACGCCTTGTGCAGGATCCCCGACTCGTGGACCTTCATGAAGTGCACCGGGATGCCGAGGTGGTGCGTCGCAAGGTTGGTGAACCGGTGCGCGGCCGTCTCGAACGACACCGCGAACGTGTCGCGCAGGTCCTCGATGGCGATCGACCGCGTCTCCTTGGCCTCGCGCAGGAACTTCACGCCGGTGCGCTCCGGCACCAGGAGCGCGGCCGCGAGGTAGTTCGCCTCGACGCGCTGGCGCAGGAACTCGCCGTAGTCGCGCGGCTCGGTGTGCTCGAGCACGTGCGACGCGAGCGCCTGGAGCAGCGCGGACCGGGTGTTGGACCGCCCGCGCATCCCGTTCGACGGCAGGTAGACGCGGTGGTGCCGTGTGTCGATCACCGAGCGGGTGGAGTGCGGCAGGTCGCCCACGTAGTGGAGGGTGAACCCGAGGTGCTCGGCGATCTCGGCGGCAACGCGCTGCGGCATCGGCCCGCCGGAGTGACCGACGTCGGCGAGCAGCCCCTTGGCCACCGCCTCCAGCTGCGGCAGGTAGTTGTCGCTCTCGCGCATCATCGCGCGCAGCTCGGCGTTGGCCCGCCGCGCCTCCTCCGGCGTGGCGGCCCGCTGGGTGTGGAGCCGCTCCAGCTCCCGGTGGAGGGCGAGGATCACCTCGAGCGCCTCCGTGGGCAGCGACTTGCCCACCCGGAGGCCGTTCACGCCGAGCGACGCGAGCAGCGGCCCGCGCTGCGCCCGCTCCAGCTCGATCTCGAGCGCGTCCCGGTGCGACGGCGGCTCGGGCGACAGCAGGTCGTCCACGCTCGCTCCGAGCGCGCGGGCTATGGCCTGGAGCTGCGAGAACTTGGGCTCCCGCTTGCCGTTCTCCAGCGTGCTGACCTGCGAGGGCGCGCGGCCCACGGCGTTCGCCAGCTCCTCGAGCGTCATGCCCTTGGCGGTGCGCAGGTGGCGGATGCGCCGCCCGATCGTCAGGGCGTCCGGCTCAGCCTCGGGTGCCTCGCTGCCCGACGCCGGTCGCCCGCCCGGGTGCACCACGCCGGCTCGCACCCCCGAGACGAGGGCATTTCGTCCGGTTCCACGATTTTCCGTCGAGATGGCCATGACTGAGCGTGACATACGCCATGGCTTCCGTCCAGCAGAAGTTTGCCGAATCTTCTGCATGCAACTGCCTAGCGAGGGACTTGTGGCGTGATGGATGGTCGTCCTACGGCCCCGCTGACGCGGTCCGCCGGACGTTCCGCACCACCCGGTCGCACCGGGTGCCTCACCCAGGAGGTCACGCCATGAGCACCCCCACCATCGTCACCCGTCGTTCGCTCCCCGAGGAGCCGAAGAAGGCGACGACCGCGCCCGAGGCGGCCGGGACGCCGTCGGGCAAGCGCGCCGGCGACCAGGTGCAGACGGCCGACGAGCTGCGCCGCTCCTGGGCGACCGACCCCCGCTGGGCCGGTGTGGAGCGCACCTACACGGCGGAGGACGTCGTGGCGCTGCGGGGCTCGGTCGGCGAGGAGTACACGCTGGCCCGCCGGGGGGCGGAGCGCCTGTGGCGCCAGCTGCACGAGGAGGACTACATCAACGCGCTCGGCGCCCTGACGGGCAACCAGGCCGTGCAGCAGGTCAAGGCGGGCCTCCAGGCCATCTACCTGTCGGGCTGGCAGGTCGCCGGCGACGCGAACCTCTCGGGCCAGACGTACCCGGACCAGTCGCTCTACCCGGCCAACTCGGTGCCCGCGGTCGTGCGCCGCATCAACAACGCCCTCCTGCGCGCCGACCAGATCGACGTCGAGGAGAACGGCACCCCCACCCGCGACTGGCTGGCGCCGATCGTGGCCGACGCCGAGGCCGGCTTCGGCGGCCCGCTGAACGCCTACGAGCTCATGCGCTCGATGATCGCGTCCGGCGCCGCGGGCGTGCACTGGGAGGACCAGCTCGCCTCGGAGAAGAAGTGCGGCCACCTCGGCGGCAAGGTGCTCATCCCGACGCAGCAGCACGTCCGCACGCTGAACGCGGCGCGCCTCGCGGCCGACGTCTCCGACGTGCCCTCCGTGATCATCGCCCGCACGGACGCCGAGGCCGCGACCCTCATCACGTCGGACGTGGACGACCGCGACAAGCCGTTCGTCACCGGCGAGCGCACCAACGAAGGCTTCTACAAGGTGCGCAACGGCATCGAGCCGTGCATCGCCCGTGCCAAGGCCTACGCGCCGTACGCGGACCTGATCTGGATGGAGACGGGCACGCCGGACCTCGAGCTCGCCCGCACGTTCGCCGAGGCCGTCAAGGCCGACTTCCCGGACCAGATGCTCGCGTACAACTGCTCGCCGTCGTTCAACTGGAAGAAGCACCTGGACGACGCGACGATCGCGAAGTTCCAGCGCGAGCTCGGCGCCATGGGCTTCTCGTTCCAGTTCATCACCCTGGCGGGCTTCCACGCCCTCAACTACTCGATGTTCGACCTCGCCCACGGCTACGCCCGGGAGCAGATGTCGGCGTACGTGCGGCTGCAGGAGGCCGAGTTCGCTGCCGAGGAGCGCGGCTACACGGCCACCAAGCACCAGCGCGAGGTCGGCACGGGGTACTTCGACCGCGTGGCCACGGCCCTCAACCCGGACGCCGCGACGCTCGCCCTCGCCGGCTCCACCGAGACCGCCCAGTTCCACTAGGCCGGACAGCGGCGCCCGCCGCGCCGCGCCCGCTACCGGACCCGCCCGACCATCTACCCCGCGGAGGACCTCATGACCGCCATCACCAACACCCCTGCCCCGGGCGGGGTCAGCCCCTACGACGCGGCCGCCGGCCTGTCCGGGATCGGCACCCCGCCGGGCTCCCGTGCCGCAGGCACCGTCACCGTGCACGGGACGCTCGGCGCGCGCTACGACGAGATCCTCACGCCCGAGGCGCTCACCTTCCTCGCCCTGCTCCACGACCGGTTCGCCGCCCGCCGCGCGGAGCTGCTCGCCGCCCGCCGCACGCGGCGCGACGAGTTCGCCGAGGGCGCCGACCCCGACTTCCGGGCGGCGACCCGCCCGGTCCGGGACGACACGTCCTGGCGGGTGGCGGGCAGCACGGGCGCGCCCGGCCTCGACGACCGGCGCGTCGAGATCACCGGACCCACCGACCCGAAGATGACCATCAACGCCCTGAACTCGGGCGCCAAGGTCTGGCTCGCGGACCAGGAGGACGCCTCCTCCCCCACGTGGCGCAACGTCGTGGAGGGGCAGCTGTCGCTCCACGACGCCGTCCGCGGCACGCTGACCTTCACGAACGAGGCGGGCAAGCGCTACGAGCTGCGGTCTCCCGACCTCGCCGACCTTCCCACCATCGTCTTCCGCCCCCGCGGCTGGCACCTGGTGGAGAAGCACCTGCGGTACACCGACCGGGACGGCGTCACGGGCTGCACCTCGGCGAGCCTGGTCGACTTCGGCCTGTACTTCTTCCACAACGCCCGGGAGCTGATCGCCCGGGGGCGCGGGCCGTACTTCTACCTGCCCAAGCTGGAGGGGTACCGGGAGGCCCGGCTCTGGAACGACGTCTTCACGCTCGCCCAGGACACGCTCGGGATCCCGCGCGGCACGGTCCGCGCGACGGTCCTCATCGAGACGCTGCCCGCGGCGTTCGAGATGGAGGAGATCCTCTACGAGCTGCGGGAGCACTGCGCCGGCCTCAACGCCGGACGGTGGGACTACCTGTTCTCGGTGATCAAGTCGTTCCGGACCCGCGGCGACTCCTACGTCCTGCCCGACCGCGCGCAGGTCCCCATGACCGCCCCCTTCATGCGCGCGTACACCGAGCTGCTGGTGCAGACCTGCCACAAGCGGGGAGCCCACGCGATCGGCGGCATGAGCGCCTTCATCCCGGACCGCCGCTCCCCCGAGGTGACGGAGCGGGCGCTCGAGCAGGTCCGCGCCGACAAGCGGCGCGAGGCCGGCGACGGGTTCGACGGCACCTGGGTGGCGCACCCCGACCTCATCCCGGTCGCACGCGCCGAGCTGGACGCCGTCCTCGGCGACGCCCCGAACCAGGTGAGCCGCCTGCGCCCCGAGGTCAGCGTGCGCCAGCACGACCTGCTGGACATCGCCTCGGTGCGCCGGGCGGGCGCCACGGTCACGTCGGCGGGACTCCGCGCCAACGTGTCGGTGGGCGTCCGCTACATCGAGTCGTGGCTGCGCGGCGTCGGCGCCGCCGCCCTCGACAACCTCATGGAGGACGCCGCCACCGCGGAGATCTCGCGGTCGCAGGTGTGGCAGTGGATCGCGTCCGGGACCCGGACCGACGACGACGGCGCGCCCGTCACCCACGAGCGCGTCGAGGGCCTCCTGGTCGAGGTCGCCGCGGAGCTGCCGCGGCCGGAGGGCAACCGGGTGGACGACGCGGTCGCCGTCTTCCGGGAAGTCTCCCTCGGCGAGGACTTCCCCGACTTCCTCACGCTGGACGCGTATGCGAGGTTCCTGGTCGGGTCCCCGGTGGACCAGCCGTGAGGTAGCGGGGCCTCTGGGCCCCGGCTGACGGGGAGGGCGGGGGCCCGGTGATGGCCCCCGCCCTCCTTCGTGTGACGGGTGCGGCGCCCCGGGCACTCGATTTCACCCGTTCTGGGGCTCCTGGCGCCATTTCGCGTGATCTACGGGCACTATCTTCGGCCTCGCTCCGGTCATCGGCAGATATCGACGTCTGCACCGGGGCGCACCAGCAAGGAGAGAACGTGCCAGACAAGACCACCCCCGAGACGACGGCTCCGGACGAGGCCACCGAGGCGATCGCCGAGGCCCTCGTCGAGGCCTCGGGCGACACCGCACCGGCTTCGGACCTCGACGCCCCGGAGGCCCCCGCTGCCCCGGCGCCCTCCACCGCACGCTCCGGCAGCTTCCTCGGGCGCCACTGGGTGAGCCTCGTGCTCGCCGTGGCCCTCGTCGCGGCTCTCGGGTGGGGCTTCGCCGCGACCGGCGACGCCGGCGACTGGGAGGCCACCGCGGGCGAGCTCACCGCCGAGCTCACCGCGACGACGACCGCCAAGGACGACGCCGAGGCACAGGTCGTCACGCTCACCACGGAGAAGGAGGACCTCCAGGGCGACCTCGACGAGTGCCGCGCGACCGTCGACGCGTCCGAAGGGCTGCTCGCGGTGAACGACGAGGCTGGCACGAAGCTCGGCCAGTTCGTCGAGACGCTCGGCCTGGTCATGGCCGCGGCCACCGAGGCGGAGTTCAACCAGCACTACGCCACGATGGAGACGCAGCAGAAGGAGCTCGACGAGATCAGCTCCCGGTTCGACGCCACGGAGAAGACGTACACGGAGAGCACCGGCCTCTGCAAGGACTGATCGGGCAGTGCCCGACGCCGGTCCGGTCGCCTTCCGCGGGAGGCGACCGGACGGGCGTCCTCAGCCCTCGTCCAGGGCCAGCAGGTCGTCGATCGTCTCCCGGCGTACCAGCACGCGGGCAGCGCCGGACGCCACGGCGACCACGGGCGGGCGCGGGAGCAGGTTGTAGTTGGACGCCATCGAGCGGCCGTAGGCCCCGGTGGCCGCGACGGCGAGAAGGTCGCCCGCGCGGACGTCGCCCGGGAGCTGGACCTCGTGGACCACGATGTCACCGCTCTCGCAGTGCTTGCCCACCACGCGGGCGAGGACCGGCTCCGCGGTGGAGGTCCGGTTCGCGAGCTCCGCGTGGTACCGCGCGCCGTAGAGGGCGGGCCGGATGTTGTCGCTCATCCCGCCGTCCACCGACACGTAGGTGCGGGTGAACGGCTCGCCCGCCGCGTCCTGACCCACGACCACAGGCTTGACCGTGCCGACGGTGTAGAGCGTGAGACCCGCGGGCCCCACGATCGCCCGGCCCGGCTCGATGGAGAACCGGGGCAGCGGGGTGCCGAGCTCGGCCGCGACCGCAGCGACCGCCTCGGCCACGTCCTTCGCGACGCGCTCCGGGTCGATCGCCACCTCGCCGGGCAGGTAGGCGATGCCGTAGCCACCCCCGAGGTCCACCTCCTCGACGAGCACGTCGGTGCGTGCTGCGAGGTCGGCCCGCAGCTGGAGCACGGCTCGACCGGCCACCTCGAAGCCCTCGGGGTCGAGGATCTGGGAGCCGATGTGCGAGTGGATCCCCAGGAGGCGCAGCTCCGGGTGGCGCAGCACGGCGAGCAGGGCGCCCATCGCGGCCGAGTCGCCGTCGGCCCCCGTGCCCGGCGCGATCGACAGGCCGAACTTCTGGTCCTCGTGCGCCGTGGAGATGTACTCGTGACCGCCCGCGTGGACCCCGGTGGTCACCCGGACCATCACCGGCGCGACGACGCCGCGCTCCCGGGCGAGGCCCGCGACCCGCTCGATCTCGACCAGGGAGTCGACGATGATCCGGCCCACGCCCTCGTCGAGCGCGCGTCCGATCTCGGCGTCGGACTTGTTGTTGCCGTGCAAGCCGAGCTCCGGTCCCGGCACGCCGGCCCGCAGCGCGACGGCGAGCTCGCCGCCCGACGCGGTGTCGACCCGCAGGCCCTCCTCGCGCGCCCAGCGCGCGACGGCCACCGTCAGGAGCGCCTTGCCTGCGTAGTAGACGTCCACGCCCGCCCCGACCGCGGCGAACGCCTGCTCGAAGGCCGTCCGGTAGGCGCGCGCCCGGGAGCGGAAGTCACCCTCGTCCAGCACGTAGGCGGGAGTGCCGTGCTCTGCGGCGAGGTCGCGCAGGTCCAGGCCCGCCACCTCGAGGGAACCGTCGGCCGTACGGCGGGCGCCCCGGGACCAGGGCTCGCCGGGGTAGCCGCTCACAGACGCTCCGGAGCGCTCACGCCCAGCAGGCCGAGGCCGTTCGCGAGGACCGTCCGCACCGCGTCGTTGAGCCACAGGCGGGCCCGGTGGTCCTCCGTGACCTCCTCGTCCGGGTACGGGACGACGCGCAGCTTCTCGTCGTCGTTGTACCAGGAGTGGAAGTCACCGGCGAGGGCCTCGAGGTACCGGGCCACGCGGTGCGGCTCGCGCAGCTCCGCAGCCTGGCCCACGACCCGCGGGAACTCCGTCAGCCGGCCCAGCAGCACGGACTCCGACTCGTGGCTGAGCAAGGACGGGTCGAAGCCGTCCTCGCGACGCACCCCGCGCTCCACCGCCTTGTTGGCGATCTGGACCGTGCGGCTGTGCGCGTACTGCACGTAGAACACCGGGTTCTCGTTCTTCGCGGTGGCGAGCAGGTCGAGGTCCAGGTCGATGTTCGAGTCGGCCGAGTAGCGGGCGAGCGAGTAGCGCGCCGCGTCGACGCCGACGGCGTCCACGAGGTCGTCGATGGTGATGACCGTGCCCGCGCGCTTCGACATGCGCACCGGCTGGCCCTCCTTCACCAGGTTCACCATCTGGCCGATGAGGATCTGCATGTTCTTGCCCGGCGTGTCACCGAACGCCGCGCAGACCGCCATCATGCGAGCCACGTACCCGTGGTGGTCGGCACCGAGCATGATGATGACGTCGTCGAACCCGCGCTCGCGCTTGTCCAGGTAGTAGGCGATGTCGCCGGCGATGTACGCCGCCTCGCCGTCGGACTTGATGACCACGCGGTCCTTGTCGTCGCCGAAGTCCGTGGTGCGCAGCCAGAGCGCACCGTCCTTCTCGAACATGCGCCCGTCGGCCTTGAGCCGGTCCACAGCACGCTCCACGGCCCCCGACTCGTGCAGCGAGTCCTCGTGGAAGTAGACGTCGAAGTCGACGCCGAAGTCGTGCAGCGACTGCTTGATCTCCGTGAACATGCGGTCCACGCCGCGGGCGCGGAAGACCTCCTGCGCCTCGTCGTCCGGCAGCTCGCGCGGGTCCGTGTCGCCCGCGGCGAGCGCGTCCGTGATGACGGCCTGGGCGATCTCGCCGATGTAGGCGCCGCCGTAGCCGTCCTCCGGCGCGGGCAGGCCCTTCGCCGCCGCGAGGAGCGAGCGGGCGAACCGGTCGATCTGCGCGCCGTGGTCGTTGAAGTAGTACTCGCGGGTGACCTGGGCACCTGAGGCCTCGAGGATGCGGGCCAGCGAGTCGCCCACCGCCGCCCAGCGGACGCCACCGATGTGGATGGGACCGGTCGGGTTGGCCGAGACGAACTCGAGGTTGATCCGCGTCCCGGCCTCCTGGGCGTTGCGGCCGTAGTCGGCACCCGCCTCGACGATGCTGCGCGCGAGCTCACCCGCCGCCGCCGCGTCGAGCGTGATGTTGAGGAATCCCGGGCCGGCCACGTCCACCGACTTCACGCCCGGCGTGGAGCCCAGGCGCACGGCCAGGTCCTCCGCGAGGGCGCGCGGCGTGGTGCCGGCCTTCTTGGCGACCTGGAGCGCGACGTTCGTAGCCCAGTCGCCGTGCTCGCGCTGCCGGGGCCGCTCCACGTGGACCGACGCGGGGATCGCGTCAGCAGGCAGGGCGAGGGTGCCGTCGGCAACCGCCGCGGCAAGGGCAGCGCTGAGTGCTCGGGAGAGCTCGTCGGGGGTCACTCGGAGATTCTATCGGCCGGGTCAGGCGCGCTGCCCCGTGTTTCCACAGCCCGGAACCGGCTCCGCTCTGGTTCGCTCCGCGGGCGCCGCCCGGCCTCGCCCGGCCCGGGCCGGCCGGCCCAACCCGGCCCAGCCGCCATGTATTCGGCAATCCGTCGGATGATCGGCAGCTCGGGCTGCCGATCATCCGACGAACTGCCGATCGAGCGACCCCGCTCGGCAGGTCACGCTCAATCGATGCGGACGAACCGGCCGACTCCTGGTAGTCTCATGCACCGTGCTGGTCCTGAGACCAGCACAGCGCGCCCGTAGCTCAGTGGATAGAGCGTCTGCCTCCGGAGCAGAAGGTCGTAGGTTCGAATCCTATCGGGCGCACCTTCGGAAAACAGCCCCTGACCAGCACTTACGCCGGTCGGGGGCTTTTTCGTTGCCTGGCGACGGACGCACGCACGAGGTGTGTTCTCGCGAGGTCACTCTGCGTGCACATTGTCACCAAGGGTGACAGCGCGGGAGGCGCAAGTGTCCGAGCGAACCCCGGCCTGGACCAGGCGGATCCCGCGTGGACGAGCTCGCCGTGGTACGTCGGCTCCGCTACGGTGCGACCCCTGATGGGTACCTACAACTCCCTGTACGTCAGCGTCCCGTGCCCCGGCTGCGGAGCGCCCACCCGCCGCGAGATCCAGTTCCGCTTCGGCCACGTCTGGCAGCATAGCTATGTGCTCGGCGAGGCGCTCACCTGGGGCCCTGCTGCCGTCGGCGATCCCGGCGCCGACCACGTCGTGGTCGACGGCTGGCTCTGCGACTGTCCGGAGTGCGGGCATGAGGACCGCATCGCCATCTATGTGCGAGCAGGCGGGCTCGAGGCCGTCGGCCCGGTGGACGACGTACCGGACCTGCCACAGATCGGGTGGATCGTCCTTCCCGAGAACGGCGTCCGCCGAACACGTCCGTGACCGGTGGACCCCTCACACCTCGACTCACCGCCGCCTCGTGCGGAGCTCCCCGCCCCCGAACCGCTCCGCCGCCATCCGCTCGGCGGCCTCGGCCGCGTCGCCCGCCCAGTCCCGCCGTCGGCTCCCCTCGAAGATCCGCTCGAACGCCCAGCCGGCGAACCGCGGCGCGTCCCAGCCGGGCGTGCCGGCGAGCTCCTGCACCGCCAGGTAGGGATCGACCCGCACCCGGTCCCAAGCGTGGACCACCTGCCCGCCGCCCAGGCTCAGCCCTACGTGGCCCCAGTTCCGGCGGGTGCCGAACAGCTCACCAGCGGTGTCGTAGAAGACGAACGCGCCCCGCGGTGGCTTCCCCGGAGTTCTCGGACGCGGCGTAGAGCTCGGCCGACTCGCCCGCGAAGTCACCGCCGAAGACCTCGATCCCGTTGGACCGCTCGTAGGCGTCCTCGACGAACGCCAGGCACCGCGTGGTGTAGGCGGCCGAGCCGAGAGCGCCTTGCGCCCAGGCGACCGCGTTGTCGATGTACTGCTGCCAGTCGTGCTGCATGGTCTCCCTCGTGACGCGCCGGACGCCCCGAACGCTAGCCCGGCGCGGGCGCACGTCAGCAAGGAATTTCGCACCCGAGTAGACTCGCGGGGATCCGCACCCGTCAACTATTGAGGGGCGTCATGAGCGAGCACCGACCCGCACCGGCGCAGGACACGGGCTACGAGGACTTCGAGTTCGAGCGCCGCTTCTTCGTCCGGGAGCTTCCCGCCGCGCTGCGGGACGCGCCCACGCTGATCATCCAGTCCTACTTCCTGTCCGACGGCGGCTACGCCCTGCGCGTCCGCGTCCAGGTGGCCGACGTCGACGTGCGGCAGGACAAGGCCACGGAGGCCCCCGACATCCTCGACCGGTTCCGGGACGCCGTCGACTTCGCCGCCGTCACGGTCAAGGGCCCGTCGGTGGGCGGCACCCGCTACGAGGCGGAGCGTGAGCTGGACCCGCTCGTGGCGGTCGAGCTGGTGCGCCGGGGAGGCAACCCGGTCGTGAAGACCCGCTACGCGGTGTGGCTGGGCGCGGACGGCTGGTCGATCGACGTCTTCGGCGGCGCCAACCACCCGCTCGTCATCGCGGAGTGCGAGCGCTCGGGCCCGGTGACGGACCTGCAGATCCCGGACTTCTGCGTCACGGAGATCACCGACGACCGGCGCTTCTCGAACGAGTCTCTCGCGGTGGACCCGTACAGCGGCTGGTCCACGACGTTCGCCGCCGAGCTCGCGGCGACGGGCCCGCGGTTCAGCCAGGACTTCGGCGACAACGCCCACCTGACCACCTGAGCACCGAAGGGCTCAGCCGTACCACTTGCCCTTCTCCTGGACACCGGGCACGAACTCGAAGTGCCACGGCTCGTACGCGCCCACACCGCCGCGCTTGGCCCAGGAGGGGTTCTGCCAGCCGTAGGCGGGCGCGTTGGCGTTGAGCCACCGGTAGACCTCGGCCGACCCGGTCTCCTGCGAGCAGAGGTCGATCGCGAGGCCCCAGCCGTGCATCGAGCTGCCGGGTGACGCGGCGTACGAGCCGCGGGACGCCTTGACGGAGTACTGCATCGACAACGAGCGGTAGGTGGCGACGAGGCACAGGTCGCGGCCGAACGCCGCGCGGAAGTTCTCGTTGAGCGACGACAGCGCGATGGCGGCGTCGGGCCGGAGGAAGTCGCCCGGCTGCCAGATCTCGCACAGGGAGTGGTCGGCGAGCCGGCCGTTGGTCCCCTCGACCGGCGTGTTCGGGTCGCAGTTCGGGAGGGGGTTGCGCTCGGAGGTGCGGCTCACCGTGACGTCGCTGCGCGCGATCTTCGGCGCTGCGGCCACCGCGCCCGAGGTGGCCGGTGCGGTACCGGGCATCGTGACGACGTCGAGCGTGGACGGGCCGACGTTGCCCTGGTCGAGCGCGAAAGGCGTGTCGTTGGCCGGCGCGGGCGGAGCGAGCGGGACGGCGATCGTCGCGGCGGCGAGGGTGCCGAGGACCGCCGACTTGGGGATCCAGCGCTGCTGGAGGGTGCGCTGGTTCGCCGCGGGCTTGTCGGGTCGCCGTCGGCCGGTACTTCGACCCGGTCCCTGTTCTGCCTCCCGCCGGGCGCGCCGCGAGACGAGCGCGGGCTGTTCGCCCGAGGATGCCGCTGACTCCACTACCCCTCCGTGGTCCGTTGTCCCCGCGGCCCCTCGCGGCTCGTCCGACACTAACCACGCCTCGGCGAAGGTGCCAAGACGTGGCTGTGGTATCCCGCCCCCTGGCGGTGAACCACCCCGGCGCCCGAGGATGCCGTACGCCTGTGACCTGGATGTGTCGTCCACGTCACGCGGTGCGTGGGTCACGATAGCGTCACGACGCCCGGTTACAGAAGTCGCCGTCGTGCCCACGTCGTGCCGGCCGCGCTTCTCAGGCGAACCGGCGACGCTGCATGGCGTCGCGGACCTCGCCCACGAGCTCCTCGAGGATGTCCTCGAGGAAGACGACCCCCAGGACCGCGCCGTCGGACCCGACGACCCGGGCGAGGTGCGAGCCGGACCGCTGCATCTCACGCAGCGCCTCCTCCACCTCGTCGTCGGGGCGCACGGCGGCCAGGGCCCGCACGCGCCACGGCGCGACGGGGTCGTGCCGGTCGCCGTTGGTCGCGTACAGGACGTCCTTGAGGTGCAGGTACCCCACCAGCTGGCCGACGGCGTCCGGGTCACCTTCCGGTCCCGTCTCGCCCTCGGCGAGGGGGTGACGGCCGGCCACGACCGGGAAGCGGGAGAAGCCGTGCCGCGTGACGAGCCGCTCGACCTCGTCCGGCGTCGTGTCGTCGGGCACCGTGACGAGCTGGTCCACGGTCACCATCACGTCGCCCGCCGTGCGGGACGAGAACTCGATCGCGCCCGCGAGGAGGCCCTGCTCGTCGTGGAGCACCCCCTCCGCGGCGGAGTGCTCCACGATGGACTGGACCTCCTCGGCGGTGAACGCCGAGGCGACCTCGTCCTTGGGCTCCACGCCCGCGAGCCGCACCGCGTGGTTCGCGATCCAGTTGAGCGCGCCGATCACCGGGCGCAGCACACGGCCCAGCATCACGAGCGGCGGCCCGAACCACAGGACAGCCTTCTCGGGGCCCGCCACCGCGAGGTTCTTCGGCACCATCTCGCCGAGCACCACGTGCAGGTACACGACGACGGACAGCGCCACGACGAGGGCGATCGGGTGCGCGAGCGCCGTGCTGACGCCGAGCGAGTGCAGCGGGCCCTCGAGGAAGTGCGCGAGCGCCGGCTCCGCCACCATGCCGAGGCCGGTGGAGCAGACGGTGACGCCGAGCTGGGCGCACGCGAGCATGAGCGACACGTGCTCCATGGCCCACAGCACGGTCTTGGCACGGCGGTCACCTGCTTCCGCGAGGGGCTCGATGGCGCTCCGGCGCGCGGACAGGACGGCGAACTCGGCGCCCACGAAGAACGCGTTGCCCGCGAGCAGCGCGAGGGCGACCAGGAGAGCGGTCGAGGTGCTCATCGGACCTCCTCCGGCCGGTGGGAGTCGTCCGGGGCGGGTTCGACCACCTTGACGCGCAGCCGCTCGACCCGCCGGCCGGCCATGGCCTCGACCCGGAGCGTCACCCGGTCGACCTCGATCAGGTCGCCCACGACGGGCACACGCCCGAGGCGCGCCATCACGAGGCCCCCGAGGGTCTCGTACGCCCCGTCCTCGGGAAGGTCGATGCCCGTGGTCTCCTCCAGCTCGTCCGGGCGCAGCACGCCCGGCACGATCCACGACCCGTCGGTGGCCCGGGCGGCGCCGGCGCGGCGGGGGTCGTGCTCGTCGGCGACGTCGCCCACGAGCTCCTCCACGACGTCTTCCAGCGTCACGATGCCCGACGTGCCGCCGTACTCGTCCACCACGACCGCCATCTGCAGCCCGAACCCGCGGAGCTCCACGAGCAGGGGTCCCAGGCGGACGGTCTCGGGGACGCGCGGCGCGTCGACCATGAAGGCGGCGGCGGGGACGTCGTACCGGCGGTCGTGCGGCACGCCGACGGCACGGCGCAGGTGCACCAGGCCGACGACGTCGTCCCGGTCCTCGCCGATCACCGGGAACCGGGAGTGGCCGGTGGTGCGGGCCAGCGCCACGACTTCCTCCGCGGTGGTGTCGCGGTGCACGACGACCATCCGCATCCGGTCGGTCATGACGTCCACGGCGGTGAGCTCGTCGAGCTCGATGGAGTTGGTCAGCAGCGTGGCGACGGACCGCTCGAGCGTGCCCTCCTCGGCGGACCGCCGGACCAGGGACGCGAGCTCGGAGGCGGACCGCGCGCCCGACAGCTCCTCGCGGGGCTCGACGCCCACCCGGCGCAGGATCGCGTTCGCGGAGCCGTTCAGCAGAGCGATGACCGGCTTGAACCCGATGGTGAAGGCACGCTGCAGAGGGACGACGAGCCGGGCGGTCGCGAGCGGCGCGGAGAGCGCGAAGTTCTTCGGGATCAGCTCGCCGAAGACCATCGAGAACATGTTGACGAGCAGCAGCGCCAGCACGCCGGCGAGCACGCCCGCCACTGCGCCGGACACAGGCACGTTGCCGAACGCCGACTCGAGGAGCGAGTCGAGCGCCGGCTGCGCTGTGTAGCCGAGGAGGATGGTGGTCAGCGTGATGCCGACCTGGGCGGAGCTGAGCTCCGTGGAGAGGTTCTTCAGCCCGGCGCGGACCGCCGCGTCACGCCTGCTCGGTGCAGGCCTGCTCGCTGCGGTGGCGCCGGGCCGGGCTCTGTCGCCCTCCTGGTCGTCGTCTCCGCCCAGGACGGCGGGATCCAGGGTGACCAGGGAGAACTCACCGGCCACGAAGACAGCGGTGCCTGCGGTGAGGAGCACCCCGAGCGCGACCATCAACCAGTCGCCGATCACAGGGTGCTCCACGAATATCGCTCGATCATGGTGGCAACGATCGTAGCGTCCTGGCGGGGCGGAGGCCGCGCGAAGCACGTGGGGCGCGCTTTCCTCGCGCCGTTTCAGCCGGGTCTCAGTGTCCTGTCAGGCTCGTAGGTGCAAGATTGGTCCTATGTCTTCTGGTACGCCCCAGTCGCCGGGCACCCCGTTCCCGGGATCCGCGCCGTCCTCGGCCAGCACAGGCCAGCAGACGGCCACCGTCCTCGTGGTGGAGGACGAGCCGACGATCGCCACGGCGATCGCACAGCGGCTCTCCGCCGAGGGATGGCGCGTGGAGGTGGCGCGCGACGGGCTCTCCGGCGTCGACGCGGCCGCCCGGCTCCGCCCCGACCTGGTGGTGCTGGACGTGATGCTCCCCGGGATCGACGGGCTCGAGGTCACGCGCCGCATCCAGGCGGAACAGCCTGTGCCGATCCTCATGCTCACCGCCCGCGACGACGAGACCGACATGCTGGTGGGTCTCGGCGTCGGCGCGGACGACTACATGACCAAGCCGTTCTCCATGCGCGAGCTGGTGGCGCGGATCAAGGCGCTGCTGCGGCGGGTGGACCGCGCGGCCCAGGCCGCCGCGTCCACGCCGGCCGACCCGCCCATGATCATGGGCGACGTGACGGTCGACCGTGCGCAGCGCCGCGTGTACCGGGGCGGCGAGGAGGTCCACCTCACCCCCACGGAGTTCGAGCTGCTGGTGATGCTGGCCGGCTCGCCCAAGACCGTCCTCACGCGCGAGCGCCTGCTCGCCGAGGTCTGGGACTGGGCCGACGCCAGCGGGACCCGCACCGTGGACTCCCACATCAAGGCGCTGCGCCGCAAGCTCGGCCCGGACCTGATCCGGACCGTCCACGGCGTGGGCTACGCCTTCGAGCCGCCCGCCCTGTGAGCGCCACCACCTGATGGCCCCCCGCCGAGACCTGCGCGACCTCCGCCCCCTCGACCCGCTGCGCTCGCTCAAGACCAAGCTCGGCGTCCTCGTGGCCGCGACGGTCACGCTCGCCGTGCTCATCACGTGGCTGGGGCTCCAGGCGAGCCTCGGTCCCAGCCGCACGTTCCCGCTGGCGATCCTGCTCTCGCTGCTGCTCACCCAGATCCTGGCGCGCGGCATGACGTCGCCGCTGCGCGAGATGACGGCCGCGGTCCAGGCCATGGCCGAGGGTGACTACACCACCCGCGTGCGCGCCACGAGCCAGGACGAGGTGGGTCGGCTGGCGGCGGCGTTCAACATGATGGCCGACGACCTGGCGTCCGTGGAGCAGACCCGGCGGGACCTGATCGCGAACGTCTCGCACGAGCTGCGGACTCCCATCGCCGCCCTCCAGGCCCAGCTCGAGAACATGGTGGACGGGGTGTCGCAGCCCACGCCGGCCGCCCTGGAGCAGGCGCTCGCCCAGACCGAGCGGCTGACCCGTCTCGTCTCCTACCTGCTCGACCTGTCGCGCATCGAGGCGGGGGCCTCCGCCCTCGCCATGTCGGAGGTCTCGGTGGGCGACTTCCTGGAGGACTGCGCTCAGGGGCTCGCGATGGTGGACGCGGCCAAGAACCTCCACTACGTGGTGGACGTGACCCCGGACGACCTGGCGCTGGAGGCCGACGCCGAGCGGCTGCACCAGGTCGTCACCAACCTGCTCCAGAACGCGATCCGGCACTCGCCGCACGGCGGGGTCGTCCGGCTCGACGCGTACCCGTCGGGCGACGACGTGGTGATCGAGGTCAGCGACCAGGGACCCGGTATCGCCAAGGAGGAGCGCGAGCGGATCTTCGAGCGGTTCACGCGCGGCTCGTCGAGCCACCCCGTCGGCGCCTCGGGCACCGTCGGCACGAGCGGCGGCACGGGGATCGGCCTGGCGATCGCCCGCTGGGCGGTGGACCTGCACGGTGGTCATGTGGAGGTCGCGGACTCCGACCAGGGCGCCACGATGCGGGTGACGCTCCCGGCGCACGCGCGGCCGGCACCGGGCGTGGCGACCACCGCGGACGAGTGAGACCGCGTCGCACCATCGCGACGAGTTCCCGTGATCTCTATCACACCCGCCAGCCGGACCGCTAGGAGGGCACGGGCAAGCCATCACCCGCGGCAGAGGACATATCGTCCCCGCATTGCCGGGGTTTTGCCCGGCGTTCAGAAATCGTGACGAAGCGTCACCATGAGCGATTCCGTGCGCCAGACGAACTCGTCCGGGACGCCCTATCACGGGCCCTGAGGGCCTAGTCTTGAACGGCTTGGACAACGTGCGACCGCGCCGCGGGAGCACACTGAGAACGATATTCGACGACCGCACTCCTTAGCAGAGTGCCACTGTGGTGAAGGTGGGCGATCCGCGCGTGTCCCCGAAGGCTGGTTCAGAGTCGATCAGCGTGTCGAGCTCGTCGTTCGGAGCCAACGAATGGCTCGTGGACGAGCTCTACGAGCAGTATCTGAAGGACAAGAACGCGGTCGATCCCGCGTGGTGGGAGTTCTTCGAGAACTACACCCCGGGGGGCGACGGCAGCGCACGACCGGCCCCTCCGGCTCCTGCCGGTGGCGCGCCCGCGCCCGCCCAGGACGGTGCACCCGCCCCGGCTCCGGCGTCGGCCGCCAAGCCCTCTCCCGGCACCGCCGCCGCCGAGGAGGCCCAGCGCCCGCGTGAGCAGGTCCTGCCGGCCGACCCGACGGTGAACGCCGCGCTGAGCAAGATCGTCGTCGCGACGGCGCAGCCCGCCACCGCCGACTACGCCGACGTGGCCACCGCGAAGCGCAAGCCGCAGCACGACGACGCCGTCGACGCGGTGGAGAAGCTGCGCGGCCCTGCCGCGCGCGTCGTGACCAACATGGAGGCCTCCCTCGAGGTCCCGACCGCCACCTCGGTGCGTGCTGTCCCCGCCAAGCTCATGGTGGACAACCGCATCGTCATCAACAACCACCTCAAGCGCGGCCGCGGCGGCAAGATCTCCTTCACGCACCTCATCGGGTACGCGCTGGTCGAGTCGCTCGCCGACATGCCGGTCATGAACGCGCACTACCAGGTGGTGGACGGCAAGCCGGGCATCGTCCAGCCCGCTCACGTCGGCTTCGGCCTGGCGATCGACCTGGCCAAGCCGGACGGCTCGCGCCAGCTGCTCGTGCCGAGCATCAAGAAGGCCGACGAGCTCGACTTCGCCCAGTTCTGGGCGGCCTACGAGGAGCTGGTCCGCAAGGCCCGCGGCGGCAAGCTGACCGTCGAGGACTTCCAGGGCACCACGATCTCGCTCACCAACCCCGGCGGCATCGGCACCGTCCACTCCGTGCCGCGGCTCATGCAGGGCCAGGGCACCATCATCGGCGTCGGCGCCATGGACTTCCCCGCCGAGTTCGCGGGTGTGTCCGAGGAGCAGCTGGCCCGCATGGGCGTGTCGAAGGTCCTGACGATCACGTCGACCTACGACCACCGCATCATCCAGGGCGCGCAGTCGGGCGAGTTCCTCAAGATCCTCTCGGGCAAGCTGCTCGGCCTCGACGGCTTCTACGACCGGGTGTTCGCCGCCCTGCGCGTGCCGTACGAGCCGGTCCGCTGGGTACGCGACAACACGGTGGACGCCGACGTCGAGGCGGCCAAGCCCGCCAAGATCGCCGAGATCATCCAGTCGTACCGCTCGCGCGGCCACCTCATGGCCGACACGGACCCCCTGGCCTACCGCCAGCGCAAGCACCACGACCTCGACATCCAGAACCACGGCCTCACGCTCTGGGACCTGGACCGGACGTTCCCGACCGGCGGCTTCGGCGGCAAGCCGAAGTCCACCCTGCGCGACGTCCTCGGCCTGCTGCGCGACTCGTACTGCCGCACCATCGGCTTCGAGTACATGCACATCGCCGACCCGGCCCAGCGCACCTGGCTCCAGGAGCGCCTCGAGTCCGGCTACGCCCGCACGCCCCGCGAGGACCAGCTGCGCATCCTGCGCCGCCTGAACTCCGCCGAGGCGTTCGAGACGTTCCTCCAGACCAAGTTCGTGGGCCAGAAGCGCTTCTCGCTCGAAGGTGGCGAGTCGCTCATCCCGCTGCTCGACACCATCCTCTCGAAGGCCGCCGAGGGCGGGCTCGACGAGGTCGGCATCGGCATGGCCCACCGCGGCCGCCTCAACGTGCTGGCCAACATCGCCGGCAAGAGCTACGCCCAGATCTTCAAGGAGTTCGAGGGCCAGCTGGACCCGAAGAGCGTCCAGGGCTCGGGCGACGTGAAGTACCACCTCGGCACCGAGGGCGTGTTCACCGCCGAGACCGGCGCCACCACACGCGTCTACCTCGCGGCCAACCCGTCGCACCTCGAGGCGGTGGACCCGGTGCTCGAGGGCATCGTCCGCGCCAAGCAGGACCGCATCGACCTGGGCAACGACGGCTTCTCCGTGCTGCCGATCCTGGTCCACGGCGACGCGGCCTTCGCCGGCCAGGGCGTGGTCCCCGAGGTGCTGAACCTGTCACAGCTGCGCGGGTACCGCACCGGCGGCACCATCCACGTCATCATCAACAACCAGGTCGGCTTCACCACCGGCCCCATGTCGTCGCGCTCCACGACGTACGCGACGGACGTGGCCAAGGGCTACCAGATCCCGGTCTTCCACGTGAACGGCGACGACCCGGAGGCGTGCGCGCGCGTCGCCGAGCTGGCGTTCGACTACCGCGAGCAGTTCGGCCGCGACGTGATCGTCGACATGATCTGCTACCGCCGCCGCGGCCACAACGAGGGCGACGACCCCTCGATGACGCAGCCCCTCATGTACAACCTCATCGAGGCCAAGCGCTCGGTGCGGACCCTGTACACGGAGAACCTCGTCTCCCGCGGCGACATCACCGTGGAGGAGGCCGAGCACGCCCTGGCGGACTACCAGCAGCAGCTCGAGCGCGTCTTCACGGAGACCAAGGCCGGCTTCACCCCGGCGCCCCAGACGGAGCACATCAAGGGCCTGGAGCGTCCGGAGTCCCAGCTGGAGGACGCCGGCACCATGGTGGGCTGGCAGACGGCCGTCTCCCCCGCCGTGCTGCAGCGGGTGGGCCAGGTCCACACCTCCCCGCCGGAGGGCTTCACGATCCACCCCAAGCTGGCCCAGATGCTCGAGCGGCGTCAGGTCATGTCCACCGAGGGCGGCATCGACTGGGGCTTCGGCGAGCTGGTGGCCTTCGGTTCCCTGCTCATGGAGGGCACCCCGGTGCGCCTCGCCGGCCAGGACTCCCGCCGCGGCACGTTCGTGCAGCGGCACGCGGTGCTCCACGACCGGGAGACCGGCGCCGAGTGGACGCCGCTGCTGTACCTGTCCGACGAGCAGGCCAAGTTCTGGGTGTACGACTCCTCGCTGTCGGAGTACGCGGCCCTCGGCTTCGAGTACGGCTACTCGGTGGAGCGTCCCGACGCCCTCGTGCTGTGGGAGGCGCAGTTCGGCGACTTCGTCAACGGCGCCCAGACGGTCATCGACGAGTTCATCTCGTCGGCGGAGCAGAAGTGGGCGCAGTCCTCGTCCGTCGTCATGCTGCTGCCGCACGGCTACGAGGGCCAGGGGCCGGACCACTCGTCCGCCCGCATCGAGCGCTTCCTCCAGCTCTGCGCCGAGAACAACATGACGGTGGCGCAGCCGTCCACGCCGGCGTCGTACTTCCACCTGCTGCGCCGCCAGGCGTACCAGCGCCCGCGCCGTCCGCTGGTGGTGTTCACGCCCAAGCAGCTGCTCCGCCTCAAGGCCGCGGCCTCGGCGGTGGAGGACTTCACCACGGGCACGTTCGAGCCCGTGCTCCCCGACACCACCGCGAACGCGGCGTCGGTGGACCGTGTGCTGATCTGCACCGGCCGGGTGTACTACGACCTGATCGCCGAGCGTGCCAAGCGCGGCGACGCGGGCGTGGCGATCGTCCGCCTGGAGCAGCTCTACCCGTTCCCGGAGGAGCAGATCCGCGCCGAGATCGCCAAGTACCCGAACGCGGAGATCCGCTGGGTCCAGGACGAGCCGCAGAACCAGGGCGCCTGGTCCTTCGTGCACATGTCGCTGCCGATGGACGTGCCGTACGTGAAGGTCGTCTCGCGCCCGGCGTCGGCCTCCACGGCGGCCGGCACCGCCAAGCGCCACCAGGCGCAGCAGGCCACGCTGATCGAGCAGGCGTTCGCCGCACGCTCGTAGGGCTGTACGACGACGCCGTGGTCACCTTCCCGACGGAAGGTGACCACGGCGTCGTCGTACCGGAGGGTGGCTACCTCACCACTTGTCGTGCACGTGCTTGGCGATCAGCTCGTCGTAGATCTCCCGCACGCCCGAGGTGAACAGCGGGCCGAGGGTCCCCGCGTTCCCCGCCGCGGCGTTCGCCCGCGCCTGCTCGGGGTTGCGCGCCCCGGGGATGACGGTCGACACGCCCGGCTGCTGCCAGACCCAGGCGATCGCGGCCTGGGCGGGGGTGAGCTCCCCGCCGAAGGTCGCCTCGGTGAGCTCCGTGAACCGCGCCGCCGCCTCGACGCCCACCTCGTAGGGCACGCCCGAGAACGTCTCCCCCACGTCGAACGCGCTGCCGTCGCGGTTGTAGGTGCGGTGGTCGTCCTTCGCGAACGTGGTCTCGCGGGTGTAGCGGCCGGAGAGCAGGCCCGAGGCCAGCGGCACGCGCGCGATGATGCCCACGCCGGCCGCCGACGCTGCCGGCAGCACCTCTTCCAGCGGCTTGAGGCGGAAGGCGTTGAGGATGATCTGCACGCTCGCCACGTTCGGGCGGGCGATCGCCGTCAGCGCCTCCTCGACCTTCTCGACGCTGACGCCGTAGTGGGCGATCGCGCCTTCCTCGACCAGCGTGTCGAGCGCGTCGAAGACCTCGTCGTCCGAGTAGACCGCCGTGGGCGGGCAGTGGAGCTGGACCAGGTCGAGGCGCTCGGTCCCGAGGTTCCGGCGGGACCGGTCGGTCCACTCGCGGAAGTTCTTCAGGACGTAGTTCTCCGGCTTCTGCGGCAGGCGGCGGCCCATCTTCGTGGCGACCGTGATCCCGGCGTCGGGGTGGCTCGTGAGAAAGGCGCCGATCACCTGTTCGCTGCGGCCGTCACCGTAGACGTCCGCCGTGTCGAAGAAGGTCACGCCGGACTCCAGCGCCGCGTCCAGGACGGCGTGCGCGTCAGCCTCGCTGACCTCGCCCCAGTCCGCGCCGAGCTGCCAGGTTCCCAGGCCCACGACCGGCACCAGCCGGCCGGTCCGTCCGAGTACCTGCTTTTCCATCGTTCCTCCATGCTGTGGTGCGGGCAGGGCGCCCGCGGGGGCCCGGCACAGGGCCGGACGTCCAGGCCAGTCTGCTGTCCTACGCTACGTGGCGCCTGGCGAAAGGGCTTACCCGTTACGGTGTGAGTGTGATTACCGCAGACCCCGCTCTCCTGGACGTGGAGAGCGCACCGCACCCGTCGGGCGACCAGTACCGCATCGCGCACGGCGCCCACCGCGCCACCGTGACCGAGGTGGGCGCCACCCTCCGCGAGTACGTCGTGGACGGCCGGCACGCCGTCGTCCCCTTCTCGGTGGACCAGATCAACCCCGTCTACAACGGCGCGGTCCTGATCCCGTGGCCCAACCGCCTGCGCGACGGCGCCTACGAGGTGGACGGCGAGCAGCTCCAGCTGCCCATCACCGAGGTGGGCCGCAACACCGCCCTGCACGGCCTCGCGGCCTGGGAGCGGTGGAGCGTCGTGGCGCACGAGGGCTCCTTCGTGGAGCTCGAGCTCGCGCTGCCCGCGCGTCCCGGCTACCCGTTCCAGATCGTCTCCCGGATCCGCTACTCCCTGTCCGACGCCGGGCTCGAGATCCGCCTGTCCACCACGAACGTCGGCTCGGGCACCGCGCCCTACGGCGCCGGCTTCCACCCGTGGCTCTCCACGGGCGGTGCCCCGCTCGACGAGTGCACCGTGCAGCTCGGCGCCGTGACGCGCGTCACCACCGACGACCGCCTCCTGCCCACCGGTACCGAGCCGGCCGCGGGCGACTTCGACCTCCGTGAGCCGCGCACCGCCGCGGGGCTCGACCTGGACGACGCCTACGTGGACCCGGTCCGCGATGCCGACGGCCTCTCGTGGGGCACGCTCACCGGGCCGGACGGCCGCACCGTCGCCGTGTGGATGGACGGCTCCATGGACGTGTGGCAGATCTGCTCCGGCAACCACATCGACCCGGACTACCGGCGCATGGGCATGGCTGTGGAGCCCATGAGCTGCGCCGCCGACGCGTTCGTCAGCGGCGACCGGCTGGTCCGCCTCGCGCCCGGAGACACCCACGAGGTGCGATGGGGCATCACGGTGCGGTAACTCCCGCTCCGGTAGCGTGTCCTCGCGCACCGCGGCGCGCGTCACGAAATCCCAGGTCGTCGCTCCCCAGTACCTGAGAATGGGACCGGCCGTCCCCGGTGTCGGGTACAGGCGGCCGAGCGAGGCAAGGAGAGGTCCGTGCAGGAACGCGAGGTGCGCATCTGCGTCGTCGGTGACGAGCTGGCAGTGGGCGTGGGCGACGCCCGTGCGCTCGGCTGGACCGGCCGCGTCGTGGCGCGCACGCACTTCGACCGGCCGTCCATGGTGTTCTCGCTCGCGATCCCGGGCGAGACCACCACGCAGCTCAGCGCCCGCTGGGAGGGCGAGACCGCTTCCCGCTTCGGCCCGGAGGGCGAGGTGGAGAACCGCCTCGTCGTGGCTCTGGGCAGGCACGACGTAGCCTCCAACCTGTCGGTGGCCCGGTCGCGCCTCAACCTCGCCAACATCCTCGACGTGGCCGACTCGCACCGGATCCCCGCGTTCGTCGTGGGTCCGCCGCCGGGCCGGCCGGAGGACGGCGACCGCATCCTGGAGCTGTCCGACGCCTTCGCGGACGTGGCGAGCCGGCGGCGCGTCCCGTACGTCGACACGTTCACGCCGCTCGCCTCGCACGAGCAGTGGCTGGCGGACCTGGCACAGAACGGCAGCACCTACCCGGGTCAGGCGGGCTACGGCCTCATGGCGTGGCTCGTGCTGCACACCGGCTGGCACGCCTGGCTCGGCCTGCCCCACGACGAGGGCTGATTCTCCTCGCCCGGGGCAACAGGCGGCGGAACATCCGATGAACAGTGCGCGGACCGGGCGGTCGTGGCTTGATCGCCCGGTCCGGCACCGTGTTACCTGACGCGGTGCCCGCTCCGAACCTGACCCGTCCCGCTCGCCGTGGCCTCCGCGCCCTCCTGACCACCGCCCTGGTGACGCTCGGCGCGGTGGTGGGCACCGCCGTCGTCGGGCAGCCGGCCGCTGCGCACGACGTGACCACCACGGCCTTCGCCGAGGTACGTCCCGGCTCGGGGGCCGACGTCGAGGTCGCCCTCGACCTCGAGTACGACCTGCTGATGAAGTCGGCGTGGCTGACCGCCGAGGCGTACGAGGCGACGGGCCGCGCGGAGCAGCAGCGGCAGCTCGACGAGCACGCCGACGCCGTGGCCGAGTACGTCACCGGCCGGTTCGGCGTCACGTACCGCGGCGAGCCGTGCGCAGCGACCGTGGGCGAGGCGACCGTCGTGGAGCGCGGCGAGGTCGCGTACGCCCACCTGCCGGTCGGGTTCGCGTGCGAGGGCGAGCCGGAGGGCTCGCACGCCGTGCGGTCCACGCTGTTCCCGGACGCGGAGAGCTTTGTCCACTCGACGCGCACCATAGTGGCGTACACCCTCGACGGCGAGCACGGTTCCACCGCCCTGACGGCCGCCGACCCCGAGCTCGTGACCGGCGAGAACCGGCTGCTGAAGCAGCTGTGGGAGTTCTTCCTGCTGGGAGCCGAGCACCTCTACCTCGGGCTCGACCACGTCCTGTTCCTGCTGGCGCTCCTCATCGGCGCCCGGACGCTGCGGGAGGTGGTGTGGACCGCCACGGCCTTCACCGCAGCGCACAGCGTCACGTTCCTGCTGGCCGCGCTGGGGGTGGTCCAGGTCCCGGGGGCGGTGGTGGAGCCGCTCATCGCGCTGTCGATCGCCGTCGTGGCGGGCGCGAACCTGTGGCCGGGAGTCCGGCGGTGGCGCGGGCGCCGCTACGCGGAAACCGTGCCCGACGGCGGCCCCGCCGCCCCGCGCGTCCGGCTCGCCGTGGTGTTCGCGTTCGGGCTGCTGCACGGGCTGGGCTTCGCGGGGGCGCTGGGCATCGACGAGCGCTGGTCGTGGGACCTGCTCTGGTCGCTGCTGTCGTTCAACGTGGGGATCGAGGCCGTGCAGCTGGGGATCATCGCGGTGGTGTTCCCGTTGCTGGCGCTGCTGCGGCGGCGGTCGCCGGCGGCAGCGGGGTGGACGACGGGCCTGGTGACGGCGGCCATCGCGGCGACGGGCCTCTTCTGGACGGTGGAACGCCTCGCCCAGTAGCGCTGTGGGTATGGCTGTGGTGTGAATTCCGGCGGGGATTCACACCACAGCCATACCCACAACGATGGATCAGCCGCGGGTGACCGACGCCGCGCCCGACACCGTGCTGGTCGACACGTAGGCGGCGGCACCCGGCTCCGCGTGGTCCACGACCACGGTGCGCTGGGCGCTGGAGGCGGCCGGGACGCCGTCGATCATCACCTTGCCGGTGACGCTCCGCGCGCGGACGTTGACGTTCGAGCCGGCGTCGAGGTGCACGCCGATGGCGCCCGACACCGTCTTGGCGGTCACGAGCGGCGTGGTGCCCTGAGCGGTCACGTCGACCGCGCCGGACGCGCCGTTCACCGTGACCCGGCCGAGGGCACCCGAGACGGACACCGCGCCCGAGATGGTGGCGACGGTGACGTCGCCGGAGTGCTCGCTCACCGTGATCGCACCCGACGCGGACTTCACCGCGAGCGTGCCGGTGGTCCCCAGGACGCTGAGGGCACCGCTGACGGTGCGCGCCTGCGTGCGGCCCTGTGCGCCGGTCACGACGACCTCGGCGCCCACGCCGGCCACGTCCACCGTCGACGTGACCGGCACGGTCACGCGGACGCTCGCCGTGTCCTGGTCCTTGAGCCCGCGGAAGCGGTCCACGAAGCCCTCGACCCCGGGGAAGTCGTAGGCGATGCGCAGGCTGCCGTGCTCGGCGAGCACCTGGAGCGGGCGGGACGACACGTCGAGGACCTCGACGAGGGCGCCGGAGGTCCGGTTGGGGTCGGCCACCACCTCCGCGCGGCCGTTCGTGAGGCGGACGGTGAGGGTGCGTACGTCCGTGACCTCGATGGTCTGCGGGGCGGCGACGCTCCAGGACTCGGTGCTCATCAGGATGCTCCGTTCGTGGGGTTCTGGTCTGGGGACATTCTGGTGCCACCACGCGTCGCGGGCAGCGTGGCGCGGACTGCGGCACGTGCGGATCCCAGCACGGTCCGCAGGGTCTCGAGGGTGAGGGCCGACACGGCGCCGGCGACGTCGGCCTCCCGAAGGTCGGTCAGGAGGTCGTCGCGGAACCGGCGGACGAGCAGCTCGGCCTCCTGGCGCAGGGCGTAGGAGCCGGCACGGGCGGGGTCGGGCGGCACGTCGGGGCCCGGCCGGGGCCGGGCGCGCGCTTCCTGGGCCGCCGCGGCGAGCTCGGCGCGCAACCCGTTCATGGTGGACCGGATGTCCGCCCGGAGGGCGTCGGCGCGGGCACGGACCGTCTCGGCCACGCTGTTCTCCAGGCGGCGCACCTCGTCCCAGCGGGCGGCGACCTCGGCCCGGCCCGCGGGCGTGAGCTCATAGGTGGTCCTCCGTCCGGTGTCGGAGCGGAGGACGAGCCCCTCCTCCTCGAGCCGCGCGAGCCGGGGGTAGATGGTGCCGGCGCTGGGCCGGTAGGTGCCGCCGAAGCGCTCGGCGAGCTCGGTCATCAGCTCGTACCCGTGGCGCGGACCCGCGACGAGGAGCGCCAGGAGGTACAGGCGCAGCTCGCCGTGGGCGAAGACGGGGGGCATCAGACTGCGACGTCCTCGACGCGGTCGCCGTCGAGGACCGTGACGTCGCCGCTGACGGACGAGACCTTCAGCTGCGTCTGCGTAGGGCTGGTGGAGCGGGCAGGCCCGCCGCCGCTCACCTGGTACCCGCCGACCGTGACACGGCCGCCGATGCCGGAGACGCTGACGTCGACCGCCCCCGCGTCGGGCACCCGCACCACGAGGTCGCCCGACACGGTGCTCGCCTTGATCCGCCGCGGCTGGGTGGTGAGGTCGAGCGTGACCCCGCCCGACACCGAGGAGGACGAGACCTCGTCCGCCGAGCCGCTGAACGCGACCTCACCGGAGACCGTGCCGATGGTCAGGTTCCCGGTGTGGTCGCGCACCGTGATGTCACCCGACACCGTCGAGACCTTGAGCGGCCCGCTGGTGCGCGTGACGATCAGGGAGCCCGAGACGGTGGAGGCCTTGCCGCCGCCCGCGGTGCCTGCCAGCAGACCCTCGCCGGAGATGGTCCCGATCCGCACCATGGTGTCCCGTGGGACGGCGACGTGGACGTCCGCCGAGGCACGCCCGGCGAAGTCGCGGAACTTCGCGAGGAACGACTGCCAGCCCGTCAGGGTCTCGTGACCGAAGGTGAGCCGGCCGCCCTCGCGACGGAAGTTGAGCGGGCGCCCGTCGAGGTGGTGCACCTCGATGCGGACGACGGGCTCGTCGTGTGCCACGACGTCCAGCCTGCCCGCGACCACGTGCGCGGCGAGCTCGGTGACGCCCTCGAGCTCGAGGGTCTGCGGTCCGTCGACGGTCCAGGTCTCGCTCGGCATGGCTGCTCCTCCTCCGCGGCGCGACCCGCCGCTCCGATCGCGATATATCGCGTTCCGAGTGACACGTTATATCGCGTCCTGCCGGCTGACAACCCCCAGGTTCGGTCCCAGGGGTGACCCTGTGGGACCATAGGACGAATACATCCGGTCACCTGTCAGGAGACACCTATGAGCAAGCGCGGTCGCAAGCGCCGTAGCCGCAAGGGCAACGCCGCCAACCACGGTCGTCGTCCCAACGCCTGAGCCGGTCGGCCACCAGGCCGCACCGCTCGCGTACGCGAAAGGGCCGGAACCCAGAGGTTCCGGCCCTTCGTCATGCCATCAGGTGGCGGTCATCCCCGTGAGCTGCTCGCGGATCCGCAGCCGCAGCGTCTCGGGCGCCCGTTCGTGGCAGGAGCGCTTGACGAGCTGCTTCACCAGCTCCTCGACGCTCAGCTCCGCGAGGCACGGCGAGCAGTGCGCCACGTGGGCCCGCATCCGCAGCTCGTCGTCGGGCGTCATCTCCGAGTCCAGGTACTCGTACAGGTGGCCCAGCGCGTGCTCGCACTCCGAGCTGCCTGCCGTGTCGTGCGGTATCGGTGCGACGGCCTGGGTCTCGCCGTCGCGCTCCTGCTCGTTCACTGCCCACCTCCGGGCGCCTTGGTCGCCACAAGTCCTCGTTCGGTCGCGTAGTCGGCGAGCAGCTCGCGCAGCTGCCGACGCCCGCGGTGAAGGCGGGACATCACCGTCCCGATCGGTGTGCCCATGATCTCCGCGATCTCCTTGTAAGGGAAGCCCTCGACGTCCGCGTAATAGACCACCATGCGGCGGTCCTCCGGGAGCTCGGCGAGGGCGCGCTTCACGTCGGAGTCCGGCAGGCGGTCGAGCGCCTCGGCCTCGGCCGAGCGCAGGCCCTGCGACGTGTGCGACGCCGCCCGCGCGATCTGCCAGTCCTCGATCTCCTCGGCCTGGGACTGCTGCGGCTCGCGCTGCTTCTTGCGGTAGCTGTTGATGAACGTGTTCGTGAGGATCCGGTACAGCCACGCCTTGAGGTTGGTCCCCGGGCGGTACTGGTGGAACGCGGCGAACGCCTTCGCGAACGTCTCCTGCACGAGGTCCTCGGCGTCGGCCGGGTTGCGCGTCATGCGCAGCGCCGCCGAGTAGAGCTGGTCCAGGTACTGCAGCGCGTCACGCTCGAAGCGCGCGCCGCGGGCCGCGGCGTCCTCCCCCGTGGGGGAACGGTCCGTGTCCTCGTCGTCCGTGGGCTCAGGGTCCACCGGGTTCTCGGTCATCGCCGTCGAGCCTAGCCGGGTGGGCCAGGCCGCGTCCCGCGCGTCCGGTGTGACGTGGCTCTTGCGGGACTCCGGGAAGGGGTCCGGCACGGAGAACAGGGGCACCGCGGGTGTCGCGACACCGGTGGTGACCGGTGCGCCGGCGGTCTGGAGAGCTGGCATCACGCCCCGTAGAACGGCGACGCGCCGCGCGACATTCCCGAGGCTGGCACGGAAGGGCTGCGATCGGCGCCGACCTCTGCCAGGGTGGGGGACATGCTGCTGCGACACATGGCGAGGCCGATGCTGGCCTCCTGGTACGTCTACGACGGGGTCCAGGCCGCGCGGAACCCCCACGAGCACGTGCGCGCCGCGCGGGAGGGGTCCGACCTCGTGACGCAGGCGCTCGGCGGTCCGCCGCTCAGCGAGAAGCAGGTCGTCGCCGCCGTGCGCGTGCACGGCGCCGCGACCGCCTTCTTCGGCCTCCTGCTGGGGCTCGGCAAGGCGCCACGGGTGTCTGCCGTGGCTCTCGCCCTGCTCACCGTGCCGCTGGCCGTCGTGAACCAGCCGTTCACCGCCCCCAAGCACGAGCGGTCGGCCCGCACGGAGCGATTCGTCCGGAACCTCGGGGCCATCGGGGCCGCCCTCATCACGGGTGCCGACCTCGAAGGCCGGCCGGGGGTGTCGTGGCGGGTGGCGAACGCCCGCGCCACCCGCGCGGCGGCCCGTACCGCCAAGGACGCCCAGAAGGCGGTCAAGGGCGCCCTGAAGGGGGACTGACCAGCCGGTCGCGATAACCTCGGCACATGACGGACGCGCCGACGACCACCGCCCCTGCCTGGGAAGCCCCTCTCGCGGGTGGCCCGCTGGACGCCGTCGTCGAGGTACCCGGCAGCAAGTCCCTCACCAACCGCCTCCTCGTGCTGGCCGCCCTGGCCGACGGTCCGGGCGTGCTGCACGGCGCGCTGCGCAGCCGCGACACCGATCTCATGACGGACGCCCTGCGCGCGCTCGGCGCCGGCATCGAGGCGGGCGACCTGCCGAGCACCCTGCACATCACCCCCGGCCCGCTCCGCGGCGACACCGCGGTGGACTGCGGCCTGGCCGGCACCGTCATGCGCTTCCTGCCGCCCGTCGCGGCCCTCGCCGACGGACCCGTGCGGTTCGACGGCGACCCCGCCGCCCGGGTGCGCCCCATGCGCCCGGTGCTGGCGGCCCTGAACGCGCTCGACGTACCGGTCCACGACGAGAGCGGCGACGCCGTCCCCGGCCACCTGCCCTTCACGGTCGTGGGGCGCGGCCACGTGCGCGGCGGCTCCGTGGACGTCGACGCGTCGCAGTCCTCGCAGTTCGTCTCCGGGCTGCTGCTCGCCGCCGCGCGGTTCGACCAGGGCCTCACCCTCCGGCACGTCGGCACCACGCTGCCGAGCCTGCCGCACATCGAGATGACCGTGGACACCCTGCGCGCGGCGGGCGTCGCCGTCGACGACAGCCGGGACGGCATCTGGCAGGTCGCGCCCGGACCGGTACGGGCGAGCACCGCCCGGGTCGAGCCCGACCTGTCGAACGCCGCCCCGTTCCTCGCCGCCGCCCTGGTGGCCGGCGGCACGGTGCGCGTCCCGGGCTGGCCCGCGTCCACCACCCAGCCGGGGGCCATGGTGCCCGACCTGCTCACCCGGATGGGCGGCACGGCCTCGCTCGACGGCGACGTGCTCTCCGTGACCGGAACCGGCGAGATCCACGGGATCGACGTCGACCTCCGCGCGGGCGGCGAGCTCGCCCCCACCTTCGCGGCCCTCGCGGCCCTGGCCGACTCCCCCACCCGGCTGCGCGGGATCGCGCACCTCCGGGGCCACGAGACCGACCGGCTGTCGGCCCTGGCCCGTGAGATCACGCGCCTCGGCGGGCAGTGCGAGGAGACGCGGGACGGGCTGGTCATCACGCCCCGGCCGCTGCACGGCGACCTCTTCCGCACCTATGCGGACCACCGCATGGCCACCTCCGCGGCCCTGCTCGGCCTCCGCGTGGCAGGCCTGCGGGTCGAGGACGTCGACACGACCGCCAAGACGCTGCCCGGCTTCACCGGGATGTGGCTCGGCATGCTGGCCGCGACCGGTCCCGCCGCGTGACGGTCCGCTGATGGCACGAGCACGCGACGAGTCCGACTTCCGGTCCCGTCCCTCGAAGCACGGCTCCCGCCCGCGCACCAAGCAGCGGCCGGAGCACGCCGACGCCGTCACCGGCATGGTCACCGGCGTGGACCGGGGGCGGTACACGCTCCTCGTCGGCGACCACGCGGCGCTCGCCATGAAGGCGCGCGAGCTGGGCCGCACGCGGGTCGTCGTCGGGGACCGCGTGGACGTCGTGGGCGACGTCTCGGGCGAGGAGGGCTCCCTCGGGCGCATCGTCCGGATCCAGGAGCGCACGTCGACGCTGCGGCGCACCGCCGACGACACCGACCCCTACGAGCGGATCGTCGTCGCCAACGCGCACCAGCTGGTGATCGTCACGGCCCTCGCCCAGCCCGAGCCGCGTACCGGCATGATCGACCGCTGCGTCGTCGCCGCGTACGACGCCGGGATGGACGTGCTGCTCTGCCTCACCAAGGCGGACCTCGCCTCCCCCGACGCGCTGCGCGACCTGTACGAGCCCCTCGGTGTCCAGGTCGTGGTGACCGAGCGGCTGCCCGACGACGGGGCGGCGCTCGGCGATCGGGTCAACCTGTCACCGGCCTCCGTCGAGGAGGTCCGCGGCCTGCTCCGCGGGCGCACCTCCGTGCTCGTGGGCCACTCCGGCGTGGGCAAGTCCACGCTCATCAACGCCCTGGTGCCCGAGGCGCGCCGCGCGATCGGCGTGGTCAACGACGTGACCGGCCGGGGCCGCCACACCTCGACGTCGGCCGTGGCGCTGCCGCTGCCCGTCGCCCCCGGGGCGGAGGCGCACGACGGCTGGGTCATCGACACCCCGGGCGTCCGGTCGTTCGGGCTCGCCCACGTGGAGGTGGCGCACCTCCTGCGGGCGTTCGAGGACCTCGACGAGGTCGCAGAGCAGTGCCCCCGCGGCTGCACGCACCTCGACGACGCCCCGGACTGCGCCCTCGACACGTGGGTCGAGGGGTCCCCCGACGACGACTCCCGGCGCGTGCGGCAGGCCCGGCTCGGGTCGTTCCGGCGCCTGCTCGCGTCGCGCACCGGTTCGGACGCCTGAGCCGGTCAGGCCACCTCGAAGCCGAACAGCTGGACCTCCCACGGGTCCACGGCATGCTCCTCGTCCGGTCCCTCGAGCGAGAAGCCGAAGAACTCGAGGAGCGCGCGCTCGCCGAGCGCGAGGGGGTGGAACGGAAGGGGGTACGGCTCGTCGTCCTCGGACCAGGGCGTCACCGGGTGCTCCCCCGCCCAGAACGGCTCCTCGAACGGCAGCCGCTCCCCCAGGTCCTCCAGGACCCCGCCGTCGGGCGCCAGGCTGAGCGAGCGCACCAGGGTCCCGTCCTCCCAGACGGCGAAGGCGAGCCAGTCGACGACGCTGTGCATGGCGTGCAGGACCAGGCGCCGGCCCGCGCTCGCCGCGACCAGGTGCTCGGGGAGCTGCGAGGGCCGGTCGATCATGAGGGCCTGGTCACAGAGCACGTCGACCGTCGGCGCCGAGAGGGCGCAGGCGCGGCCCTCCGGCGGGAACACCGCGTCGCCGAGCTCCCACGGCTCCTCGCCGTCGGGCCGGATAAGGTGAGCGGGGTGGAGCAGGGTCAGCAGCTCGGCCGCGCTCTCCTCGTCCGCATAGCCGGCAGCCGAGCCGAGCGCGTCGGCGACACCACCGTCCGCGTACACCAGCATCGCCGTCTTCGCGCCCATGACCTACCCTCGCTTCGCCCGGAGTGCCCAGTATGCGCGGTCAGGCCGCAGCCTGCACGAACATCCAGCGGTGACCCTCCACGTCCTCGGCGCGGTAGAGCCGGCCGTGCGGCGAGTCCTCGATCCCTGACAGGAGGCCCGCTCCCGCCGCCCGGGCGCGCTCCCGGTGGGCGTCGACGTCCGGGACCTCGACGAGCACGCCGTCGATCACCCAGGGCGTGGACAGCCACACGTCGGACGCCGGGCAGTGCCCCCGGTGCGCCGTGGGACCTTCGTAGGACGCGAGCTCGGCCAGCATGAGCCGGCCGTCACCGGCGCGGAGCTCGCCGTGGGAGAGGCGGCCGTCGGCGTCCAGCAGACGGACGGCCTCGACGAAGCCGAACGCCTCGATGAGCCAGTCCATCGCGGTGGCGCCGTGGGCGTAGGTGAGCATCGGGATGACAGCGGCGTGCGACATGGAGCCTCCTCGGTACTCGAACTAGTGTACTAACACCGGACGACTCTGCGCGAGGGGTTCGTCGGGCCCTGTGCACCGCGCGTGGATGAACCTTTGGGATGAACCAGATAAACCGCCCGCACGGCCCTGTCCTGCGCCCGGGGAGCGTCCTGTCCCGCTACCGTGTGGCCCGTGCCCGCCGTGACGAAGATCAGCTATGACGACGACCTGCGCCTCGCGCACGTGATCGCCGACCAGGTCGACTCCCTGACCATGGCGCGCTTCAAGGCGCTCGACCTCCACGTGGAGACCAAGCCGGACGACTCCCCCGTGAGCGACGCGGACCGCGCCGCCGAGCAGTTCATCCGCGGGCAGCTGGCCCGGGCACGGACGCGCGACGCGATCGTCGGCGAGGAGTACGGGTCGGCCGGCTCGGGGGCGCGCCGCTGGATCGTGGACCCGATCGACGGGACCAAGAACTTCGTCCGGGGGGTCCCCGTCTGGGCCACCCTCATCGCCCTGGCCGACGGCGACGAGGTCGTGATGGGGCTCGTCAGCGCGCCCGCTCTCGGCAAGCGCTGGTGGGCCGCCAAGGGCTCCGGCGCCTGGACCGGCAAGTCGCTCCACGCGGCGTCGCGCATGTCGGTCTCCGGCGTGAGCAAGCTCGGCGAGGCCTCGTTCAGCTACGCGTCGCTCACGGGCTGGGAGGAGCGGGGAAAGCTGGACGGCTTCCTCGACCTGACGCGAGCGTGCTGGCGCACGCGCGGCTACGGCGACTTCTGGTCGTACATGCTCGTGGCCGAGGGATCGGTGGACGTCGCCGCCGAGCCCGAGCTCGAGGTCTACGACATGGCGGCCCTCGTACCGATCGTCACCGAGGCCGGCGGCACGTTCACCTCGCTCGACGGCACGCCCGGCCCGTGGGACGGCAACGCCGTCGCGACCAACGGCCTGCTGCACGACGAGGTGCTGACCTACCTCGGCTGACGGCGCCCGAGGTCAGTTGCGCGGGACCTGGTGCACCTCGCTCCAGTCGTACCAGAGCAGGTCGCGGTCCGTGACGCGCTGCAGCGCCTCGTCGAGCGCGGTCTCCGAATCGGCCGCGACCTGGCCGGCCTCCTCCGCGTCGTTCTCCTCGTCGGCCGCCGCCAGGACGTCCGCCACGTCACCCGCCGCCGCCGGCTCGTCCACGTGCAGCGCCAGGATCGCGGCGTCGGCGACCTCCCGCGTGACCTCCACCGCCGAGGGCGCGACGGCGTCGTCGTCCACCTCGCCCGCCTCGGGGACCCGCAGCACGTCGTCGGGCACCTCGAGGGTGACCACCACGCGCTGCAGGGGCACGTCCGGGCGGGCGGCGATCAGGGCGAGGGAGTCGGACGCGGCCTCCAGGGCGGCGACGTACTCGAGCCCCTCCTCGTCCTCCTCGGGGAACGCCTCGGCGAGCGCCGGCGTCACGGCGTGCGCCACACGCGGGGTGAGGGTCCAGCGGGCGGCCGAGTCGGTGACGGTGGCCGAGTCCAGCTCGTCGAGCGTGGCGGGCACGTAGATGCGCATGGGCCCAGTCTGCCGGGTCAGGCGCCCGGACGCGCCACCTCGGCCCCCGCGAGCGCCCGGACCCGGTCGGCCAGGGCGAGGAGCGCGACGCGGGCGGGCGAGGCGGGGGCCGCCTCGGCCAGCACCTGGCCGTTCAGGAGCGACGCGTCGAGCGACGCGGGGTCGTCGGGTATGACCTGGAGGTCGGCGACCCCGGCGTAGCGCGCCAGGGCGTCGCGCACCGCGGCCTCCGGGCGCGGCCCGGCCGCCGACGCCCGCACCCGGTTGGCGACGACCACCTGCGTGCCGGCCACCGGCACCACCGCCTCCCGCAGCCCTTCCAGCCCGCGGACGAGGCGCTGGAGGCCCACCGGGTCGGCGGCGCCGACCACCACCACGATGTCGGCGGCGGCCAGCGCGCTCAGGGTGGCTCCGTTCCGCTGGGGTGCGTGCGTGTCGTACATGAGGAGCTCGTCGGCCTCCAGGATCGGGCCGCAGTCCACGACGGTCCAGGCCGCGAGCCCGCGGGCCCGCTCCCAGACGACCTCGAGGGAGCTCGACGGAAGCTCCGGCCAGCGCGAGGCGCGCGTGATGCCCGTCAGGACCCGTAGGCCGGGCAGCACCACAGGGCTGTGCCGGGCAAGGACGGCGAGGTCGAGGACGCCCTGCCCGGCTGCCCGGGCGGCGGCCGCCAGCCCCGGCACGTCGTCGAGCAGGCCGAGCCGGGTCGCGACCGAGGCGGCGTACGTGTCGGCGTCCACGAGCAGCACCGGCTCGCCGGGAGGGCGCGGCCCGCGCGCTCCTGGCGCGGTCCCGCGGAGGAACGCGCCGGGGCGCCGCTGACCCGGGAGCTCCGGCCCCACCCGGGCGAGGGCCGCGGCGAGCTCGATCGCGACGGTGGTGCGCCCGGGCGACCCGGCGGGTCCCCAGACCGCGACCAGGCTCCCGGGCGGGGACCCGGCGCCGGGCAGGACGGGCCCCTCCGCCGGGGCGTCGCGCGCCCACGGGGATTCGGCGCGCACGGCCGCCAGCAGGCTCTCGGGGTCGGCAGGGCCGGCGGCCACCACGGCGTCCACGCCGAGCGACCCGAGCCACCCCGCGGGGGCCGCGGGCTGGTCGAGGGCGACTACCCGGGCACCCGAGCGGTGCAGGCGCCCCACTGCCTCACGGTCCAGGCCGGGCACGTCCGCGGAGACCACCGCCACCCGCCCGGCGCCCGCCTCCGCGGCGGCGAGCAGCTCGGCGAGGTCGGCGCAGCGGCGCGTCACCGTGACTCCGCCGCCGGGCGCGCCGAGCGCGGTGACGACGGCCGCCTCCTCGGGTCCGCGGACGGCGCAGAGCACCGTCACGACGCGAGCGTCGGTCATGCGCCGGTCCCCGCCGCAGGGACTACCGCGAGGGTCCCGCCGCCCGAGCCGGCCGTCCCCGCGTCGGCGAGGGCCGTGAGCACGGCGGGCAGGACGTCGGCCGGGACGAGAGCGTGCAGCGTGGACGCGCCGGCGACGACGAGGGCGCCCTCCGGCGTGTCAACCTGCTCCACGACGACCTGACCTGCCAGAAGCCGGGGTTCTGGACGTACGGCGCCCTCGGTCACGGGTGCTGCGGGAACGAACCACAGGTCCACCACGGCGCCCGGGCGGATGCGTTCCGAGAGTCCCGACGTGACGGGGACCGTGACGGACCTCAGGTCGACCTCGGCCGCGTCACCGAGCGCCGACCGGGGTACGAGCTCGCCCTCCAGGACCGTACGGACGACGACGAGGCCCTCGGGCAGCGGACGGTCCGCGCGCAGGTAGCGGTCCAGGTCGGACGCGAGGCGGACGTCGACGGTGCGGAGGGAGCCCGGCTCGACCGGCTCCCCCGCGGTGAGCGCGCCCGCTGCGACGTACACGGGTACGGTGTGTCCTGCAGAGGAGACGGCCCACGAACCCAGGGCTACGGAGAGCGCGACGATCACCACCCCCACCGTGAGCCGCGGGTCCCGCCAGGACGGGCGCCGCAGGCGCGGCGCCATCGGCTCGGGCAGCGCCCCGGGCGTGGCCGGGGAGCGGCCGCCGGAGCCCACCGGCTGGCCGGGAGCCGCTGACGCGGTGGGCGCAAAAGTCATGGGTGGCTCCTGAGGATCGGCGGATGTCGCACCCATCATGCGCGAACGCCACCGATCCGGCACCAGATGAACTCTTCCTGTGGATAACCGCCCTATGTCACCCCCTCGTGCCACACTGAAGCCATGGAAAGGCGATTCCTCTCTCTGGCCGACGTGGTGGAGACACTGAACATCTCGATGGCCCAGGGTTATGCCCTGGTCCGCACCGGCGACCTGCCCGCGATCCAGGTGGGCCCCAAGAAGGTGTGGCGCATCGAGGCCAAGGAGCTCGAGGCGTACATCGAGCGGATGTACGCGAAGAGCCGCGAGCGCATCAAGGACCCGGCGCCGCTCGACAGCTGAGACCGGACGACCGAGGGCCGTGCACCGTCGCAGGACGGCGCACGGCCCTCGTCGCGCACCGGGCAGCGCCCGGTGGAGGGGGCTCTCAGGGTGCCTCGCTCACGCACAGGAGGGCGCTGAACGGGATCAGCCGGCCGGCGCCCGGCCGGGTCAGGTCGTCGACGTCGAGATGGTCGCGGCCCACCCGCCCGATGCGGCCGGCGACCCGGCCGCCCGTCGTCCGGACCAGCACCGGCGCCCGCCCCCGCTGCAGCGCACGCAGCACGGGCCCCAGCCCCGCGCCGTCCCGGCGCGACCCGGGCACCGCGTGCCTGCCGAGCCCGCTCACGCCGGCGACGGCGCGCAGCGGGACGAGGTGCTCCGTGGGCCCGCCCGGGGCGTCACCCTGGAGGAGTACCCACTCGTCGGCCGCCTCTCGCACGGTGCCGCGGACCGGCTCCCCGTCGAGCAGCTCGACGACGACCGCGGACCCGATGCCGGCGCGGAACCTGTCCGCGACCGTGATCGTGGCGTGCTCGGCCCTGGTCAGCTCGGAGACGAGCGCGTCCGCCTCGGCGGCCTCCTGGGCCGCCGCCTGCGCCTCCAGATCACCGAAGAGGGCCTCCCACCGGGTCGTCGAGCCGGCGTGGGGATCACGCGGGAGGGGGCCGGAAAGCGTCATGACCCCACCTTTCACTATCCACAGGCATCCCGCCCTCCTGTCGACACCGCCGTGCCGTCGGGTTTGAATATCTCGCATCAGCAATCATCAAACCGCATCATACGTTTGATTGCCGCACGCACCGATACTCAGCCAGGGGGAACCACATGACCGTGCTCGAGGGCGCCCGTCCAGCAGCAACCCGCCAGATCACGCTCCTGACCGGACTCGTCGTCGGGCTAGCGCCTGCGGCCGGGCTGCTCGGCGTACGGGCGGGCCGGTCGGCGCCGGAGCTCCTCGCGGCGCTGCAGGGGGCCTCCGAGTCGTCCGTGACGATCGTGACGGGACTCGTCGAGCTGGTGGTCGTCCTCCTCGGGGCGGGCCTCGCCGGATGGGTCGCGGCACACGCCGCGGTCGCGCTGGGGTGCCTCCTGGCGGCAGGCACCGGGCGGCGCTGGGCCGCGGGCGAGCGGTGGGTGGCTCGGCACGCGCCGACGGTCGTGCGCCGCCTGGCCCAGGCCGCGACGGGGACGGGGGTGGGGCTCGTGCTCGCCGCCCCCGGGGCGCTCGCACTCCCCGCACCGGTGCCCGACGGCGGCGCGCCGGCCGCCGGCGACGCAGTGGTCGCCGTGGAGCCGGCGACCGTGGTGGACCTGGGCTGGCGCGCGGCGCCCGAGCCCCCGGACGACCTCCGCGCGGAGCTGACCGACCGCAGCCTCCCCGCGGGTGGCGGCCGTCCGGAAGCCGTCGTGGTGGCACCGGGCGACACCCTCTGGGACCTCGCGGCGGGCAGCCTCGGCGGCGAACCGACCCCGGCCGAGGTGGTCCGCGCCGTCGCCGCCTGGCACGCGCAGAACGCGCCGGTGATCGGGCCCGACCCGGACCTCATCCGGCCCGGCGCCGTCCTGCGCGTCCCGCAGGGCTGACCGCCCGGCCGCCGCTCCGCTGCCCGCATCCCCGCCTGCACCCCCACTCCCCGGAGCCGTCATGACCACGACCGCCGACGCCGCCATGCCTCTCACCTCCACCCCACCTCCCGCCACGGCACCTCCCAGCACGACACCGGCCGGGCTGCTCCGGACCCGGCCGGTCCCCGGCTCGACGACCGTCCGGCACCCCTCCGGTTCCCGTCCGGCGCAGGCGTCCGACGGCTCCGCCGCGCGCGCGGCGGTCCCGCCGCGCGCCGCCCCGGGCCCGGCCCCGCGCGCCACCCCGCGCAGGGGCGAGGCGGTGCAGCCGGGGCGAGCGACCGGCGTCGGGCAGCGGGTGCGGAAGGTGCAGCTCGGCGGGGCACAACGAGCCGACCTCCGCGAGGCGGCGGCGGTGCTGAGGTCCCTCGAGGGACGTCCCACGCCCGAGGAGCCCCCTACCCTCCCCGACCCGACCCAGCTTGTGTGCCGGGTGGTCCGGGCGGCAGTCGAGGTGCTCCGCGGCGACCGGCCGGCCGCCCAGCTCGCGCGCTGGGTGACGCCCCAGGTCTTCGACCAGCTCCTGGAGCGCGGCCGGCTCATGCGCAAGGTCCTGCCGCCGGGGCCGGCCGCGCACCCCGCGACCGTCCGGAGGGTGCGGCTCGACCTGGTGGAGGGCGGCACCGCGGCCGAGGCGACGGTCATCCTCCAGGACGCGGGGCGGGTGCGTGCGGCCGCTGTCCGGCTGGAGGCGCACCGGGGGGTGTGGCGGGTGGCCTGCCTCGAGATCGGGTGAGGTCAGCCGGTCCAGGCGACGACGAGGTCGGCGGCGTCGCGGGTGGCCATGACGAGGTCGGCGTTGCGCTGGTCGGAGCCGTGGGCCCACTCGCGCGCCTGCGGCAAGGGCTTGCCGAAGGCGTGGTGCCGTGCGACCAGCCGCTCCAGGCGGAGCCCCTCGGGAACGTCGAGGAACCAGACCTCGGCGAGGTGGGCGCGGGCAGCCGGCCAGGCGCCTGTCGTCGCCAGCAGGTAGTTGCCCTCCGTGATCACGAGGGGAACGTCCGCGCCCACCTCGATCCCCGCGGCGACCGCCTCCTCGATCTCGCGCCGGAAGTCGGGCGCGTAGACGGGCGGGTCGTCCGGCTGGGCGTCCGCGAGCCGGGCGAGCAGGGCCGCGTAGCCCACGTCGTCGAACGTGTCGATCGCGCCCTTGCGCCCGCGGCTGCCGTGGCTCTCCAGCACCGCGTTGGACAGGTGGAACCCGTCCATGCCGGCGACCACCGCACGCTGCGGGCCCAGCGCCGACGCCAGGGCCAGCGCGAGCGTCGACTTGCCGGCCCCCGGCGGACCGGTCAGGCCGAGGACCCGGCGCTCCCCGGGGACGGCGAGGGCAGCGGCACGCTCGACGAGCTGTTCGGTGGTCAGTGGCTGCACGGGCGTCACGGCGCGACCGTACCGGCGGCGAGGTGGTCGAGCCAGGACCGCGGTCCCACGTGGACCACGCGGGTCGAGGCCACGGCAGACGCGAAACGGCAGGCGGTGGCGAGGTCGTCACCACGGGCGATCGCGACGGTGAGCGCCCCGTGGAACGCGTCGCCCGCCCCGAGGGTGTCCCGCACCTCGACGGCCGCGACCGGCTCCGCGCCGTGGGCGCGGTCCCCGTCCCACCACTCCACCGGGTCCGGGCCGTGCGTCACGACCAGGGCGCGAGGGCCGCGAGACGCCGGAGCCGCCTGCGCCCGCACCGCACCTCGAGCCGTTCCCGCGGTTCCCCCGGCACCGGCGGCTCCCGTGCGGGGGCGCGTGCTGCCGCCGGGCAGCGTGACGGGGACGTGCGGCGGGACGGCGAAGTCGGCCGAGCAGGCAGCGACGTCCGCCGCGGGGAGCAGCTCCGCGAAGACGGGCCGCCAGCGGCCGGCGTCGAGGATCACGCGCGGGCGGGGCACCAGCCCGTCGACGAAGGCGAGGACGGCGCGGGCGAGCGCCGGATGGTGGCCGTCGAGGAGGACGACGTCGGGGTGGGGCAGGGCGGAGAGCTGGTCCGGTGTGGGCTCAGGCTCGCCCCCGCACGCCTTGACGAGGGCTCCGTCGGGCGACACCACCGAGCGGTCGCCGGTGCTGTCGTCGACGAGCACCGCCGAGACGGCGAGGAGGAACGTGGGCTCGGGTGCGGTGTCGAGCACCTCCACCCCGTGGGCCTCGAGGTCGACGCGGGCGACCCCGCCCACCGGGCCTGTCCCGAGCGCGCTGATGAGCACGGCCCGGGTCCCCAGCGCGGCGGCGGTCACCGCCGCGTTCGCGGCGGGCCCGCCGGCGGCGACGTCCTGCCGGAGCGCGGTGATCTTCTCGTTGGGCCCCGGGCGCCTGGCGGCACGGTGGAGTACATCGAGCGTGGTCAGACCTGCGAACCAGCAGGTCAGGGCGGGCTCCGGGGATCTCCCGGGGAGTTCGTCCGACATGTACTGAGGCTACGTCAATGTGGTGCTTGGTCACCTCTCGGGCAGTGTCTCCGGGGAGTGTCGGTGGCTCCTCGTAGTGTGGGTCGATGGCGACGACGACATGGCGCGAGATCCTGGCCGGGCAGCTCGACTACTACTGGGAGGCACACCTGTGGCCGCGGCTCCAGGGGCTCACCGACGAGGAGTACCTGTGGGAGCCGGTCGACGGCTCGTGGAGCCTGCGCCCCGGCCCGGACGGCCGTCCGGCGCTGGAGCACGTGGCTGTCGAACCACCCCTGCCGCCGGTCACGACGATCGCCTGGCGGGCCGCCCACGTAGGCCGTGACGTGCTCGGCAAGCGGGCGCGCGCATGCTTCGGGCCGACGGAGGCGCCACCGGACGCCGACATGTACGACGACCGGCACTGGCCCGAGCCCTTGCCGCTCACCGCGTCGGGTGCCCTCGCGATGCTCCAGCAGGGGTACACGGAGTGGCAGGAGGGGGTCGCGGCGCTCGACGACGAGGCGATGCTCCGGCCGATCGGGCCCGTGGGCGGGCCGTTCGCGGACGACACGATCGCGGCCCTCGTGGTGCACATCAACCGCGAGGTGATGGCCCACGGGGCCGAGATCTGCCTCTTGCGCGATCTCTACCGGGCCTACCGAGACCGGGAGGACCCCCTGGTCGGGGCGGCCCTCGCCGGTCGGGCCGACGACGTGGCCCGCCTGCTGGCCCACGGCGCCGCAGGACGCCCCTCGCTCGTGCGGGAGGTCGCCGGGCTCCAGCACTGGGAGGTGCTGCGGCTGCTGGTCGAGCACGGCCACGACCCCTCGCACGGCTCGCCGTCGGCCCTGCACTACGCCGCTGCGGCGGGGGCCGACGACGCCGTGCGGCTCCTCCTCGCGCACGGCGCCGACCGCGGTACGACCGACCCGGAGTGGGGGCTGCCGCCGTCGGGCTGGGCACGGTTCTTCGGGCACGACGACGTGGAACGCCTGCTGTCCGAACCTGTGGACAACTGAGAGCAAGAAATACCAAGGGCGGTCATGCTGGACACATGACTGATACGAGCCCGATCCACCCCGGCGAGCCGCTGGCCGACGACCATGCTCTCCTCGCGCTGGCCGAGTTCCTGCACCAGGGTGCCGACCCGCGGGACCGCACCCTGTGGTTCGTGATGCTCCACGCGCGCACGCCGCTGCCGTTCCTCGTCCCCATCGACGAGCTGCCCGTCGAGCCCTCGGACGTCCTGCTCGTGACCATGGGACGGATGTGGGAGGAGGTGCTGCGGGAACGGCAGGCCGACAGCCTCCTCTTCGTGCTCGAGCGCCCCGGGCCCGAGACCGTCTCCGAGAGCGACCGGGCCTGGCTCTGCGCCCTGCGGCACCAGGCCGGCGCACACGACCTGCGGGTCTGCGGGTTCTTCCTCGCCACGGAGACAGGTGTGCGCCCGCTCGCGCCGGACGACTGGGTGCCGTGATCGCGAGCGGGCGCCTGGTGGGTCAGTAGGTGCGCTCGACGTAGACCCGCAGCGTGTCGCGGACGAACCGCGCCCCTTCCACGCCGCCGTAGTTGGCGCCGAAGCGAGGGTCGTCCACGTACAGGTCGGCCAGTCCGAGGAGGTACTCGCGCGTGGGCCGCGCGACCTCGGCACCCGGGGTGCCGGGGATCCCCCCGAGCCACGCGGCGTGCTTCGCGGCGATGGCCTGCGCCTGGTCGCTCGCCGGGTCCAGCCGGGCCTCGGCCGCAGCGGCCCACTCGGCACTGAGCGCCTTGGTCCGCTCGAGCCACTCCTGCTGCCCCTCCTTCCCCAGCCGCCGCCACCAGGCGTCGCCCGAGGCGTACGCCTCGCGCCCCCAGCGCTGCTCCACCTCCTCCTTGTACTGCGTGTGGTCGAAGCCGTCGAGCATGTCGGCAGCCATGATGTCCTCCTCCTCGTCCAGTGCGGTGATGGTCCGCTCGACCGACGCGATCTGCCGGCCGAGCCGCTCCTGCTCCGCGCGCAGCCAGTCGCGGTGCGCGGTGAGCGCCTGCTTCTCGTCGGTCTGCGCGTGCAGCACGTCGGCGATCGCGCTCAGCCCGAGACCGAGCTCGCGGAGCAGCAGGATCCGCTGCAGCCGGACGAGCGCGTCCCGGTCGTAGTACCGCAGCCCGCCGGATCCCACCCGCGTGGGCGGGAGCAGGCCGACGGCGTCGTAGTGGCGCAGCGTCCTGCTGGTGGTGCCGGTGAGCCGCGCGATCTCCTGGATGGACCAGTCCATGTCGTCCACGGTACGAGTTGACGCAGCGTCAACCGCAAGGGGTTCTTGCGTCGGCGTCAGGCCTGGGGTGGGAGGGAGGCGAACTCCTCGGCGAGGACGGCGTACACGCCCGTGTCGGCCCAGTCGCCCTTGAACCAGAGGTCCCGGACGAAGAGCGCCTCCTGGCGCAGCCCCAGCCGCCGGCACATCGCGGCCGAGGCACCGTTGCGCGGATCGAGCTCCGCGACGACGCGATGCAGCCCGAGCGTCCCGAACGCGAGCTCCAGCACCGCCCGCGCCGCCTCGGTGGCGTAGCCGTTCCCGTGATGGTCGGGGTGGAACGTCCACCCGATCTCCCCCGTCCGGTTCGGGACGCTCTTGAGCTGGAAGTAGACGTCACCCAGGAACGCGCCGTCGGACCGTCGCTCCACCGCGATCTGCAGGTAGTCACCGGTGCGCTCCAGCCGGTCGTGCGCCGCGTAGTCCGCGACCAGCTCGGCCACGCGGCCGCGGTCGCGCGGTGCGAAGAGGAGATACCGGCAGACGTCCTCGCGCGACTGGTAGGCATGCACGGAGTCGACGTCGGACTCGCGCATCGGCCGCAGTCTCAGCCGTGCGGTGTCGATCGGCCCGGCGAAGGTGTACGGGTTCTCGAGGCCGGGCTCGTCCATGACTCGACGGTAGCGCCCGGGAAGGCCCCCGTCTCCGCCATGCTCTACCGGTGACTACCTCCTACCTGAGTGGCCTCTTCTCCCTCGACGGCCTCTCGGCCGTGGTGACCGGCGGAAGCTCCGGCATCGGCCGGTCCATCGCCCTCGCGCTCGCCCGGGCGGGCGCCCGCGTGGTCGTGGTGGGGCGCGACGAGGAGCGGCTCCGCGCGGTCGCCGCGGAGAGCGGCGGCGCCTGGGTCGCGGCAGACCTGGGGGCTCCCGACGGCGTGGAGCGGGCGGCCGACGGCGCCGTCGCCTCCTTCGGTGAGCCGGACGTCCTGGTCAACGCCGCCGGCGTGAACCTGCGCCCTCCGCTGGGCGAGACCACGGACGAGGTGCTCGACGAGACCCTCGCCGTGAACCTCGTGGCCCCGTTCGCCCTGGGCCGCCGGTTCGGGCCCGGGATGGCAGGGCGCGGGTTCGGCCGGATCATCAACGTCAGCTCGCAGCAGGCGCACCGGGCGTTCGTCACGAGCGGCGTCTACGGGATGTCGAAGGGCGGGCTGGAGGCGCTGACACGGTCTCAGGCGGAGGCGTGGTCGGCGCAGGGCGTCACGGCGAACGCCCTCGTCCCGGGCTTCGTGCTCACGCGGATGAACGCGCGGCTCGCCTCGGACCCGGAGCAGGTCGCCCGGCTCGCGGCGCGCACCCTCATCGGCCGCAACGGCGAGCCGGACGACTTCGCCGGCGCCGCCGTGTTCCTCGCGAGCCGCGCGTCGGCCTACGTGACAGGACAGTCGATCGCGGTGGACGGTGGCTTCTCGGTGCACTGACGGCCGTGTGGGTGGCTCCGGCTAGGTTTCGACGCATGTTCATCGAGGCAGGCGGGGCCACCGTCCACTATGTTGAGCACGGAGCGGCGGCGGGCGCGCCCACCGCGGTGTTCCTGCACGGCTTCCCCGTGGACCACCACATCATGACCGGCCCGTTCGAGCCTGTGCTCGCCCGGCGGCCGGGATGGCGCCGCCTCTACCTCGACCTGCCGGGCATGGGCGCAACCCCCGCTCCGGCAGACCTGACGAGCACCGACGACGTCTTCGCCGTCGTCCGGGCGGCGATCGACGCCCTGGTGCCGGGCCGGTACGTGGTGGTCGGCGAGTCCTACGGCGGCTACCTCGCACGGGGCCTCGCGGCCGCGGACCCGGAGCGCGTCGAAGGGCTGGCGCTCCTGTGCCCCATGATCGTCGCGGAGCGCGCAGAGCGGGACGTGCCCGGGCACCGCGTCCTGGTGCGCGACCCGGAGCTGCTCGCCCTGGTCGGCGAGGAGATGCTCGACGCGGACGACGTCGGGGTGGTCCAGACGCCCGCCACCTGGCGGCGGACGCTCGACGAGGTGGTCCCGGGCCTGACCGCCGCCGACCCGGTCGCCACCCAGCGCGTGCGCGCCGCATGGGCGGGGACGTTTCCCATGGAGCCGCGCCCCTACGCGGGGCCCACCGTCTTCCTCCTCGGGCGACAGGACTCCTCGACCGGCTACCGGGACGCCTGGCAGATCCTGGAGCAGTACCCGCGCGCCACGTTCGCCGTGCTGGACCGGGCGGGCCACAACCTGCAGATCGAGCAGCCGGCCCTCTTCGAGGCCCTCGTCGACGAGTGGCTGGACCGGGTCGAGGAGGCCCGTTCCGCCGTCGGCTAGGGTCACGCCATGACCACGCAGGTGTATGCACTCTGGCAGAAGCTGAAGGACAAGCCGCTCGGCAAGCGGGTCTTCGGCATCGCGTTCGGGCTGAAGGCGCCGTACTTCCGTACCATCCACGCGCGGTACGTCGAGATCCGCCCCAACTACGCCGAGGTCGTCGTGCCGAAGCGCTGGTCCGTGCACAACCACCTCGGCACGGTGCACGCCATCGCGGTGTGCAACGGCCTGGAGGCTGCGATGGGCGTGCTCGCCGAGGCGACGGTGCCGGCGCACAAGCGATGGATCCCCAAGGGCATGGACGTGGCCTACACGGCCAAGTCGACGTCCGACATCACCTGCACGGCGGAGACCGGTCCCGAGCAGTGGACCGGGGACGACCCCGACCTGCCGGTGCGCGTGACGGCACGCCGGGCCGACGGCGTCGTGGTCGCCGAAGGCGTCATCCGCCTGTGGGTGACGGAGAAGCCGCAGCGCTGAGCCGTCGCCGCACTCCTGGATGAATTGCCCGATTTCACCCGCTCCCCACGTCCGGGTTCGCTGCCCCCGCCCTCTCTCCGGGTGCGGGGGCGCAGAGGGAGAAGGGGTACAGGCATGCCGTTCATTCGTTATGTCCGTGTCGCCGAGCCTGGGACGGACAACGAGCACGTGGTCGAGGTCAGGTACTCGGCCATCACGACGGGACCACTGAGGTCGGAGTCGATCGACGCGGTCCACAAGGCGATCCGGAAGGGCACGCCGTTCCGGACGTTCAACGAGCGCAACCACAACCAGAAGGACGTCGCCGCGAGGATCACTCCCACGGGCGCCCGGTACATCGCCGCGATCGACGGCGGCCGGGAGACGGACGACCTCCTGCGGCTCCCCCGGTACTGACCGGGAGCCGTCCGCTGGGGGGCACGGAACGGCCCGGCCGGTGCTCCGGCCGGGCCGCCGCCCTCACGTCCGCAGCCCTCACGTCCGCAGCGCGGCCCACTCCTCGTCGGTGAGCAGCCGCGACCGGATCAGGAACCGCACGCCCTCCGGCGCCTCGACGCTGAACCCGGCGCCCCGGCCGGGCACGACGTCGATGGTGAGGTGCGTGTGCTTCCAGTACTCGAACTGCGCCCGGCTCATCCACACCGGCACGGTGAACCCGGGCAGGTCCAGGTCGCCGAGGTGCACGTCCGCGTCTCCGGTGACGAGCTCGCCCGCGGGGTAGCACATCGGCGACGACCCGTCGCAGCACCCGCCCGACTGGTGGAACATCAGCTCGCCGTGCTGCTCCCGCAGCCGGGCCAGGAGCGCGGCCGCGGCGTCGGTCACGGCCACCCGGGCGGGCGGAGGCCCGCCGTCGGGCACGGCGCCCGGGCCCGCGGCCGCACCCATCAGAAGAAGCCCAGCTTCTGGGCCGAGTACGAGACCAGGAGGTTCTTGGTCTGCTGGTAGTGGTCGAGCATCATCTTGTGGTTCTCCCGCCCTACGCCCGAGCCCTTGTAGCCGCCGAACGCCGCCGCGGCGGGGTACGCGTGGTAGCAGTTGGTCCAGACGCGCCCGGCCTCGATCGTGCGCCCGGCCCGGTAGGCCTGCTGCCCGCTGCGGGTCCAGACTCCCGCGCCCAGCCCGTACAGGGTGTCGTTGGCGACCTTCATCGCGTCGTCGAAGTCGCTGAACTCGGTGACGGCGACCACGGGCCCGAAGATCTCCTCCTGGAAGATCCGCATGGCGTTCTTGCCCTCGAAGATGGTGGGTGTCACGTAGTAGCCGCCCGCGAGGTCGCCGTCGAGCTCGGCCCGGGTGCCTCCGGTGAGCACCTTGGCGCCCTCGGCCCTGCCGATGTCGATGTACGACAGGATCTTCTCGAGCTGGTCGTTCGACGCCTGCGCGCCGATCATCGTGTCCGTGTCGAGCGGGTTGCCCTGGACGATCGCCCGGGTGCGCGCGACGGCGTCGGACACGAACTGCTCGTAGATGTCCGACTGGATGAGCGCCCGCGACGGGCAGGTGCACACCTCGCCCTGGTTGAGGGCGAACATCGTGAACCCCTCGAGCGCCTTGTCGTAGAAGTCGTCGCGCTCGGCAGCCACGTCCGAGAAGAAGATGTTCGGCGACTTGCCGCCCAGCTCGAGCGTCACGGGGATGATGTTCTGCGACGCGTACTGCATGATCAGGCGCCCGGTCGTGGTCTCCCCCGTGAAGGCGATCTTGCGGATGCGCGAGGACGACGCGAGCGGCTTGCCGGCCTCGACCCCGAACCCGTTGACGATGTTGACGACGCCCGGAGGCAGCAGGTCCCCCACGAGGTCCATGAGGTAGAGGATCGACGCCGGCGTCTGCTCCGCGGGCTTGAGCACCACGGCGTTGCCGGCCGCGAGCGCCGGCGCCAGCTTCCACACGGCCATGAGGATGGGGAAGTTCCAGGGGATGATCTGCCCCACGACGCCGAGCGGCTCGTGGAAGTGGTAGGCGATGGTGTCCTCGTCGATCTCGCTGATCGACCCCTCCTGCGCGCGGATCGCTCCCGCGAAGTAGCGGAAGTGGTCGATGGCGAGGGGCAGGTCGGCGGCGAGGGTCTCGCGCACGGGCTTGCCGTTCTCCCAGGTCTCGGCGACCGCGAGCTCCTCGAGGTGCTCCTCCATGCGGTCGGCGATCCGGTTGAGCACCTGGGCACGCTCGGTGGCGCTGGTCCGGCCCCAGGCGGGCGCGGCCCCGTGGGCGGCGTCGAGGGCGCGCTCGATGTCGTCGGCGTCGCCGCGAGCCACCTCGGTGAAGGTGCGCCCGGTGACCGGGCTGGGGTTCTCGAAGTAGCGGCCGTTCGCGGGCGCGACGTACTCGCCGCCGATCCAGTGGTCGTACCGCTCCCGGTAGGTCGCGATGGCCCCGGCGGTGCCGGGGGCTGCGTAGACGGTCATGGTCTGCCTCCTCGCAGTGTCGTCCGGGGCCGGTTGCCCGACGCCGGTCTCTCACCCGGGCGCACCGTCGCGCCCGGGGTTGCACGCACGGTAGGCACGCGAGGGTTGCAGAAGGGTTGCAGGTCGGTCACGGCCGGTTGACGTGCGCAAACACGCGGCCCGACGTGACACAAGGGAGACAGGAGCGTGACCGCGGCGTGCTGTCGCACCCGGCGGCCCGCACCCAGACTGAGGCGCACGACGACCGGAGAAGAGGTACCGCGATGACTGCAGCACCCCACCGGACCAGGGGTCCGCTGAGCGGGACGACCCTGCTCGGAGCGACGACGGCCCTCGGGCTCGTGCTCGGGCTGGCCGCCTGCTCGGGGGGCGGCTCGGGCGAGTCCGAGAGCGGGGCGGTGGCCGAGGACGTCGCTTCCGGCGCTCCGGCGCCCCTCCACGACGACGGCTGGCGCGACGTGCCCACGGAGTCGCAGGAGGAGTACGACGACTCGCCCGAGACCCCGTTCAAGGACGTCTCCACGAGCCCGCTGTCGACGTTCTCGTCCGACGTCGACACCGCGTCGTACAGCAACCTGCGCCGCCAGGTGAACCAGGGCGTGGCGCCCGAGGGCGTGCGCATCGAGGAGCTCGTCAACTACTTCGACTACGACTACCCGGCCCCGGACGAGGACGACGACCACCCGTTCACGGTGACCACGCAGGTGGCACCGGCGCCGTGGAACCCCGCCCACCAGCTCGCCATGGTGGGCGTCCAGGCCAGCGAGGCGGTGCCGACGACGGAGGGCAACAACATCGTCTTCCTGCTCGACGTGTCCGGCTCGATGGACGAGCCCGACAAGCTGCCCCTCCTGGCGGAGTCGTTCGCGCTGCTCGTGGAGCAGCTCGACGAGGACGACGTGGTGTCGATCGTGACCTACGCGGGCTCGGAGCAGGTGGTCGCGGACTCGGTCCCCGGGTCGGAGCACGACGAGCTCGTGGAGCACCTGCGCGACCTGGAGGCGGGCGGCTCCACGGGCGGCGCCGACGGCATCGAGACGGCGTACGAGCTCGCCGAGAAGAACTTCGTCGAGGGTGGCAACAACCGTGTCATCCTCGCCACGGACGGCGACTTCAACGTGGGGCCCTCCTCGCCGGAGCAGCTCACGGAGCTGATCGAGGAGAAGCGTGAGTCGGGGGTGTACGTCTCGGTCCTCGGCTTCGGGATGGACAACCTGAAGGACAACCTGATGGAGGCGATCGCCGACAACGGGAACGGCAACTACGCCTACATCGACACGCTGGACGAGGCGCGGAAGGTCCTGGTCGACGAGTTCGGCTCGACGATGTTCGTGGTGGCGCAGGACCTCAAGCTCCAGGTGGAGCTCAACCCGGCCACCGTGGCCAGGTACCGCCTCATCGGGTACGACAACCGTCGCCTGGAGAACGAGGACTTCGAGAACGACCTCAAGGACGCGGGAGACGTGGGGGCGGGGCACTCGGTCACCGCGTTCTACGAGCTGGTCCCCGCGGACAGCGTGACGGTGTCCGACGACGGGCTCGACTACCAGGACACGCAGGCGGGCACGAGCACCGACTTCCTGACGGTCCACCTCCGGTACAAGGAGCCGGGCGCTGCGGAGAGCGCCGAGGTGGTGGTCCCGGTGACGGACGACGCGTTCACCACGCGGCCGTCCGACGACTTCGCGTTCGCCTCGGCCGTGGTGGAGTTCGGCCTGATCGCCATCGACTCCGAGCACAAGGCGGAGGCCAGCCTGGACGCTGTCGAGGAGCGGGCCTCCGGGGCTCTGGGCGAGGACCCCTACGGGCTCCGGGCGGAGTTCGTGGAGCTGGTCGGGGACTACGGCCGGATCGGCTGAGGACGAGGCGTCAGGCGAGCGTCTCGTCCAGGATCGCCAGGTGCGCCCCGGCCCGCGCGGCCAGGGGCGTGCCTGGCTCGGCGAGCCGGGCCAGGCGTGTCCAGGCGGCGTGGTCGTCGGTCCCCTCGTCCCGGCCCACCCACGCGAGCAGCGGCTCGACGTCGTCCGTGGCGAGCACCGCTGCCCGCACCTCCGCGGCGAGCTCCGCCCGCAGCCCTTCCACGCCGGGCGCAGCCGACCGCCGGAGCAGCGGCTCCGGGTAGGCACCGAGCGCCCCGCGGACGTCGCCGTGGGAGAGCCGGTCACGGACCCGGTCGACATCGCTGACCAGCCGCCCCGCGAGCCGGTACGGCCGGGACCCGGCGAGCAGCGGCCTGCCCAGGGCTGCCTCGCCGACCCGGCGGAGGCGCGACATCTCGGCCCGTACCGCGACGAGCGAGAGGTCGCCCGGGTGGAGCAGCACGGCGAGCTCCTCGGCACCGAGGCCGCGGGGGTGCTCGGTGAGGAGGAGCAGGATCTCGGCGTGCCGCAGCGACAGGGCCCTGCCGCGCAGCGCGGGCCTGCCCAGGACCCGCAGCGTCGGCGCCCCGTCGTCGGTGACCGTACCGGCCGACGTGGACAGGGCCGCGAGCTCGCGCTCGACGCTCGCGACCGTCGCTCGGACGAGCGAGAGGGCCACGGGTGAGGCCGCCGCCTGGCCTCCGGTGAGGTCGAGCACGCCGAGGACGTCGCCGGTGGCGGGATCGTGCACCGGCGCGGCCGTGCAGCAGAGGTCCTGGACGGGCCGCGCGAAGTGCTCGGCGCCGACCACCTGGACCGGGCGGCGGGTCGCCAGCGCGGTGCCGGGGGCGTTGGTACCCACGCGTTCCTCGCGCCACACAGCACCCTCGACGAAGCCCACGCGGTCGGCGGCGCGGCGCGTGCTTCCGCTGCCCTCGACCCAGAGGAGCCGGCCGGCGTCGTCGGACACCGCGAGCACGAGGCCGTCGTCGGTCAGCCCGCCCACGAGGTCCCGGACGAGCGGCATGGCCGCCGCCAGCGGGTGGTGGCCTCGGTACTCCTCCAGGGAACGGCTGGGGAGGCTGCCGTCCGCCCCGAGCCCGTCAGGGTCCACGCCGCTGCGCAGGGACCGCCGCCACGACGCGGCCACCACCGGGTCCACCCCGGCCGGGACGAGCGCGCCGCCCGAGCCTACGAAGCTCTCGTAGGCGGCCCGCACCTCGTGCGGGTCGCTACGCACCACACGGCGGGACACGCCGTCACGAGCTGAGCCGTCCGTGACCATGCTGCCTCCGACTGCGTCCGACGTCGTCGTCGGGCTCCGGCCAGTGTAGGCACGCGGGCTGGTCATCAACAGGTTGTCCACCGGTCCGGGGCAGGTTTTCCACCACGTCAGCGGCCTTTTCCACAGATGTGGCCCAGATCACTCGTTCACCGCGCGAAGGTCCGTCTCGGGTCCTAGCCTCTCTCCATCGAGGTCGCCCGCCCTGGCCTTCCGGGGGGATCGCCGGGGCGGCGTCCCGTCACCACGGACGCCGCCAGGGCGGCCTCGAACGAGCCCATGAGCTCGGCATGCACGGAAGACCGAGTCGTTCGGGGGGACGAGTTGGACGCCAGCACTGCCATGACACCGGTCCGCGCCACAGGGGCCGCCACCACCGATCCGGGCGACGCCGCCGACGGCGGCGAACCCCTCAGACCAGACGGACCGTCGGACGCGTCCGACCTCGCGGGGGCACGGGGGCGCCGCCCGTGGGTCGCCCGGGCGGCGATCCTCACGACCGTCTCCCTGGTGCTCTGCCTCGGGGCCGGGCTCTGGGCGGCCGACGCCCGGGCGGGCACCGCCGAGCGCCTCGAGCTGGTGAGCACCGAGCTCGACCGGGAGGTCGCCATCACCACCCAGTCCGTGGCCCACCTGACGACCGTCATGGACATCGCCGAGTCGGTGTACGAGCTGTCTCCGGACGCGGACCCGGAGGCGCGCGAAGCGCTGGCCGAGGCGCTCCTGGCGGCACGCTCCGTGTCCGACCAGCGGGTCGCCCGTGGCGAGCCGGCCACCCTGACGCAGGCCCGGGCCAGGCTCCAGCAGGTGACCGACATCCAGACGTCGCTCGACTGGGCGTCCCAGGACCTGATCGAGGCGCTGGACCAGGTCCGGCGCACGGTGCCGCACCGCACCGTCCTCGAGGCGGCCGCCGGAGCCGGCTGAGCCGGGGACTGTTGCCGGGCCCGCACGTGTTCCTACGGTGGAACTGCACAGGCACCACCGAGGAGGAACACCATGCCCGCTCCCACCGACCCGGCGCAGAAGCTCGCGGAGTACGCGCACCCCGGGCGGCTCGTGACCACGCAGTGGCTCGCGGACCACCTGAAGGACCCGGAGCTCGTGGTCGTGGAGTCCGACGAGGACGTGCTGCTGTACGAGACGGGGCACATCCCCGGCGCGGTGAAGGTGGACTGGCACACCGAGCTCCAGCACCCCGTGGTCCGTGACTACCTGGACGGCGAGGCGTTCGCCGCGCTGATGCGCGCCAAGGGGATCGGCCGCGACACCACGGTGATCCTCTACGGCGACAAGAACAACTGGTGGGCCGCGTACACGGCGTGGGTCTTCACGCTGTTCGGGCACCAGGACGTGCGGCTGCTCGACGGGGGGCGCGGGCTGTGGACGGCCGAGGGCCGCGACCTCACCACCGACGTGCCCGCGCGCGAGCCGGCCGAGTACCCGGTGGTGGAGCGCGACGACCGCACGGTCCGCGCCTTCAAGGAGGACGTCCTGGCGCACCTCGGGCGAGGGCCGCTCGTCGACATCCGCTCGCCACAGGAGTACACGGGCGAACGCATCGCCATCCCGGACTACCCCGAGGAGGGCGTGCTGCGCGGCGGCCACATCCCGACGGCGCGCAACGTCCCGTGGGCCACGGCCGTCGCCGAGGACGGGACGTACAAGACCCGCGCCGAGCTGGAGGCGATCTACACGGCGGGCCTGGGCCTGTCGCCGTCCGACGACGTGGTGACCTACTGCCGCATCGGCGAGCGGTCGTCGCACACCTGGTTCGCGCTGACCTACCTCCTGGGCTACGAGAAGGTGCGCAACTACGACGGCTCCTGGACCGAGTGGGGCAACGCGGTCCGCGCGCCGATCGCCCAGGGCGAGGAGCCGGGAGAATGGGTGGCATGAGCACGTCCACCACCCCCCTGCCCGAGGCGCTCGCCGAGCTCCGCGACGCGTTCCTCGACACGCCCGAGAAGGAGCGGCTCCAGCTCCTGCTCGAGGTGTCGCGCGAGCTCCCGCCGCTCCCCGCCCGCTACGCGGACGCGCCGGAGCGCCTGGAGCGCGTCCAGGAGTGCCAGTCCCCGGTCTACGCCATCGCCGAGGTGTCCGACGACGGGCTGGTCGCCTTCCACGCCAGCGCACCCGAGGAGGCGCCCACCACGCGTGGCTTCGCGTCGATCCTGGCGCAGGGGCTGACCGGCCTCACCGCACAGCAGGTGCTGGACCTGCCCGACGACCTGCCCCTCATGTTCGGCCTCACCCGCTCCGTGAGCCTGCTGCGGCTCAACGGCATGGCCGGGATGCTGACCCGCGCGAAGCGCCAGGTGCGCGAGCAGCTGGCGGCGCGGACGGCCTGACGGTCTCGTCCCGGGTCACTCCCGGCCGAAGGCCTTGCGCAGCTCTTCCTTCGCGTCCTCGAGGACCTGGCGCTGGTCGTCGTCCAGGTGGTCACCGGCGCTCCGGCATGCGTCCAGGATGCGCCGACGGCGGCTCGCTCGCCCCCGGTCGGGAGCGTGCGGGCCGCCGTCGTGCCGGTCAGGACCGGCTCGGGTCAGAAGTCGAAGAGGTCCTCGAGGAACGACTCCTTCTTCTTTTTCTTGTGCCCGTAACCGTGCTCGTCCCGGTAGCCGTCGCGGCGCCGGTCGTCCCGGTACCGGTCGTCGCGGTACCCGTCCCGGCGCTGGTCGTAGCCGGGCTGCGGGTAGCCCTGGGGCTGCGGCGGGTAGCCGGGCTGCGCGTAGCCGGGGGCCGGCTGCTGCGGGGGCACCGGAGCGGCCGGGGCCGGGGCGGCGGGCGACCCGTAGTCGGGCACCGCCCGGGCGGCGCCGCCGTTCTCGGCCTCGACCCGGTCGATGACCTTGTCGAGCTCCCCGCGGTCGAGCCACACGCCGCGGCACTGCGGGCAGTAGTCGATCTCCACGCCCTTGCGCTCGGTGATGACCAGTGTTGCCTGGTCGACTGGGCACAGCATTGGTGGCCTCCTCGTCGTGGTCCGTACTCAGGTGCCAACGGCCCGCCCCGCCCTCCGGTTCCCGTGACTGACCGTTCCAGGCGTGATGGGTGAAAGGAGGAAGTTCTCCCTCTCGTGGCCCTTTGCCGCCCTTCGCCTTGCTAGGGTCCGGCGGGCGACGGCCGTCGTGGGAGGCACGCCGGCCGCGCCCACGGAGCGGAAGAGGGACCGGGATGGGACTGTTCGACAAGATCAAGGGCGAGCTGGTCGACATCGTCGAGTGGCTCGACGACAGCCGCGACACGATCGTCTGGCGCTTCCCGCGCTACGAGAACGAGATCAAGATGGGCGCCCGCCTCGTCGTCCGCGAGTCGCAGGCGGCGGTGTTCGTGAACGAGGGCCTGGTCGCCGACGTCTTCGAGCCCGGCACCCACACCCTCGAGACCCAGAACCTGCCGATCCTGTCCACGCTGAAGGGCTGGAAGCACGGGTTCCACTCCCCGTTCAAGGCGGAGGTCTACTTCGTCAGCACCCGCCAGTTCACCGACCTCAAGTGGGGCACGCAGAACCCGGTGATCCTGCGGGACGCGGAGTTCGGCATGGTGCGGCTGCGGGCCTTCGGCGCCTTCTCGGCGCGGGTCGTCGACCCGACCAAGCTGCTCCGGGAGCTGGTGGGGACGGACCCGCAGTTCCGCACCGGCGAGGTGCACGAGTTCCTGCGCCAGAACATCGTGAGCCACCTCGCGACCGCGCTCGCCCAGGCCGGCGTGCCCGTGCTCGACCTCGCAGCGCACCAGGCCGACCTCGGCACCCGGCTCGCGGGCGCCCTCACGGACGAGCTCGCCGACCTCGGCATCGCCGTGCCGCGGTTTGTGATCGAGAACATCTCCCTGCCGCCGGAGGTCGAGGAGTCCATCGACAAGCGCACGTCGATGGGGGTCGTCGGGAACCTCGACCAGTACACGAAGTTCCAGGCGGCCGAGGCCCTGGAGGCCGCCGCCGAGAACCCGGGCACCGGAGCCGGCATGGGGCTCGGCATGGGGATGGGCATGGGCCAGGTCTTCGCCGGCGCCACGGCACCCGCCCCGGCCGCCCCGCCGGCGACGCAGCCGCCCCGGGCGGCTTCGCCGTCGGGACCGCCGCCGCTGCCGGGCGCCGAGTGGTTCTGCGGCGAGGGCGGACAGCAGGCCGGGCCGTTCGACGTGGCGAGCCTGTCCGCCCGCGTCGCCGCCGGGACGCTGACGGCCACCACCCTCGTGTGGAAGGCGGGCATGGCGACCTGGGAGCCCGCGAGCGCGGTGCCGGAGATCGCGCGCCTGCTCGGCGCCACTCCGCCGCCCCTCCCGCAGGCCTGACCGGTGACGTCCGTGACGGGCGAGCCTGCCGAGAAGCATCACGCCTACCCGTGCTCCGCCTGCGGCGCGCGCGTGGAGTACGCGCCGGGCGCCGGTGCGCTCACCTGCCCGTACTGCGGTCACGCGCAGGAGGTCGCCGCGGCGGACCGGGAGGTCCGGGAGCACGCGTTCGCGGCTCTCGTCGCCGCGCCGCGCCAGGCGGCGGCGGAGGTCGCCGCTCACGTGTACCGGTGCGGCGCCTGCGGTGCCACGACGGAGTCGGACCACCTGTCTCAGGTCTGCGGCTTCTGCGGCGCGCCCATGGTGGCGGAGGTGGAGGGCTCGGGGCTCGTCGAGCCGGAGGCCGTGCTGCCGTTCTCGGTGACCCGTGCGGCGATGCGGGAGCACCTGCGGGAGTGGGTGGCGTCGCGCTGGTTCGCGCCGTCGGCCCTGAAGAAGGTGACGGAGACGGAACAGGTGCACGGCGTGTACCTGCCGAGCTGGACCTACGACGCCCGGACCACGTCCGACTACGACGGGCTGCGGGGCGAGCACTACTGGGTGACCGAGACGTACACCGAGACGGTGGACGGTGAGTCGGTGACCCGGACGCGTCAGGTGCAGAAGACGAACTGGTACCCGGCGTCGGGCACGGTCGCGCGGGCCTTCGACGACGTCCACGTGGCAGGGACGCACCGGGTCCTGCCGAAGCACGCGGTGAAGCTGGAGCCCTGGCCGTTCGACGACGCCGTCCCGTACCGGCCGGACTACCTCGCGGGCTACGAGACGCTCCGCTACGACGTGGAGCCCGAGGCGGGGCTCGAGACGGCGAAGGAGATCATGGCGCCGGTGATCGAGGCCGACTGCCGGGAGGACATCGGCGGGGACGTCCAGCAGGTGCGCAGCGTCGCCACGCGGTACGACGACGTGACGTTCAAGCTGCTGCTCCTGCCCGTCTGGATCGCCGCGTACCTGTACGGCGGCAAGACGTACCAGGTGCTGGTCAACGCCCGCACGGGCGAGGTCGTGGGCGAGCGGCCGTGGTCGGCGTGGAAGATCGCGGGCGCCGTACTGGCGGGGCTGGCGCTGGTGGGCGGGATCGTCGCGGCGGTGCTGCTGAGCCGCTAACCCCCCGCCCCCCGCGCTGTTGTGGGTATGGCTGTTGCGCGAATTCTGGCCGGGATTCACGCAACAGCCATACCCACAACGGGGCGGGTCAGCCAATGGGGCGGGTCAGCGCTGGACGCGGGCGCTGCCGCCCTTCGCGAGCTTGGCCACCTCGGCGAGCGTGGCCATCGTGGTGTCGCCCGGCGTGGTCATGGCGAGGGCACCGTGCGCGGCGCCGTACTCGACGGCCTCCTGCAGCGAGCCGAGCTCCATGAGCCCGTAGGCGAGACCGGAGGCGAACGAGTCGCCGCCTCCCACGCGGTCGAAGATCTCCAGGTCGGCACGGTGGGTGGCCGAGGCGTTGCCCTCCTTGCGCGACCACGCGACGGCGCCCCAGTCGTTGCGGGACGCGGACCGCACCCCGCGCAGCGTCGTGGCGACCACCTGGAAGTTGGGGTACTCGGCCGACGCCCGCTCGATCATGGCGCGGAACGCGGCGGTGTCGAGGTCGGTGAGGTCGTCGTCCACGCCCTCCACCTCGAACCCGAGCGAGGCGGTGAAGTCCTCCTCGTTGCCGATCATCACGTCGACGTGGCGGGCGAGCCGGCGGTTGACCTCCTGCGCGCGCTCCGTCCCGCCGATCCCCTTCCACAGGCTCGGCCGGAAGTTGAGGTCGTAGCTGACGATCGTGCCGTGCCGCTTGGCGGCCTGCATCGCGGCCTCGGCCACGTCGGCGGTGGACTCGGACAGCGCCGCGAAGATGCCGCCGGTGTGGAACCACCGCACGCCGCTCGCGAAGAGGGCGTCCCAGTCCACGTCGTCGGGCTGCAGCTGGGCGACGGCGGTGTTGCCCCGGTCGCTGACGCCCACGGCGCCGCGCACGCCGAAGCCGCGCTCCGTGAAGTTGAGGCCGTTGCGGACCGAGCGGCCGATCCCGTCGTAGGCGCGCCACACCACGTGCGAGGTGTCGAGGCCGCCGGTGAGCATGAAGTCCTCGACCAGGCGGCCGATCTCGTTGTCGGCGAGCGCCGTCACGATCGCGCCGCGCAGGCCGAAGCACCGGCGCAGGCCACGGGCCACGTTGTACTCGCCGCCGCCCTCCCAGACGTCGAAGGTGCGGGCGGTACGGATGCGGCGGTCGCCCGGGTCGAGGCGGAGCATGACCTCGCCGAGCGCGACGACGTCGTACCGGGCCTCGTCCGCGGGGCGGACGTCGAGGGAGCTCATCGGGCGGCCTCCGGGGTGGTGAGGGTGTTCGGGGCGGCGACGGCCACGGCCTCGCGGCTGCGGCGCGTGATCTCGGCGTAGTCGCCGGCGACCACGAGGGACTTCTCGACCATCCACGAGCCGCCCACGGCGAGCACCGCGTCCAGCGCGAGGAAGTCGGGCAGGTTGGCGGCGCTCACGCCGCCGGTCGGCACGAAGCGCACCTGCGGGAACGGCGCCGACAGGGCCTTGAGGGCGGCGACGCCGCCCAGCACGCCCGCGGGGAACAGCTTGACGGTGGTCAGGCCCAGCTCCAGCGCGGTCATGATGTCCGACGGCGTGGCGCACCCGGGCACGATCGGCACCCCGGCCTCCTGCGCACGCAGGACGACGGCGCGGCTGATGCCGGGCGAGACGAGGAAGCGCGCGCCCGCCTCGACGGCCTGGTCGACCTGCTCGGGCGACACGACGGTGCCCGCGCCCACGAGGACGTCGGGCCGCTCCTGCGCGATCGCGGCGATGGCCGCGCGGGCCCCCGCGGTGCGGAAGGTGACCTCGGCGACGGGCAGGCCGCCGTCGGCCAGGGCGCTCGCCACGGCCAGGCCCTGCTCGGCGTCGTCGACCACGACGACGGGCACGAGGCGGGTGACGCCGAGGCGGTCGACCGGTCCTCCTGAGTGAGGTGGCTCCACTGACACCATGACTCCGTTTCGCTATAGTGAACGCTTGTTCTGCATTGCGGAACACACCCTACCGAAGATCCGATCGACGACAAGGACGCGCCCGTGACCGACCAGCCCGATCCGAGCCCGCTGGGCAGCGTCGACAAGGCGCTGCTGGCGCTGGACGTGCTCGCGCGCGCCGGGGCGTCCGGCGCCACGCTGGCGGCGCTCTCCGCCGAGGTGGGCGTCAACAAGACGACCCTGCACCGCACCCTCGCCGCGCTGCGTCACCGCGGGTACGCGGAGCAGACGGCCGGCGGGCGGTACCGGCTCGGCACGGCGGCACTCGCCCTCGGCGCTCTGTTCTGGCGGGAGGAAAACCTGCCCGACCTGCTGCGGCCGGCGCTCACGGCGATCTGCGCCGAGGTCGACGAGCTCGTGCACCTCGGCGCCCTGGCCGGGAGGGAGGTGGTCTACCTGGACAAGGTGGAGCCGCAGCGGGCGGTCCGGGTGTGGTCGGCGGTGGGGCGCCGTCGGCCCGCCGCGACGACGGCGCTCGGCCGCGCCTGGCTCGCCGCCCTGGACGCCGCAGCCCCGCTCGACGACGCGGCGCTCGCGGCGTACGCGGGCGCCGACACGACGGCCGCCCGGCTGCGCGAGGCCCTCGACTCCGCCCACCGGCTCGGCTACGCGAGCGAGGACGAGGAGAACGAGGCGGGGATCGCGTGCCTCGCCGTGGCCGTCGTGCGCGGCTCCCACCCGGTCGCCGCGGTGAGCATCACCGCCCCGGCGGAGCGCCTCCGCGGCGCGGAACGAGAGACCCGGGCAACCGCTCTCCTCCGCACGCTGCCGGGCCTGCTGCCCGCCGGGCTCGAGGTGCCCGGGGCCGACGGCGGACCCGGCCGCGGGGGGCGGACGCGCCCTGCCGGTGAGCCGGACCTGTGAGAGAGTTTCACCGGCAGCACCGGCAAGTCGTTGCCGGCGATACCGGTCCGGAGGTGCAGGTCGCATGACGGTCCTCGTGGCGTACAACGCGTCACCCCAGGGGGAGGCAGCCCTACGAGCGGCCGTCGCGGAGGCGGGGCGGCGCAAGCAGGAGCTGGCCGTCCTCGTGCTCACCCCGCAGGTCGGCGGCACCACGGTCCCCGCCGACCTGGCCCACCTGCTCGACACCGTGCCCTCGGGCGTGCCGGTGCAGCCGGTGGCCTACCGGACGGAGAGCCAGGACGTCGCCGACGCGATCGTGGACCAGGCCGAGCGGCTGTCCGCCGACCTCGTGGTGATCGGCTCGCGGAAGCACTCGACGGTCGGCACGTTCCTCATCGGCTCCACCACCCAGCAGGTGCTGCTCGACTCGCCCGCCCCCGTGCTGGTGGTCAAGGCCAGCTACACCTGAGGCCCTACGCCCCGGGGGCGGCTCCCGGCGTGACGCGGTGGAGCACGACGACGCCCCGGTGGACCGGCCGGTCCCGGCGCCGGTCGTCGGTGGCCACGTACTCGTCGATGATCTTCCGCAGGCGGCTGCCGAGCTCCACCACCTCGTCGTCGGACAGGTGCAGCGCGAACATCGCGAACGTGGACAGGCCGTCGGGGCCCGCCGCGAGCGCGTCGGTGAGGGCGAGCTCGGCGGGGCCGAACTGCAGGTCCGGCGTGGCGCCGGCGAGCGGGTCGCTCAGCCACCAGCTCCTGCCCGTCGACCGGTAGGGCTTCTCCCGCGCGCCGCGGGAGCCGGACCGCGCCGGGAGCTGCTCGACCAGCCCCGCGTCGACCAGGATGCGCACGTGGTAGAGCATCGTGGCCGGGTCGGCCTCGAGGCGGTCGGCGAGCTGCCGGTTCGTGAGCTCCTCCGTGCCGAGCAGCCGCAGCACCCGCTGGCGCAGCGGGTGGGCCATCGCCTTCGCCTCGGCCGCGGTGGGGGGACGGCGCTCGGGCGTGACGATCGGGAGGTCGGCGGCCATGTCCGGGAGTCTAGCGAAAGTCATTTGAACTTTCTCAATCACTCGCTACGATCGGCTCCATGACCGACGTCACGCCGCCCGAGACCCGACCGCGCCTGGGCGCCTCGTTCGCCAAGCTCTGGTCCGCGTCGCTGCTCTCCAACCTGGCCGACGGCGTGCTCAAGGTCGCCATCCCCCTCGTCGCGGTGCGCCTCACGGACTCGCCGCTGCTCATCGGTGCCCTCGGCGTCGCGATGGCGCTGCCGTGGCTCGTGTTCGCCCTGCCCGCGGGCGCCCTCGCCGACCGGGTGGACCGCCGGGTCGCGATGCTCCTCGCCAACGGGACCCGCGGCCTCGTCGCCGGGCTGCTGGCGCTCACGCTGCTGACCGACCTCGGGTCCATCTGGGTGCTCTACGTCGCCGGCTTCGTCCTGGGTGTGGCCGAGGTCCTGTACGACACGACCGCGCAGTCGATCCTGCCGCAGGTCGTCGACCGGTCGGCGCTGACCACCGCAAACTCCCGGCTCTACGGCGCCGAGACCGTGGCGAACCAGTTCGTGGGCCCGCCGCTGGGCGGCCTGCTCCTCGGTGCCGGCGTCGCGATCGCCGTCGGCGCCCCCGCCGCCCTCTGGGCGCTCGCGTTCCTCGCCCTGGCCTGGATCCCCGGCCGGTTCCGCGTGGAACGCACCGGCCCCGCCACGAGCCTGCGGAGCGACATCGCCGAAGGGCTGCGCTACCTCGCAGGCCACCGGGTGCTGCGCACGCTGGCGATCATGACCGGCACCTCGAACTTCGCGTCGAGCGCAGCCTTCTCCGTCTTCGTCCTCTACGCCGTGGGCGAGGACTCTCCGATGGGCCTGACCGACGTCGGGTACGGCCTCCTCAACACCACCACCGCCGTCGGCGCGGTCGCGGGCTCCTTCTTCGCCGCGTCGCTGTCCAAGGCGATCGGCCGTGCCTGGTCGCTCGGGCTCGGCGTCATCACCTTCACCGCCATGGTCGCGGTGCCGATCCTCACCCCGAACGCCTGGGTCATCGGCGCGGTCTGGGCCCTGTCCGGTGCCGGCGTCATGGTCTGGAACGTCATCGCCGTGTCGCTGCGCCAGCAGGTCACGCCCGACCGGCTGCTCGGCCGGATGAACAGCTGCTACCGCCTGCTCGCCTGGGGCACCATGCCCGTCGGCGCGCTGGTGGGCGGCCTGGTCGGCGAGGCGTACGGCCTGATCGCCGTCTTCTGGGTCGCCACGATCATCTCCGCGCTCACCGGCCTCGGCCTGCTCATCGTCACCGACAAGGCCATCGCCCAGGCGGAGGCCGACGCCGCGGAGCAGGCGAGGGCGCTCGCGGAGGCCGAGCCGACCTGACCCGGTGGACGCCCGTTCCCGGCCCGGCGGGCCGTGGGTAGGCTCACGGCATGACCGCGGTCGGACTCGGTATCCCCACGTTGCGTCCGTCGGCGCGCCCGGGGCCCGGGCCGACGACGGCGCCCACCCGCCCTCGGCCCGACACCCCGTTCCTCGTGGACCGGTACGGCCGGGTCGCCCGCGACCTGCGGGTCTCCGTCACCACCGCCTGCTCGCTGCGCTGCACGTACTGCATGCCCGCCGAGGGCCTGCCGCTGGTGCCGCGCGACGAGCTCCTGACACCCGCTGAGATCGGGAGGCTCGTCGGCATCGGCGTCCGGCTCGGCATCCGGGACGTGCGCTTCACCGGCGGGGAGCCGCTCATGCGGCGCGACCTGGTCGACATCGTCGCGGCCTCGCGAGCGGCGGCGGACGCGGCCCTGGCGAGCACCACCGCCGGCGACCCGCGCACCGAGGGCGAGCGACCGCCGTCGGGCACCGTGCGGCTCGCCATGACCAGCAACGCCCTGGGCCTCGACAAGCGGGCCGCCGCGCTCGTGGCGGCCGGGCTGGACCGCGTGAACGTCTCCCTCGACACGGTGGACCGGGCAGCGTTTCGCACCCTGACCCGCCGCGACCGGCTCGACGACACGCTCACGGGCATCCGCGCGGCCCTCGACGCCGGCCTCGCCCCGGTCAAGCTCAACGCGGTGCTCCTGCCGCAGACGCTCGACGGCGCGCCCGACCTGCTGGCGTGGGCCGTGGAGCACGGGTGCCACCTGCGGTTCATCGAGGAGATGCCGCTCGACGCCGAGAAGACCTGGGCACGCGCAGCCCTCGTCAGCGCGGACGACCTGCTGGAGCGGCTGCGCACCCGCTTCACCCTCACGGAGGCCGGGCGGGAGGACCCGTCGGCGCCCGCCGAGGAGTGGCTGGTCGACGGCGGACCGGCCACCGTGGGGATCATCGCGTCGGTGACGCGGTCCTTCTGCGGCAGCTGCGACCGGACGCGGCTCACGGCGGAGGGCACCGTGCGGTCGTGCCTCTTCGGCGACCAGGAGACCGACCTGCGCGGGCTGCTGCGCGGCGGCGCCACCGACGAGGAGGTCGCCGACGCCTGGCGCGGCGCCATGTGGGCCAAGCCCCGAGCGCACGGCAGCGACGCGGCCGAGCTCGCGCCGGACGCGTTCGCCGAGACGGCCCGCACGATGGGCGCGATCGGCGGCTGACACACAACGGGTGATTCGTGTCAGAATCGAGCCGAACGTCGCACCCGGCGGCGTGCCGCCCGACCGCCTCGTGCAACGATCCAGGTTGACCGCTGTGACTGAGACCCTCGACGCACCCTCCGGCCCCGCGCGACCGCGGCCCTCCGGCCCTCGCCGCATCATGATCGTCACCGACACCTGGGCGCCCCAGGTCAACGGCGTCGCGCGCGCTCTCGGCCGCATGGTCGCCGAGCTGCGCCAGATGGGCTGCGAGGTCGAGGTCGTCACCCCCGCCGACGGCTTCCGGACCGTCCCCCTCATCACCTACTCCGAGATCCGGGTCCCCGTCCGGGCGCGGACCGACATCGAGCGGCGCTTCCTCGACTTCGCCCCCGACGCCGTCCACATCGCCACCGAGGGGCCGCTCGGCTGGACCGCCCGCAACGTCTGCCTGCACTACGGCTTCCCGTTCACGACCAGCTACCACACGCAGTTCCCGGAGTACGTGACGGCCCGCTGGTCGTGGGTGCCGCTGTGGGCGGGGTACGAGTACATGCGCCGGTTCCACGCGTCGTCCGGCCGGGTGCTCGTCACCACGCCGACCATGCGCGAGCAGCTCACCGAGCGCCGCTTCCAGAACATCGCCCCGTGGAGCCTCGGCGTCGACACCGACGTGTTCCACCCGCGCAACCGCGGCGCCGACGGCGGCGTCTACCGCGGGCTGCCCGGGCCGGTGTTCGCGTACGTCGGCCGGCTGGCCGTGGAGAAGAACGTCGAGGCGTTCTGCGCGCTCGACCTGCCCGGGTCCAAGGTCGTGGTGGGTGACGGCCCGGCACGCGCCGACCTCCAGCACCGCTTCCCGGGGGTCCACTTCCGGGGCTCCCGCTCCGGCCACGACCTCGCACGGCACTTCGCCGACGCCGACGTGCTCGTCTTCCCGAGCCGCACCGACACGTTCGGGCTGGTCATCCTCGAGGCGATGGCCTCCGGCACGCCGGTCGCGGGCTTCGACGCGCCGGGACCGCGAGACCTCATCCCCGGGTCGGGCGCGGGCGCCGTCTCTCACGACCTCCGCGAGGCTGCCCTCCGCGCCCTCGCGTGCGACCGCGACCGCACCCGCGAGTACGCGGAGCGCTTCTCGTGGCGTGCCTGCGCCGAGGCGTTCCACCGCAGCCTCGACGTGCTGCCCCTCCCCGACCGCGCCCGCCGCCTGGTCCAGCTCCAGCAGCTCACGTCAGGCGTCATTACGCGGCTGCCCACGCCGCGCCTCTCGGCGCCCGACCTGTCGTGGCCCGACGTCCCCTGGCCCCCGCACCGCTCGGCCTCGCACCGGTCCGTCGCCGACCGGCTGCACACGTTCAAGCGCGCCGGGGCCACGCGGACGCTCACGCTGACGCGGTCGCTCCCCCAGTCGTTCCCGCGGATCGCGGCGGCCGTGACCCGGGTGACCCGCCGGCCCGACTGAACCGCCGGCCAGGCTGACCGGAATTCACGGTGCGCGCCGAGGGGAGCGCTTGCGATGATCGACCGGTGAGCGACAACGACCCGGACCTCGTCGACCAGGACACCGCGCCCGGCGAGCCCGCGCCCGAGGAGGCCGACCGGCCCGGCTGGCGCCGCGACGTCACCCTGTTCCTCGCCGGCCAGACCGCCTCCCTGCTCGGCTCCATGCTGGTCCAGTTCGCGGTGATGTGGCACCTGACGATCGAGACCAGGTCGGGTGCCGTGCTGGCCCTGAGCATCGTCTTCGGCATGCTGCCGCAGGCGTTCGTCTCGATCTTCGGCGGCGTGTGGGCGGACCGGCACAACCGCAAGCTCCTCATCGTCGGGGCCGACGCTGCCATCGCGACCACCACCCTCGCCCTGGCGCTCCTGATGCTCTCGGGCGTCGACGACCTGTGGGTGGTCTACGTCGCCCTCGCGGTGCGGTCCACCTTCGCCGGGATCCAGACGCCCGCCGTCGGCGCCCTGCTTCCGCAGATCGCCCCGCAGCGCACGCTCATGCGGCTCAACGGGCTCAACCAGGCCATCCAGTCGGGCATGATGCTGCTCGCGCCGGCGCTCGCCGCGGCCATCTACGCCAACCTGTCGCTGGTGGGCGTGTTCCTGGTGGACGTCGTCACCGCCCTTCTCGGGATCGGCCTCCTGCTGCTCGTCCCGGTCGCCAAGGTGGTCCGGTCCGACGACGGCGGCGAGCGCGCCGGCTACTTCGACGACCTGGTGGCCGGGGTCCGGTACGTGGGCGGCCACGCGCCGGTGCGCTGGCTGATGGGTCTGCTGGCGACGGTCATGGTGCTGATCGGCGCGCCGTCGTACCTCACGCCGCTCATGGTGACCCGGACCTTCGGCGACGAGGTGTGGAAGCTCACCGCGAACGAGATCTTCTGGGCCGGCGGGATGCTCGCCGGCGGCCTGGTGCTCGCCGTCTGGGGCGGGCTGCGGAACCGCATGGTCATGATCGTCGGGTCGGTGGTGGCGGCGGGCCTGCTGACGGTCGGCCTCGGCCTCTCGACCAACATGTGGGTGTTCTTCGTCCTGGGGTTCTGCATCGGCGTCGCCTTCACGCCGTTGACCACGACCTCGATGACCATCCTGCAGGAGACCGTCGAGCCGGAGATGCTGGGGCGGGTCTTCGGGTTCGTCGGGATCGTGATGACGGTGGCGATGCCGCTGAGCATGCTCGTCTTCGGACCCCTCGCCGACCAGGTGTCGGTCGAGTCGCTCCTCGTGGTGGCGGGTTCCCTGCTCGTCGTCGTGGTGCTCGGGGTGCTGGCCATCCCGAGCGCACGCCGCTCGCTGGCGGCGATCGCCGTCACCCCGCCGCAGGCCGAGGCCGAGGCCGAGCCGGCGGCCGAGCGCCGCTGAGGCGCCGCTACAGCCCTACCCACTCCGACTCGCCGTCGGTGAACTGCTGCTTCTTCCAGATCGGCACCTCGGCCTTGATCCGCTCGACGAGCAGGGAGCAGGCGGCGAACGCCTCCGCCCGGTGCCCCGCCGAGGCGGAGGCGACCAGCGCCACGTCGCCCACGACCAGGTGCCCGAACCGGTGCGCCGCGGCCACCCGCAGCCCCGTCTCGGCGGCGACGTCGGCGCACACGCGGAGCAGCACCGCCGTCGCGTCGGGGTGCGCCTCGTAGTCGAGGCTCGTCACGTCGCGGCCGCCGTCCAGGTCCCGCACCACGCCGCGGAAGGTCACCACCGCGCCGCACTCGGGCGCCGCCACAGCGGCCTCGACGGCCCGCGCGGTCGCGTCGTCGAGCACGTCCTGCGTCACCCGGGTCACGGTCTCGCCCGTCTGCCCGACGCCGGAGCTCACCTCGGTCATCATCCCCACCTCTCGCTGTGCAACGGCCACACCGTCACCTGATCTCCTGCCTCCAGCAGCGTCGTCCCGGCAGGGACGTCGATCAGGACGTCCGCCGCGGCCATGGAGGCGACGAGGTGCGACCCGGCGCCCCCGACCACCTCGACGAGACAGTGGCTCCGTCGGACGAGGTCACCGTCTCGGCGACCGCCTCCCACCGAGACGGTGACCTCGTCCGACGAGGTCACCGTCTCGGCGGGGAGGCGGAGGCGGCCCCGGAGGAACTGGCGCCTGCCCGCGGGGGAGGCGACGGCGTCGGTCAGCGTGGCCTGGGGGCGTGGGACGGGCGACAGGCCCGCGAGGCCGCGCAACGCGTCCCGGACGAGCACCACGAACGACACCTGCGCGCTCACCGGGTTGCCCGGGAAGGTGAGGACGGGCGTGCCGTCCACGACCCCGAGCCCCTGGGGGCCGCCCGGCTGCATGGCGACGGAACGGAACGCGACGCCCGCCAGCGCCTCCTTGACCACCTCGTACGCGCCCTGGCTGACGCCCCCGGACGTGATCACGAGCTCCGCGCCGGCGGCGGTCGCGGCGGCCAGCGCGGCCCGGAGCTCGGCGGGGCCGTCACCGGTGCGCCGGGTCGCGACGACGACGGCGCCGGCGTCGGTCACCGCTGCGGCGAGCGCCGCCGTGTTGGCGTCCCAGACCTGGCCGGGCCCAGCGGGCTCCCCCGGGGCCACGAGCTCACTGCCGGTGGAGAGGATCGCCACGCGGACGGCGGCGCGGACGGGGAGGTCACCGAGGCCGCACGCTGCCGCGGCGGCCACGTGGTGCGGCGCCAGGACGGTGCCGGCGGCGAGGACGAGGTCACCCGGGGCGACGTCGGAGCCCGCCTCGCGGACGTACTCGCCCGGTTCTCGGCCGCGGAGGATCCGGACGCTGTGCTCGGCGGCCGGCTGGTTGAACGTTCGCGCGTCGGTGTCCTCGACCGGGACCACGGCATCGGCCCCGGCCGGTACGGGCGCCCCGGTCATGATCCGTACGGCGGTCCCGGGGGCGAGCGGCGGGGGTTCGCCGGGTGCGGCCGCGACCTCACCGGTGACGGGGAGCGCGACGGGGGCCTCCGCGGTGGCGCCCGCGACGTCGGCCGCCCGCACGGCGAAGCCGTCCATCTGCGAGTTGCGGAAGCGTGGCAGCGGGCCGGGAGCCGTGACGTCGCTCACCAGGACCCGGCCGAGCAGGGCCGCGGAGACGGGCACGAGCTCGGCGGGCCGTGGGCCGAGCCCTGCCAGCACCTCCGCCACGTCCTGCCGGTGCTGCTCCACGTCCACGCGATCGCTCACGCCCCCGAACCTACATCCCGTGGCACGATCCCCTCGGCGCTTGCCCGGACCGGCAGCGTGCGTGACGCTGTGACCGACAGTGAGGAGTCCATCCGTGACCGACTCGTCCGTGGGGATCGACGCTCCCGCGCTGACCCGCCCGGGGCCGCCGTTGCGCGTCGCGCTGCGACCTGTCGCGCCGTCCGTGCGGGCGTTCCTCGCCACCGAGGCGGGCGGCGCCATGCTGCTGCTCGCCGCGGCGCTGGTGGCGCTGGTGTGGGCGAACACGGCGTGGGCGGGCAGCTACGACGCCCTGTGGCACACCGAGGCCGGGCTCCAGGTCGGCGGCTGGGGCTTCTCCATGGACCTGCACCAGTGGGTCAACGACGCCGCGATGGCGGTGTTCTTCCTGGTGATCGGCCTCGAGATCAACCGTGAGGTCACCACCGGCGAGCTGCGGAACATGCGGTCGGTCGCGGTGCCCGCGCTCGGCGCCCTCGGGGGGCTGGTGGTGCCGGCGCTCGTCTACCTCGTCTTCAACTGGGGTACGCCGGCCGCCCACGGCTGGGGCATCGTGATGTCCACGGACACCGCGTTCCTCGTGGGGGTGCTCGCGCTGTTCGGGCCGCGCTGCCCGGACCAGCTGCGCCTGTTCCTCCTGACGCTCGCCGTCGTGGACGACATCGGCGCCATCACCGTCATGGCCCTCTTCTACACCGAGGAGGTCAGCGTCCCGGGCCTCGTCGCCTCGGGGCTGATCGTGGCTGCGATCGTCGCGCTCCGCTGGCTGGGCGTCTGGCAGGTGGGCCCGTACGTGGCCGCGGGCGTGGCGCTCTGGGTGGCGGTGCACGCGTCCGGGGTGCACGCCACGCTGGCCGGCGTCCTGCTCGGCCTCCTCATCCCCGCGCGCCCCGCCGAGCCCGACGACGTCCGGGCCGTGAAGCTGTACGCCCGCCGCCTGGCTCTGGAGACGACCGCGGAGCGCAGTCACCTCACCGAGCTCGCCGCCCGGGCCGCGGTGCCCACCGGCGACCGGCTCCAGCGGGTGCTGCACCCGTGGAGCGCGTTCCTGGTGGTGCCGCTGTTCGGCCTGGCCAACGCGGGCGTGCACCTCGACGGGGAGACGCTGCGGGCCGCGGTCAGCTCGCCGGTGACGATCGGCGCCGCGGTGGCGCTCGTGCTGGGCAACGCGCTCGGGATCTTCGGGGCGGCAGCGATCGCGCTGCGTGCCGGGCTGGGCGACCTGCCGGGCCGGGTCCGGTACAGCCACCTGCTGGGCGGCGCGATGCTCGCGGGCATCGGCTTCACGATCTCGCTCTTCGTGGCGGACCTCGCGTTCGACGACGGGCCGCTCAAGGAGCAGGCCAAGATCGGCATCCTGGCCGGCTCGCTGGTCGCCGCGGTGCTCGGCTCCGTGGTGCTGCGCCTGCTCGGCGAACGCTGGCCGCTCTGCTCCCCCGCGGACGGTCTGCCGGCCGAGCTGCCGCTCGGGCCGTGGCACGCGCCCGAGGCGAGCGCGCCGGCGCTCAGCCCTCAGCGAGCGCCTTCGCCACCGCCTCCTGGAGACGGTCCTTCGTGACCCTGCCCCGGCAGCGCACGCCGTTGACGAACACGGTGGGCGTGCCCTCCACGCCTGCGGCCAGGCCGTCGGCGTAGTCCCGGCGCACCACGTCAGCACTGGACTGGGCGGCGTCGCCCACCACCGAGCCGGGGTCGGGCACGCCCACGGCTGCGGCGTGCTCCACGAGGTCGGCGTCGGTCAGCCGGTCCTGGTGGGCGAAGAGGCGCTGCTCCATCTCCCAGAACAGCCCGGAGGCACCGGCCACCTCGGCGGCGAGCGCCGCCGTCAGGGCGTGCGGGTGCACCGAGAACAGCGGGAAGTGCCGCCACACGAGCCTGACCTGGCCCTCCGACCGCTCCACCGCCTCGTGCAGCACGGGCGCCGTGTCGCGGCACCACGGGCACTCGAGGTCGGCGAACTCGACGATCGTGACCGGCGCGCCGGGGTTCCCGAGGACGTGGGCCCCGGCCGGGACGAGGAGGGAGGAAGCGGGCGTCGTGGCCGGGTTCTGCGTCATGGTGCTCACCCTGCCGTAGCGGTGTGCGCTACGCCATCCCATCCTGCGACCTGTGGTCAAACCACAGCGACTAGAATTGTCGCGGAAGGAGGTCCCCGATGGTCCTCATGCCGCCGCGCCCACGCGGGCTGCTCCACTCCCGAGGGTGGCTCTTCGGCGAGATGCTCGTGGGGGCGCTGGTCAGCCTGACAGCCGCGTTCGTCCTGTCCGTGGACGCCGTGCGGCTCGCCGCCGACCCCGGGACGGCGCTCGCCTGCGACGTCAACGCCGTGGTGAGCTGCGGCGCCGTCGCTCAGGCGTGGCAGGCCTCGGTCTTCGGCTTCCCGAACGCGTTCCTCGGGCTGGTCGCCGAGCCGGTAGTCATCACGGTCGCCGTCGCGAGCCTCGCCGGCGTCCGGTTCCCGCGCTGGTTCATGACCGCCGCCCAGACCGTCTACCTGCTGGGCGTCGGGTTCGCCTACTGGCTCTTCGGGGAGTCCATGTTCCGGATCGGGGCGCTCTGCCCCTGGTGCCTCACCATCACCGTCACCACGACGCTCGTCTTCGCGTCGATGCTCCACTGGAACATCCTCGAGGACAACCTCTTCTGGCCCCGTCGCCTGCAGGCCTGGGCGCTCTCGTTCGTGCGCTCGTCCGCCCTGGACCTCCTCGTCGCAGCCTGGCTCGTCGCCCTCGCCACGGCGGTCCTGCTCACGTACGGCACGGCGATCCTCGCCGCGTGAACCGGTCAGCCGTGCACCGGTCAGCCGTGCACGTGCGCGCGGTGCCCCACCGAGGACGAGACCTCCTTCTCGGCCACCTCCAGGAGCCTGTCGGCCAGACGGCGCAGCGCCCGGCCGGCCGCGAGCTCGTCGCCGATCACGGGCACCTCGGCGTCCTCCGGCGCCTTGCGCGCGTGGCCCACGGCCCGGAGCGTCTGCGGCGGACCCACCACCGTGGCCTCGGCCGACGTGCTGCCGGCGCTCTCGACGAGCGTCACCTCGACGTGCCACGTCAGGGTGCGACGGCGGGCGCCCTCGCCGGCCCCGGGCGCGGCAGCCCCGGGCGCGGCGCCCTGCGGCACGCCACCCTCCGGCGCGGCAGCCTCGGGCGCCGCGCCCTGCACGATCGTGTCCGACCCGGGGAAGATCAGCGTCTCCTCGCCCGAGTCGGACCACCGCACCCGGTACGGCGGCGAGCCGTCCGGCCCGCGGCACTCGGTGATCACCCCGTCACGCACCGCACCGCCGACCACTCCCGACGCGGTCACGATCCGGTCGCCCACTGCTGCCTTCATGTCGGTGCCTCCCTCGCATCGTCGCGACCCGGGACACCTCCATCATGCGCCTCTCGGCCTAGAGTCGCTGGGCCCGCACCAGCCCCGCGTAGCGGCCTCCGGCGGCGACGAGCTCGTCGTGCGACCCCACCTCCACCACGCGCCCCCGGTCGAGCACCACGATGCGGTCGGCCGACCGGATGGTCGACAGCCGGTGCGCGACGACGAGCGTGGTCCGGCCACGACGGAGCCGGTCGAGGGCCTGACGCACCAGGGTCTCGGCCTCCGGGTCGAGCGCGGAGGTGGCCTCGTCGAGCAGGAGCACCCGCGGGTCCCGGACCAGGGCCCGCGCGATCGCGAGCCGCTGCCGCTGGCCGCCCGAGAGCTTCGCGCCCCGCTCCCCCACGGTGGTGTGCCAGCCGTCGGGCAGCGCCTCGACGACGTCGAGCACGTTCGCGTCGGCGAGCGCCCGGCGGACCCGGTCGTCCGGCACGTCGCCCAGCCCGTACGTGATGTTGTCGCGCACGGAGCCCTCGAAGAGGACCGACTCCTGCGGCACCACCGAGACGTGCCGGCGGTAGGTGCGCAGGTCGATGGTGGTGGCGTCGGTGCCGTCGAGCAGGAGCCGCCCCGACGTCGGGCGCAGGAAGCCGAGCGCGAGGTTGAGCATCGTGGACTTGCCCGACCCGGACGGCCCCACGAACGCGACGGTCTCGCCCGGCTCGACGTCGATCCGGACGTCCTCCAGAGCGGGCGCGTCCGCCTCCGGATAGCGGAAGCCCACCGCGTCGAACGTGATGCGGCCGCCCACCCGGTCGACGGGCGCCTTGCCCGCGTTCTCCTCGAGGTCCGGCTCGGTGAGCACCTCGGCGATCGAGCGCACCGACTCGGTGCCGCGGGCGATGACCGGGATCAGCATGAGCACCTGGGTGACACCGCTGGTGATGAGCGCGAAGAACGACGAGAGCAGCACCACCTCGCCCGGGGACACCGGGACGATCCCGGTCAGCGACCCCGCCGCGGCCGCGACGAGGCAGCCGGTGCCGAGCAGCTGCAGCCCCACCCACGACATCGAGGCGAAGCGCCCGTTGAGCACGTCCAGCTCGTACCCGGCGCTACGCACGCCCTCCGCGCCCGACGCCACCCGCTGGGTGGCCTCGGCCTCGAGCCCGTGCGCGCGCGTCACCGGCATGAGCGTGGCCATCTCGCCCACCCGGGCCGCGAACTGCTCGACCTCGCGCCGGAACGTCTCGTTCCGCTCGCGCGAGCGGCGTGCGAGCAGGTACCGGAGCAGCGCCGCGAGGGGGACGGTGAGCGCGTAGACGGGGAGGAACTGGGGCACGGTGAACGCCGTGGTCACCACCGCGCCGGTCACCACCATCGTGGCCGACAGCAGCGGGTGGGTCGCCTGCTGGAGCATCGTCTCGATGTTCTCGACGTCGCGCACCACCTTGGTCTGGATGATCGACGACGACATCCGAGTGTGGAACCCGATCGACAACGCCTGGAGACGGGCGGCGAGCGCGTTGCGGAGGTCGGCGCCCGTGCGGCGCACCACGCCCATGAAGTACTTCGTGTAGAGCACGTGGTTCGGGTAGTTCTGCAGCAGGGCGACGAGCGCCACGGCCGCCCACAGCCAGAGCTCGCGCAGCGGCCCGCCGGCCACGACCACGTCGATCACCTTGCCCGTGATGACCGGCATCAGCCACAGGGGGATGTCCTTGAGGGCGAAGAAGCCGACGGCTGCGGCGACCCGGCCACGGTGCCGGGCGAGCAGCCGCAGGACGGAGCGGAGGGGACGGTCGTCGTCGACGACGTCGGAGGGGGCGTGAGAGGTCACAGTGAAAGGATTCACTATGTGGCCCGACCATGCCAAGAGCGCGGGCACGCCCCGGCGTCACCCGCACGACACCCTCCCGTGACACGCCCGGCGCACAATGGGTCGATGCGGGACCTCCTCCCCTCCCTCCTCGCCTGGTGGCACACCGGGGAGCGCGGCGCGCTCGCGACCGTGGTCCGCACCTTCTCCTCGGCGCCCCGGCCCGCAGGAGCGGCGATGGCCGTGGGCCCGGGCGGCGACGTGGCCGGCTCCGTCTCCGGCGGCTGCGTCGAGGGCGCCGTCTACGACCTCTGCCTCGAGGTCTCCGAGACGGGCGTCCCCGTCCTGGCCCGCTACGGCGTCTCCGACGCGTCCGCCCTGGACGTGGGCCTCACCTGCGGCGGCACCATCGAGATCCTGGTCACCCCGTTCTCGCGCAACACGTGGCCCGCCTTCCCGGCCCTCGTCACGGACCTGCTGCCCGACGACGGACGGGTCGCCTCTCCCGTCGCCGTCGCCACGGTCGTGGCCTCCCCGGCGGCGAGAACCGTGGGACGGCGGCTGACCGTCCGGCCCGCGCCCGGCCGCGGCGCCGACACGGACGGCAGCCTGGGGGACCCGGCGCTGGACGCGGTGGTGGCCGAGGACGCCGTCGGGCACCTGGCAGCGGGCGCGACCATCCTGCGTGAGTACGGGCCGGGCGGGGAGCGGCTCGGGACGGGCGTGCTGGTGCTCGTGCAGTCGTTCGCGCCGCCGCCGCGGCTGCTCGTGTTCGGCGCGATCGACTTCGCCGCGGCGATGTGCCGCGCCGGCCGGCTGCTCGGCTACCGCGTCACCGTCTGCGACGCCCGGCCGATCTTCGCCACGGCCGCCCGCTTCCCCGACGCCGACGAGGTGGTCGTGGACTGGCCGCACCGCTATCTCGAGGCGGAGCTCGCGGGCGGGCGGGTCGACGCGTCCACGGCGGTCTGCGTGCTCACCCACGACCCGAAGTTCGACGTGCCGCTGCTCCGGGTGGCGCTCACCGGGCTGCCCCCGGGCACCTACGTGGGCGCCATGGGGTCGCGACGCACGCACGACGAGCGGGCCGCCCGCCTCGTGGAGGACGGCGTGCCGCCGGCGGCCCTGGCCCGGCTGCGCAGCCCGATCGGCCTGGACCTGGGTGCGCGCACGCCCGACGAGACGGCGATCAGCATCGCGGCGGAGATCGTCGCCGCCCGGACGGGCGCGACGGCCCGGCCCCTGTCGGAGACGACAGGCAGGATCCACGGGGGCTGATGCCCGACTCGTCTAGTCCGCACATGACTAGACTCGCAACCCCGCCCTAGACTAGGGTGATGAAGCGGGCACAGGTGATCAAGCGGCTACGCGTTGCCGCCAAAGAGGCAGGTCTTGAGTGGGGTGGTGGAAGTGACCAGGTACACCGTGACGGCAGAACGCGGAACACGTCGCTGGGTCCTCCAAGCGGTTGAAGCGCCTGGCGCACTCTCGGAGGTGGCCCGGCTGACACAGGCCGAGGAGTACATGCGCGAAGCCATCTCGTTTGTGACCGGCGAGGCGGAGGACACGATCGAGATCGACCTCGTGCCGGTCTTGTCGGAGGCGTTGCGCCAGCACCTGGATCGCGCAAAGGCGCTTCGTGAGCAGGCTGCTCGTGCCAACGCTCAGGCAGCCGCAGAACGCCGAGCAGCGGCCCGGTCCCTCCGTGAGGAAGGGCTGTCCGTTCGTGAGATCGGCACGGTCCTCCAGATCTCCTACCAGCGCGCCCAGCAACTCTTGGAAGCCTGATCCAGGCGAACCCCCGCAGGCACCTGTTCCCCGTCCCGGGCCGGGACGGGGAACAGCTGCCGGGTCGCCGCTCCGTGCGGCCTCAGGAGGTCGGTGTCCGCACGAACCGGACCGTCCGCACCAGGGTCACCTCCCCGTCGGGCGACGTGACCGTCACGCGGGCCACGCTCGTCCCCCGGTCACCGAGCGGGGGCGCCTGCTCGACCGTCACGTCCGCCGCGGTGTCCACCGGGTAGGCCGCCACGTCCGGCACGGGCGCCCCGCCGCGGAGCCGCACCGTGTACTGCTCGCGGTCCGCGTCCTGGTGCGCCAGCGGAACACCGCCCACGCGCAGGTCGGCCAGCCCGGCCACGCCCGACGGGCTCGGGGCGAGCGCATCGATCTCCACCTCGGCGACGACGAGGTGCACGGGTGAGCCGTCGGCCCGCAGGGTGGGCAGGAGGACGAAGCGGACGGCGTCCGTGCGGATCCCGGACAGGTCGACAGCGACGGGCGTGGCGCCGCTCGACGGCGGCACCTCGACCGGCGCGGAGCTCACCGGCACCCAGGTCCCGTCGGCAGCCCGGTACTCGGCCGTGTAGGCGCGCGCCCAGGACGGGTGCGAGCCGTCCGCGTAGAAGAAGATCCGCGCGGCGTCGAGGTCCTGCGGCGCACCCAGGTCGTAGGTCAGCGTGTCCTGGGGCCGCAGCGGGCCGGACCGCCAGTTCGACCAGCCCTTGTCGCTGGTGAGGCCGTTCCTCGTGCGGTCCACGGGGTAGCCGGGCTCCGTGTACGAGGCCGACGCCGTGGTGGTCGGTGCGAGGGCCACGTTCGCCGTGGTGGGCTCGGTGACCACGACCGAGAGCGTGGCGGGCAGCTCGCCGCTGCGCGTGGTGGCGGTGCCCGGCACGGTGACGACGCCGGTGGCGGCGGTGAGGTCGCCCGCGGCGGACCAGTCCCACACGACCGGCACGTCGAACGTGCGCGGGCTCGTCCCGACGTGGGCGGGGACGCCGGCCGGGGCAGCGGCCACGACGGTCGCGGGGTCCGCCCCGACGTACCCGTGCACCGTGGCCGGGTCGGTGATCGCGAAGTCGCCCACGTCCACGCGGGCCACGGCCTCGAACGGCGTGCCGAACACGTCGACGCCCGTCCCCGCGACGGTCACCGTGCCTGCCGTACCCCACGTCGCGGGCAGGTCCCACGTGACGGGGACCGGCGTGCCGGCGCCCCAGTCGTATCGCGGCACCACGGTGGCCGGAAGCGCCGGCGGCGTGCCGAGCGGGGTCTCGGCCTGGACGTCGTCGACCCCCTGGAGCTCCGTGCCCTGGAACGTCCAGGCCTGGTGCGCCCCGGTGCTGCTCGCCCAGGTGCCGACGCCGGTCCCGGCGACCGTGCCCTCGCCGTTGATGTCGAGCTGTTCGGTGGTGGCCACACTCAGCAGCGAGTACCGCACGCCGTCGGTGGTGTTGAGGATCCACTGCTGGGCGGGCGTGGCCGCGGCGGTGCCGACGTCGGACGCGACGAGCGCCGTGCCGTGGCCCGACGTCGACGCGAGGAACCTGCCCGTGCCGTCCGTGACGGCCACGGTCCGCTCGTTGGTGCCCGCGCCCGAGAGCGTGTGCAGCGTCCAGGTCTGCCGGTCGGCCGGGTTGGTACCCGGCTCGCCGGTCCCGGGCGCCGACGCCAGGTTCTCGATCGTGGTCGCGGGCGCGACGTCGTGGCTGGTCAGCATGCGGCCGCTCCCGGACCCGCGCAGCAGGTACGGCGTGCCGTCGGCGGGCGCGGCGTCGTCGGCCACCCCCGAGACGCCGTCCACCAGGAAGGTGACGACGGACTTGGCCGGCACGCGCAGCGTGGCCGTCCCGTCCGGGCCGACGGCGACCGGGTCGCCCTCGACCAGAGCGTTCGCCTCGAGGTCCTCGGCGGTGGGACGGGTGGTCACCACGGGCGTGACCGTGGCGCCTGCCGTGCTGCCGAAGCGCGAGAGGTCGAGCGTGACGTCCTGCTCCGTCGTGGCGCTGTTGACGTGCACCAGCGTCGCGCCGCTGCCGTCGCCACGGACGAAGGCGGTGGTGGCGGGGTCGTCCACGGCGACCGAGAAGTCGCCCGGGTGGATGTAGTGGGTGAAGTTCCGCACCGTGTTGTACTTCGCGTTCGTCATGACCTGGCACGACGGGTCCGCATAGCCGGCGGCGAGCCGGCGCTCCGAGTTGCCGTCCGCGTCGCAGTCGAAGTCGATGTAGACGCTGCCCCAGTTGGCGGTCTCGGTGACCTCCATGTTCCACAGGTCCTCGACGGGCTGCCAGAACACCCAGGCGGTGGGCTCGAGCTCGCGCAGGTCGTCGACGATGCGCCCGGCCATACCCAGGCCGTTGTCCATGTTGGTGAGATCCAGCCCGTCCACGCCGCTGAAGTCACCCTCGACCTCGCTCATCCAGAGCGGCTTGCCGGACGTCTTGGCGATGTCGCGGACGCGGACCCGGTCCCCGGTGCCGTAGGTGTGGACGTTGAGCTGGTCCACCGCCTCGCGCGCCGCCGGGCTCCAGCCGTTCCAGTCGGCCACGAAGGTCCCGGGGTTGGTCTCGTCCGGCGACGAGATGCGGGCGTCCGTGGCGGACGCGGCCAGCCGGGCGTCGAGCGCCTCGATGACCTGCGCCTGGAGGGCGGGCGACAGGTGCGCGCCCTCCTGGCGGCAGCACGCGAGCGAGCCGTCCGGGTTCAGGCGCGTGCCCCAGTAGTTCGTGTTGGGCTCGTTCATGGGGTCGACGGTGTCGATCTCGATGCCGTGGGCCGCCTCCAGCTCCTCGACCACCCTCACCAGGTAGCCCGCGAACTGGTCGATGCTGTCCTGCCGGAGCTGGTCGGTGTTCGGGTCGAACCCCCCGGTGGCGTACGCGTTGGGAGTCATGAACCACGGGGGCGTGTTGCTGAACGCCTCCCAGTGGGTGATCCGGTCGTCCTGGACCAGGCGGTCCACCCACCAGCGCTGGGTCGCGTCGGCGGTGAGGTCGTAGGACGCGTCGTCGTCGGCGTCCCACGCCTCCCGGTACGCGTCGACGTTCGCCCGGACCGCCTCGTCCGTGTCGCCGTCGCCGTCCAGGTCGGGCTGCCACCAGCCTTCGACGGCGCCACCCTTGCGCAGGTAGGAGTCGTCCACGTCCGTGGCGTTGCCACCGCCCACGTTGTAGCGCGCGATGTTGAGGTTGAGGCCCTCCTCGCCGAAGACCTTCTGGTACAGCTCCTCCCGCACCTCCGCGGGATAGCCGCCCGTGGCGTTGGCGAACCAGACGAGGCTGGTGCCCCAGCCCTGGAACGGCTCGCTCGCGCGGTAGGACGGGTTGGGGGTCACCGTCACGGGGACCGGGCCGCTCGGCTCCGCCGCGGCACCTGGGGGCACGCCGCCCGCGAGCCCTGCCACAAGACCGCTGAGGGCCACGGCCGCGAGCGACCTTCGAGGGGACAACTTGCGCATCTGCCAGCTCCCGCCGTTGGGAATCTGCGGGCGCCGCGTCAGTGCGAGGCCCGCCCGGATAGTCGAGACCATCCTGTGGCATGGCGGATGTTAACGTCAACATCTCTGGCTGTTAACGTCAACAATCCAAACGGCAACGGGCATGGCGCAGACGCCCGGCACACCCGGGCCACCCACCGCCGCCCTCACTCCGCGCGCGCCAGGCCGTCCAGGAGCAGGTCCAGCGTGAACTCGAACTCCGTCTGACCGTCGCACCAGCCCAGGGTCGGGTCGTCGGCGTCGTGCAGCTCGCTCGCCACCATCGCCGTCGTGTACGGCAGGGCCTCGGCCATGGCGGCGAGCTCGGCCTCGGCCCGCTCCGGCTCCAGGTCACCACCCGCGGCCGCGGGGCTGAAGAGCTCCTGCGCGAAGCCCAGCACCATGCTGCCGAGCGAGTGCATCGCCCGGTGGGCCAGGCGGTACGAGCAGCCGCCGCGGACCATGGCCCCGAGCACCTCCTCGTAGAGGAGGAACACGGGGGCGGGGATGCTCGGCCGGGAGGCGATCAGCCCGGGCGCCCACGGGTGCCGGAGCATCACCGAGCGGGCCGCGAGGATGCGCGCCCGGACGACGGGGCGCCACCCCCCTCCCCCCGCGCCGAGGGCGCCGGCCGCTGCACCGGCAGCCTCGGCGATCTCGCCGGCGACCACCTCCACCAGGCCGTCGAGCAGGCCGCCCTTGCCGGGCAGGTGGTGGTAGAGCGACATGGCCTCGACGCCCAGGTCCGCCGCGAGGCGCCGCATCGTCACCGCGGGGAGGCCTTCGGCGTCCGCGATCCCCGCGGCTGTCGTGAGGACGCGTTCCCTGCTCAGCGGCGCGCGCTGCGTCCGCCCGCGCACCGCGCCCGGCTGCTCGGCCTTCATCCGGCCCTCCCCTTCCCTCGCCACCACCTTACGTCGTATGGTCAGCCTTACGCTGTAAGGCTCATCCCGAGAGGACCTCCCATGGAACCGACCTCGCTCGACCCCCGCACCGCCCGCACCACCGGGCTGCTCTACCTGGCGATGGCCGTGGTGGCCGTCCCCGGCTTCCTCGTGATCCGACCGCTGCTGTTCGACCCGTCCAGCGCCGCGGCCACGCTCGACCACCTCCTCGCGAACGAGGGCCTGGCCCGCGCCGGCATCGCCTCGGAGCTCACCCTGGTCGCCGTCCAGGCCCTCGTGGCGCTGTGGTTCTACCGGCTGTTCCGCCGCACCGACACGTTCGCCGCTGGCGCCCTGGCGGCGTTCGGGATGGTCAACGCCGTCGCGATCCTCGGCAGCGCGGCCTGCCTTGCCGCGGCCCTCGACACCGCGCTGGCCCCGGCGGGCGCGGTCGACGCCGGAGGTGCAGTCCAGGTGCTCTACGTGCTCGGCGGAAGCTTCTGGGGCGTCGGCGCGCTCTTCTTCGGCCTGTGGCTCGTCCCGATGGGGATCCTGGCCCTGCGCTCGGGGATGCCGCGTGCGCTCGGGCTGCTCGTGATCGCCGGCGGCGTCGGCTACGTCGCGAGCACGTTCGTCACGTACCTGGCGCCCGGGGCCGCCGTGGTCGGTGACCTGCTGGCCTACGTCGCCACCGTCGGCGAGCTCTGGATGATCGGCTGGCTGCTCTGGTACTCGTTCCGGGCGGGCGGGCCCGGGGGCCGGACCGCGAGCAGGCCACCGGCCGCGGGGGCCGCGTCCGCCGCTCAGCCCTCCGCCGCGTGAGCCTTCGGCACCACGCTGATGCCGCCGGAGGTCTCGAGCACGGCCCACTTGATCTGGTCCAGGCGCTCCAGGCCCTGGCTTTCGCGCGCGGCCGCGAGGACGTCGTCCACGGACAGGTGCTCCTTGCGCAGGACCTCGTGCAGCACCCGGCCGTTCTCGACCACCACGAGGGGCACGCTCTCCGCGACCCGCTGGAGGCGGGGGAACCGCCAGGTGAGGAAGTCGGCACCGCGCTCGAGGAGCAGGAGCGTGCCGATGACGAGCGCGGCATGGGTGATGGAGAAGTCCTCCCCGAGCAGCGCCTGCTGCGTGGCCTCGCCGACGATGAGCAGGATGACGAAGTCGAAGGTGGTCACCTGGGACAGCGCCCGCTTGCCGACGAGCCGGAACAGGAGCAGCAGGACGAGGTAGATCGCCACGGCGCGGAGCACGGCATCCATGGGGTGGCCTCCTTCGGCAGGGGGAACGCTGGCAGGAGCTAGGGCAGGACGAGCTGGGTCACGGTCACGGTGTCCGCGCCGACCGACACGTCCGCAGTGAGCGCACCCACGTCCTGGGCGCGGAAGCTGACCGACACCGTGAGGTCGCCCGGGTCCTCGACATCGAACTCGTAGACCACGCCGTCGTCCGTGAGCCGTTCCTCGCTCGGCTGCGGGGAGACTCCCTGGAGGTCGACGCCGGACAACCAGGAACCGGCGAGCGTCACGGTCACGGTGTCCTGCTCGACCGCGTCCGGCGCGAGCCGGATCGACAGCGCGTCGTCGGCCTCGAAGTGGGTCACCCGGGCGTAGCTCACGTCCACGAGCCCGCCCGGGCTCTCCCGCGTGGTGTCGCTCAGCGGGCCCGCGCCGAGCAGCCCGGCCAGGCCCGCCGCGACGAAGAGCGTCAGCAGCACCCAGCCGATCCGCTCGAAGCGCCACTCGCGGCGCTGGAAGGTCTCCGCCCGCGTGATCTCCAGGCCCACCGCGTCTCCCTTCGAGCACCGCCCGACACCTTCACCCGGAAAGGGGGTCCGTGCACGTCGGGAGCTACGCCACCACCGTGCAGACGGCTCCCGTGGCACCCACCACGCGCGCGATCGCGTTCTCGTAGACCGAGAGCGGCGCGTCGGCGTGCATCAGGACGCGCGCCGCGTCGTGCTGCCGTACAAGCTCGGCGATCTCGCTCAGCGTCGCCACGTCGCGCAGGTCCGCGAGCGTGGCCGCCAGGGTCAGCCCTTCGTCGGACGCATAGCGCTCAAGGCGTTCCCGCTGGCGGGTCACCTCGGCGCCGTCAGCGGAGCCGACGTAGCCGATCGCGACCGGCGGGCCCCCGCTCACCGGGTGCCGCTCCGTGCCGCCCCGCACCACACGTTCGCCATCCCCATGTCGCCCCCTCCTCGACCGATGTCCACAGAAGAGAGTGCGCAAAAGGACTTTTCGGACGCAAGTTCACGGGGTGATGCTGGGACGGTCCGGTGGACATCGTGTGTCCGTCACGACCGGCACACGATCACCGTCGCGGCAAGGGCCTCGGCCCGTCCTCGCTCGACCCCGCCGGTGCTGCCGGCGCGGACGCGAGCGCCAGCTCGCTCTCGTCCGCGGTGGCCCGGCAGTAGACGCGGCCGTTGCCGCCCTGGCAGAGCCCGTGCAGCCCGAGGGCGAAGGCGTGCAGGTCCTCCGGGGCGGCCCGGCGGAACCGGCGCGACAGGCCCCAGTACTTGACGATGTCCCCCAGCGTGCCGGGCTGCACCATCGCAAAGAGGGAGACGAGCGGACCGGAGAGCCGGATCACGAGCCGGGCGCCGTCAGCGCTCTCGGCGACGAGCTGCGCGCTCCGCAGGCCGTCGTCCTCGGCACGCGCGCCCAGGAGACGCTCCAGCTGCCCGAGGACGGACGCCGGGTCCACCACGTGGGACTCCACGCTCCCCTCGATCGGGGAGCCGTCGATGGTCAGGGCTGCGCTCTCGTCGTCAGAACGCGCAAAGTACTCGAACTTCATGTCGCGCATCCTCCCGCATGCGCGGCCGTGCCGATAACCACCTCCGCCGCCCACGCGACCTCGACGGCGGTGAGTCCCGCCCGGGCGGTCAGGCGCAGCCGCGGACGCCGGACCGACGGCGGGCGGAAGCACCCCACCACCAGTCCTGCCTCACGGCACCGCGCCGCCCACGCGACCGCCTCGTCGGCGGACGGCGCCGGCACGGAGACCACGGCCGCGTCGGACCGGGTGGCGGCGAGGCCCGCGTCGACGAGCCGCCGGGAGAGGTCGGAGGCCACCGCCCGGACCTGACCGGCCCGCTGCGGCTCCCGCCTCAGCACGTCGAGCGCGGCGAGCGCGGCCGCGGTGGCGGCCGGCGCGAGCCCGGTGTCGAACATGAACGTCCGCGCCGCGTTGACCAGGTACTCGATCACCCGGGCGGGACCGAGCACAGCACCGCCCTGCGACCCGAGCGCCTTCGAGAGGGTGACCGTCGCGACGACGTCGGGCGCGCCGGCCAGGCCCGCCGCCCACACCGTCCCCCGCCCGCCCCGCCCCACGACGCCGAGCCCGTGCGCGTCGTCGACCACGAGCGCGGCCCCGTGCGCGCGGCACGCCTTCGCCAGGCCTGCCAGCGGCGCGACGTCGCCGTCCACGGAGAACACGCCGTCGGTGACCACCACGGCACGCCCGGGATGCCCGCCCAGCGCGGCCTCCACGGCCTCCGGGCTCGCGTGCGCGACGACGTCCGTGGTCCCCTCCGCGAGCCGGCAGCCGTCGATCAGGGAGGCGTGGTTCCCGGCGTCGGACACCACGAGCGTGCCGCGCGGGGCGAGGGCGGCGAGCACGCCGAGGTTCGCGGCGTAGCCGGAGGAGAAGACGAGCGCGGACTCGAAGCCGCAGAACGCGGCGAGCTCCGCCTCGAGGCGGGCGTGCAGCTCCATGGACCCGGTGACCAGCCGCGAGCCCGTGGCCCCGGCCCCCCAGGTCCGGGACGCCGCGGCGGCCGCCTCGACCACCTCCGGGTGGCGGGCCAGGCCGAGGTAGTCGTTGCCGGCCAGGTCGAGCAGGCCGTCGTCAGCCGCCCGGGGGCGCAGCACGCGCAGGAGTCCCGCCCGGCGGCGGCGCGCGAGATCGTCCTCCAGCCAGTCGAACGCGCCCGGCTGCTCGTCTGTCATCGAGCCCCCTCTCTCCGGCTCGACCGTAGCCGCGCGCGGTTCTCGTGTGACATGTCCGGGCGCACATCGCGTGACGACAACTCTTGTCGAGTTTGCCTCATACCGGACAAACCTGTCCTCCGCGAGGATCGGACCATGGAGACTGTTGACCTCACCGACCTGCTGTCCACGCTTGTGGACAAGGGACTGCAGGCCGATCCCGGCGGGGTCACGCGCGACGAGGCGCTCGCCGTCCTCGCGACGTCGGACGACGACCTCCTGGATGTGGTGGCCGCTGCGGGGCGGGTACGCCGCCGCTGGTTCGGGCGCCGGGTCAAGCTCAACTACCTGGTCAACCTCAAGTCAGGCCTGTGCCCGGAGGACTGCTTCTACTGCTCGCAGCGCCTCGGGTCCGAGGCCGGCGTGCTGAAGTACACGTGGCTGACGCCCGAGCAGGCCACCGCTGCCGCCGACGCGGGCGTGGCCGGCGGGGCGCGCCGCGTGTGCCTCGTCGCCAGCGGCCGGGGCCCCACCGACCGCGACGTGGACCGCGTGTGCCGCACGGTCGACGCGATCAAGGACCGCCACCCGCAGGTCGAGGTGTGCGCCTGCCTGGGGTTCCTCGGCGACGGCCAGGCCGAGCGCCTCCGCGAGACGGGCGTCCACGCGTACAACCACAACCTGAACACCTCCGAGGCCACGTACGGCGACATCTGCACCACCCACGACTTCAGCGACCGGGTCGACACCGTGCGCCGGGCCCAGGCCGCCGGGCTCTCGGCGTGCTCCGGCCTCATCGCGGGCATGGGCGAGAGCGACGAGGACCTGGTCGACGTCGTCCTGGCCCTGCGGGCGCTCGACCCGGACTCCGTGCCGGTCAACCTGCTCCTGCCCTTCGACGGCACGCCGCTCGCCGGCACGTGGGAGCTCACGCCGCAGCGCGCACTGCGGATCCTCGCCATGGTCCGCTTCGTCTGCCCGGACGTCGAGGTGCGGATCGCCGCGGGCCGGGAGGTGCATCTGCGGTCGCTCCAGCCGCTCGCCCTGCACCTGGCGAACTCCCTGTTCCTCGGCGACTACCTGACGAGCGAGGGGCAGGCCGGCCAGGCCGACCTCGCGATGATCGCCGACGCCGGCTTCGTCGTCGAGGGCACCGGCGCCGCAACCCTGCCCGCGCACCGGGCCGACGTCGCCGTCCGTCGCCGTGGCGCCGGCACCGACCTGCCGCCCAATGCCTGACCGGGCGGCGACCCGCGCGGCGACGGCGGAGCTGCCGACGGCGGAGCTGATCGCACTGGACCGGGAGCACGTCTGGCACCCCTACGGGCCCATGCCCGGCGTCCCGCCGCTCGTGGTCGAGTCGGCGTCCGGGGTCCGGCTCCGCCTCGCCGAGCCCGTCGAGGGGCACCGCGAGCTGGTGGACGGGATGTCGTCGTGGTGGTCGGCGATCCACGGCTACGGCCACCCCGTCCTGGACACCGCCGCGCACTACCAGCTCGACCGGATGAGCCACGTGATGTTCGGGGGCCTCACCCACGAGCCCGCGGTGCGGCTCGCCACCCGGCTCGTCGACATCACGCCCGTGGGGCTGCGGCACGTCTTCCTCTCGGACTCCGGCTCGGTCGCCGTCGAGGTCGCCCTCAAGATGTGCCTCCAGTACTGGGCCTCGGTGGGGCAGCCGGCCAAGCACCGTCTGCTCACCTGGCGCGGGGGGTACCACGGCGACACCTGGCACGCCATGTCCGTGTGCGACCCCGACGGCGGGATGCACAGCCTCTGGTCCGGCGCGCTGCCGCGTCAGGTCTTCGCGCCGGCACCGCCGCCGGGGTTCGACGCCGAGCCGGACCCCGGGTACGTGCGGGGGCTCACTGACCTGGTCGCCCGGCACGCCCACGAGCTGGCGGCCGTGATCGTCGAGCCCGTGGTCCAGGGGGCGGGCGGCATGCGGTTCCACTCCCCGGCATACCTGCGGGTCCTCCGGGAGGCGTGCGACGCGCACGACGTGCTCCTCGTGCTCGACGAGGTGGCCACCGGGTTCGGCCGCACCGGCGAGCTCTTCGCGGCGGACCACGCGGGGATCACGCCCGACGTCATGTGCCTCGGCAAGGCGCTGACCGGCGGCTATCTCTCGCTCGCCGCGACCCTGTGCACCACGCGGGTCGCGGAGGGGATCTCGCAGGGTGACGTGCCCGTGCTCGCGCACGGGCCCACCTTCATGGGCAACCCGCTCGCCGCCGCCGTCGCCGACACGTCCGTAGGCCTCCTCCTCAGCCAGGACTGGCGCGCCACCGTGGGCCGGCTGGAGGCCGGGCTCCGGGACGGTCTGGCCGAGGCCGCCGGGCTGCCCGGCGTGACGGACGTGCGGGTGCTGGGCGGGATCGGCGTGGTGCAGCTCGACCACGAGGTGGACGTCGCCGCGGCGACGCGCGCCGCGGCGGCGGAGGGCGTCTGGCTCCGCCCGTTCCGCGACCTCGTGTACACGATGCCCCCGTACGTGACGGGCGACGACGACCTCGCCCGCGTCTGCGCCGGCGTGCGCGCCGCGGTGCTGGCCGGGGTGACCCGGTGAGCGCACAGGTCCTCGTGGTGACCGGCACGTGCACCGGCGTGGGCAAGACGGTCACGACGGCGGCCCTCGCGGCCGTCGCCCTCGCCGCCCGCCGTACGGTCGCCGTGGTGAAGCCCGCGCAGACGGGCGTGCAGGAGGGCGAGCCCGGCGACGTCGACACCGTGGCCCGCCTCGCCGGCTCGGTGACCATGTACGAGCTCGCCCGCTACCCCGAACCGCTCGCGCCCGAGACCGCCGCCCGCCGGTCCGGCCTGCCGGCGGTCCGGCCGGCCTGGATCACCCGGGCGGTGGACTCTCTGGCCCGGACGCACGACCTCGTGCTCGTCGAGGGCTCGGGCGGGCTGCTGGTGCGGTTCGACGGCTATGGCTCCACCCTGGCCGACGTCGCCGTGCACCTGCGCGCGCCGGTGATCGTCGTCGCCCCCGCGGGGCTGGGCACGCTCAACGCGACGGCCCTCACCCTCGAGGCGCTCCGGACCCGGGGGATCGCCTGCCCCGGCCTCGTGGTCGGCAGCCTGCCGGCCAGTCCCGACCTGGCCTCCCGGTGCAACCTGACGGACCTGCCGCTGGTCGCACGGGCCCCCCTGCTCGGCGTCCTGCCGGAGGGCGCCGGCGACCTCGCGCCCGCCGACTTCCGGGCACAGGCTGCCGGCTGGCTCGCCGCCTCCCTCGGGGGCCGCTGGCAGCCGGAGGCCTGACGGGCGTGCTGTTCGACCTGTGGCGGCACGACCGCCCCGACGCCGACGTGTTCCGGCAGGAGGGCCAGGTCGTCGTGGCCTCGCACCGCCTCGCGCGGCAGGTCCTGACCGACAACGAGACCTTCTCGCCGGCCAACGCGCTCGACGCCGTCACACCCCTCTCCCCGGCGACGCTGCGCGAGCTGACCCGGCACCGCTTCCGGCTGCCACCCACGCTCGCGAACAACGCCGGGGCGAGCCACGAGCCCATCCGGGGCGTGTTCGCGGAGGTGTTCCACCCGGTCCGGGTCGCGGAGCTCCGGCCGTGGCTCACCGGCCTGGTCCGGCGGACCGTGGCGCGTGTCGCGCAGGACCTGCGCCGGGGCGACGCCGTGGACCTGGACGCGGTGGTGTCGTCCGAGGTTCCGCCCGCCGCGCTCGGCCGGCTGTTCGGGCTCGACCTCGGCCCCGCGGCCGACCTCAAGCTCTTCTCCCGGGCGGCGCTCGAGCTGTTCTGGGGACGTCCCTCACCCGGCCGGCAGCTCGTGCTGGCCCAGGTCGTGGGGCCGCACCACCGGCGGCTGCGGGCGATGGTGGCGGACGCCGACGGCGCGGTCGGCGCCGTGCGTGACGCCCAGGGCGGCGACCTGGCCACCGCCGCCCTCTTCTTCCTGGTGGTCGCCGGCCAGGAGACGACGTCGCAGTTCCTCACGGTGCTGCTGCACCGCCTCGTCCAGGAGCCACGGCTGCTCGACGACGACCCTGGCACCGTGATCGAGGAAGGGCTGCGCCTGCACTCCTCGATCACGTCGTGGCGGCGAGTGGCTGCCGCCGACACCGAGCTGGGCGGCGTGCCGGTACGGCGCGGCGAGTCCGTGCTGGTCTGGCTCGGGGCCGCCGGGCGGGATCCCGCCGTGGTGGAGCATCCCGGCCGGCTGGTACCCGGCCAGCGCGGCTCCCGGCGGCACCTCGCGTTCGGGGCGGGGGCGCACCGCTGTCTCGGCAGCCAGCTCACGCGGCTCGAGGCCGAGGTGGTGCTCGCCGAGGCCGCGCCGCTGCTGCGCCGCTGCCGGGTGGTGGCCGCGCCCGTCAGCGACGAGAACGTGTCGTTCCGCATGCCGGGGCCGCTCCGGGTGGCCTGGCAGCCGGCATGACGAAGGCCCCTGATCAGCATTTCTGCTGGTCAGGGGCCTTCTTTTTGTAGCGGGGGCAGGATTTGAACCTGCGACCTCTGGGTTATGAGCCCAGCGAGCTACCGAGCTGCTCCACCCCGCGTCGGTAGGCATAACACTACGTCACCGGGGACGAGAGGCCAAATCGTATCGACAGTCGCCCTCGTCACACCCGCCTCGGCCGCGGAATCACAGACGTGGACCACCCGAAGGGCTCCGCCGTGGCACGATCGGCGATCGTGAAAATGAATCTCATTCCGGACGCTGGCGCCGGCTTCACCCGGGTGACGGCCGGCGCCGTCGCCGGCCGGCTCGCAGACCTGGCCGACCGGCTCGAGTCGCTCCCCGCGCTCGACCCGGCACCCAAGGTCGACGCGCTCTTCCGGGACCTGGTCAGCACGGTCGTCCGGACCCCGGCAGCCACCGCACGCGCCGTCCTCGCCGACCCACGGGTGCGTCGTCGGGCTGCGTCGTTGCGCTTGTCGTCCTCGCGGGGCGAGTCCGCGCTGGAACAGGCGTGGGCGGCGAGGATCGCCGCCGCGGCCGACCCCCGAGCGGAGCTCCGCGCGTTCCCCTACGCCGACAACTACCGCCGGCTCGTCCGCCTGGAGCTGGCGGCCCTGGCGGGGCACCACCACGAGCCCGTCCGCTCGGTGGCGGTCCTGGGGAGCGGCCCGCTCCCCCTCACCGCGTTCGCCTACGCGGAGCGGCTCCGGGCCGAGGTCGTGGGCATCGACATCGACCACGCCGCGACGGAGGCAGCCCGTCGCGTCACCGCGCTCGCGGGGCCGAGCGGCGTGCGGCTCGAGCTCGGCGACGCCGCCGACGTCGACCTCCGCGCCCACGACGTCGTCGTCCTCGCGGCGCTCGTCGGCACGACGACCCCCGAGAAGGCGGTTCTCGCCGCCCGCCTGGCCACCCGGATGCGCCCGGGGGCGCTGCTCCTGCTCCGCAGCGCACGCGGGCTGCGGACGCTCCTGTACCCGGCGGTCCGGACCAGCACGCTGCGCGGGTTCACGGTGCTGGAGGTGGTCCACCCGTCCGACGACGTCATCAACTCCGTCGTGGTGGCCCGGGTCGACGAACCCCGGACACGCCTGTGGGCGTGACCCCGAACCGGGATCACGCCCACAGGGCCGGGGTCAGGAGCCGGCGTTCAGCTCCGACTCAGCGGCGATCGCCTGCTCCAGCGCCGTCTGCAGGCGCTCCTGCGCCTCGCCGTAGGCGGCGAAGTCGCCGGCGGTCAGCGCGGCCTGGCCCTCCTGCATGGCCTGGTTCGCGGCCTGCAGGGCCGCGTCCAGCCGCGCGGCGGCGTCCGTGGCGGCCGGCGACGGGGCGGCGGTGTCCGACGGCGCGGGGCTGGGTGCCGTACCACCCTCGCCCTCGCCGTCGGCGGGTGCGTCGGGCACGTCCGTCTCGGTCTCCACGCTGCCGGTCGGTGCGCCGGAGTCTCCGTCGAACACCTGGTCCAGGGCCTCGTCGAGCGTGTCGGCGAAGCCGACCTTGTCACCGAACGCCACGAGCACGCGGCGCAGGAGCGGGAACTGCGTCCCCGCCGACGACTGGATGTACACGGGCTGCACGTAGAGCAGGCCACCACCCACCGGCAGCGTCAGCTGGTTGCCGCGCAGCACGCTGGACGCCTCGGTGTCGAGGATGTTCAGCTCGTTGGAGATGGTCGGGTTGGAGTCGAAGTTGTTCTGCACCTGACCAGGGCCGGGAACCGTGGTGTCGCGGGGCAGCTCGAGCAGCCGGAGCTTGCCGTAGCTGTCCGCTCGCACACCTTCCTCGGAGCCTGCCTCGGCGTCGACCGCGAGGAAGCCGGTGAGCACCTCACGGTCGGTGTTACCACCGGGGATGAAGGTCGACGTCAGCGAGAACGACGGCTGCTCCTGGCCCGGCATCTGCAGCGTCATGTAGAACGGCGGCTGCAGCGGCTTGATGGTGCCCGCGGCTGTGGGGTCCGCCGGGTTGTCCCAGAAGTCCTGACCGGAGAAGAACTGCCCGGCGTCGGTCACGTGGTACGTCGCGAGCAGCGTGCGCTGGACCTTGAAGAGGTCCTCGGGGTAGCGCAGGTGGCTCATCAGGTCGCCGGAGATCTCCGAGATGGGCTCGAGCGAGGTGGGGAACACCCCGGACCAGGCCTTGAGCACCGGGTCCTCGGTGTCCCAGGCGTAGAGCGTCACCTCGCCGGTGTACGCGTCCACGGTGGCCTTGACCGAGTTGCGGATGTAGTTGATCTCCGCGGGGAGCTCGACCGACGCGGCGGTCTGCTGCTCGAGCGTGAGCGCGTCCGTCGTAGCCTCCTCGAGGGGCTGCGACGCGGAGTACGGGTAGTTGTCGGTGGTGGTGTAGCCGTCCACGATCCACTTCACCCTGCCGTCGACCACCGCCGGGTAGACCCGGTTGTCGAGCGTCAGGTACGGCGCGACCTTCTGGACCCGCTCCTTGGGGTCGCGGTCGTACAGGATCTCGGACTCCTCCGTGACGCGGTCGGAGAAGAGGATCTGCTCCTCGCCGAACTTCAGCGCGTAGAGCAGGCGGTGCATGAACGACCCCACGCTCGGCCCCGCGTCCTCCGTCTGCGTCGGGAACGTGGTCTTGACCTGGCCGCCGCCCTCCTGGTCGTCGGCCTGGTAGTCGAGCTCCCACGGCGTGGTGCCCTCCGGGGCGCCGACGATCGAGTACTGCGTGGTGCGAGGGCTGAAGTAGATGCGCGGCTCGTAGCCCTCCTCCGTCATCGACGACAGGGCGCCGGCGCTCGGGATGCCGCCCTCGTAGAAGGCGGGCCGCCCGTCCGGGCCGAGCTGGTTGCCGTAGGCGGCCACCACGCCGTAGCCGTGCGTGTAGACGGTGTGGTCGTTGACCCAGTTGCGCTGGCTCGCGCCGAGGCCCTCCAGGTTGAGCTCGCGGACCGCGATCACGGTGTCGCGCGACTCGCCCTCGACCATGTACCGGTCCACCGACAGCGTGTCGGCGAAGTCGTAGTACTGCTTGTTCTGCTGCAGCTGGCGGAACGACGGCGAGACGATCTGCGGGTCGAGGAGCCGGATCGAGGCCGCGGTCTCCGCGTCCTCGCGCAGCGCCCCCGCCGTCGCCTCGGTCGTGGCGTCGTAGGCCTGCTTCTCGACCTCGTCGATGTCGAACGCCTCGAGCGTGGCGTCGATGTTGCGCTGGATGTACGGCGTCTCCAGCTCCTGCGCGTTCGGGTTCACCTGGAAGCGCTGGACCACCGCCGGGTAGATGCCGCCGATCGCGATGGCAGAGACCACCATGAGCGCCACACCGATGGCCGGCAGCCGCCAGTCGCCCCGGATCGCGGCCACCACGAACAGGGCGGCGACGAACACGGCCACGACGGTGAGGATGCCCTTGGACGGGATCACCGCGTGGATGTCGGAGTACGAGGCGCCGTCGAAGCGGTCGCCCGCGCTCGTCAGGATCGTGTAGCGGTCGAGCCAGTAGTTCGCCGCCACGAGGAGCAGCAGGACCGCCCCGATCACCGCGAGGTGGATGCGCGCGGCGCGCGTGGTGCGCGGGCCGCCGCCCGCGGCGGGTCCGACGCGCACGCCCCCGTAGAGGTAGTGCGTGACGATCGCGGCGATGCCCGACAGGATCACGACCGCCATGAGGAAGCTCGCCACGAACCGCAGGGCCGGCAGCGAGAACACGAAGAAGCCGAGGTCCATCTGCCACTCGGGGTCCGTCGTGCCGAACGGCACGGCGTTGAACGCCAGCAGGACCGTGCGCCACTGCGCCGACGCCGCGACGCCCGCGAAGAAGCCGACCATCACCGGGGCGGCGACGGTGACCACCTTGCGGAGCGGCTCGACCGCCTCCCGGTACTGGTCGAGCGTGGCCTGCTCCGGCGTGGACGGCGCGTAGACCGGCCGGGAGCGGTAGGCCAGCGAGAAGGACAGGAACACGGCTCCGCCCATCAGCAGGAACCCCGCGGCGAACAGCGCCGCCCGGGTTCCCCACTGCGTCCAGAGGACGTTGTCGAAGCCGAGCTGCCGGAACCACAGCACCTCGGTCCAGAGCTGGGCGAGCAGGAGCAGCCCGGCGATCACGACGGCGACGACGACGATCGCCACTCCCAGCGGACTCCTGCGTCGTCCGAGGGGTGCGTCACCCGAGCGGCGACGTGGTGCGGTGAAGGACACGGCGGCGTTACCTCACAACTTCTTCGACTGCGGCGGCCCAGCACGGGCCCTCCCCGGGGGAACGGCCCGGTACCGCACAAGGTTCCCACAGACCTGCGTGAGACGACCCGGAAGGTGAGCGGCCGGCGTCGGCCCTCGTCACGACGTGCAGGCCGGCAGACCCTCGGTGTCCTCCGCGCCGATCGCGCGGACGGCGTCGCGCGCCTCGCGCAGCGTGGCGACCCGGACCACGGTCAGACCGTCGGGGACGTTCCCGACCACCTGGTCGCAGTTGCCCGCCGGAGCCAGGAACCACGTGGCGCCGTCCCGCAGCGCGCCGTACATCTTCTGCTCGATGCCGCCGATCGGGCCGACCGTGCCGTCCACGTCGATGGTGCCGGTCCCGGCGATGACCTCACCGTCGGCCTCGTCCTCCTCGGTGAGCCGGTCGATGATGCCGAGCGCGAACATCGTGCCGGCGCTCGGCCCGCCGATGTCCTCGATCTGGATGGTGACGTCGACCGGGAAGTCGTACTCGGGGTCGATGTACACGCCCAGCAGGGCGCGGTCCTGACCCTCGGCCACACCCGTCGTGATCGTCAGGTCCGCGGGCGCGCCGTCGCGCCGCACGCCCAGCACCACGTCCGAGCCCGGCTCGGTGGCCGCGAGCATGGCGATCAGGTCCGCGTACGTACCGACAGGCTTGCCCTGGAAGGTGGTGATGACGTCGTCGGCCTCGACCACGCCCTCGGCGCCCGTGCCCTCCGACACGGCCACCACCGTCAGGGTGGCCGGCACGTCGTACCCGAGCTCGGTCAGGGCCGCGGCCGTCGCCGCCTCCTGGGAGGACAGCATCTCGGCCTGGCTGACCTGCTGCTGCTCCTCCTTCGTGGTCGACTCCGGGAAGATCTGCTCCACCGGCTGCACCGACCGCTGCGGGTCGAGCCAGCCCTGGACGACCTGCCCGGCCGTCATGGGGTAGCCGGGCCCGCCCAGGACCGACACGGTCGTGAGACGCAGCTCGCCCGTGGCCTCGAACGTCTCGGCGCCCTCGATCTGGATGAGCGGCTTGCCGCCCTGCTCACCGAGCGTGTCCTCCGTGGGACCCGGCGAGCGCATCGCGTACGGGGCCGGGAGCACCAGGGCCGCGGCGGACAGCAGGGCCGTGGCCAGCAGCGCGACGCCCGTGGTCACCGTGCGGCGGCTCACCGGCGGGTCGAGCTCGGCGTCGTCGACCGGGTCCTGCCCGGGATGGCTCTGCAGGTCGTGCATCGAGGTCACCGGCCCATCATCCCCCACGAGGACGGACGCGCGGTGCAGGGCTCGGAGGCGTCGTGGAGACTGTCGTGGAGACTGGGGCACGGGGACCTCTCCCCGTCTGCCGACGCTGCGCCCAGAGCGAAGCGGGAACCTTCCGGGCGGCTCGCACGGTTAACGTGATGTTTCGGCAGAGCCGTGGCGAGCCCGTACCGTGGCGCGCCGACCCCGCACCGACGGACCAGGCAAGGAGCATCATGACCGACCCGCAGCTGCCGGACCCCGGCAACCAGTCCTGGGAGGACCTGATCCGCTCGATGCTGGGTGACGACGCCGACGAGGTGCTCGCGGAGATGCGCGCCCGCGGCCTGGACCCCACCACCCTGGGCGGCACGGCGCCCGACCCGGCGATGATGCAGCAGGCCTTGGCCCAGGTGCAGCGCCTGCTCTCCGAGCCGGGCACCGGCCCGGTCAACGCGGACGTGGCGCACGACATCGCCCGGCAGGTGGCCGTGGCCGAGGGCGACCCGTCGATCATGGGCGGGCAGGCCCGCGAGGTGACCCAGGCGCTCTCCGTGGCCGAGCTGTGGCTCGACGTGGTCACCGACCTCCCGCCCGCGGGTGGCGGCTCCGCGGCCTGGAGCCGGTCCGAGTGGGTCGAGGCCACCCTCCCCGCGTGGAACGCGCTTGCCGCCCCCGTGGCCACCTCCGTCGCGGACGCACTCGCCACCGTGCTGCACGACCAGCTCCCCGAGGGTGTTGACGACGGCGTGGCCATGCCGGGCATGCCGGCCGGTGTGCTCGCAGGCCTCGGGGGCATCGACCCCGCGCAGATGATGCGGCGCCTCGGCTCCGCCGTGTTCGGCATGCAGGTGGGCCAGGCCGCCGGGACCCTTTCCCGCGAGGTGTTCGGCGCCACGGACGTGGGCGTGCCGCTCCTCGACGGGGCCCGGACCGTCCTGCTGCCCACCAACGTCGCGGCGTTCGCCGACGGGCTCGACGCGCCGGTCGAGGAGGTCAGGCTCTTCCTCGCCCTGCGCGAGGCCGCGCACGCACGGCTGTTCACCCACGTCCAGTGGCTGCGGGCGCACCTGCTGGGTCTCGTCGAGCAGTACGCCCGCGGGATCACCATCGACCTGTCCGCCCTGGAGAACCAGGTCCAGGACATCGACCTCGCCGACCCCGACGCCCTGCGCCGGGCGCTCTCGGGCGGCGTGTTCGGCCTGCAGAACACCGACGAGCAGAAGGCCACGCTCCTGCGGCTGGAGACCACGCTCGCGCTCGTGGAGGGCTGGGTCGACGAGGTGACGGCCACGGCCGCCCTCCCCCACCTGCCCCACGCCGTGCCGCTGCGGGAGATGATGCGGCGGCGCCGCGCAGCGGGCGGGCCCGCCGAGCACACCTTCTCCACCCTCGTGGGCCTGGAGCTCCGGCCGCGCAGGTCCCGGGACGCGGCCACCCTGTTCGGGATCGTCACGCGCGAGTCCGGTCCGGAGGGGCGCGACGCCGTCTGGCAGCACCCGGACCTGCTACCCGTGACGGCAGACCTCGACGACCCGGCAGGCTACCTGGGGCGGCGCGCCGACCTCGCCACGGAGCACGCCGACGTGGACGCGGCGCTCAAGGAGATCTTCGGCGAGGAGTGAGCCGGGCGGCGGCGCCGGCTCAGTCGTCCTGGGCCGGGTCGCCCATCGACCCGCCGTCCTGCGAGAAGGACACACCCTCGAGGAAGCCCCGGGCCCGGTCGGTGCGCGGGTAGGCGTCGAGCAGCTTCCAGAAGTCGGGTCCGTGGCCGGCGTGCAGCAGGTGCGCCAGCTCGTGCAGGAGCACGTAGTCCAGCACCCAGGCCGGCATGCCCTGGACCCGGGTGGAGATCCGGATGGACCCGTCGACCAGCGTGCACGACCCCCAGCGGCGGCCCTGGTTCGACGACCAGCGCACGCTGGACGGCCGGGCCTTGCCGTCGAGATACCGGACCGAGAGCTCCCGCGCCCGCGCCACGAGCTCCTCGTCCGAGGGTCGGCGGCGACGCTCCTTGTCGTCGAGACGGGCCAGCATCTTGGCCACCCACTCTCGCTCCTGAGCCCGCGAGAAGCGCGCCGGAATCGCGACGATGGTTCGTTCACCGTCGCGATAGGCGCTGACCGTGGCGGTCCGACGACGGCTCCGTCGCACCTCCACGGACGTCAGGGCGTCGTGGGCCACAGCACGACCGTAGCGGTTATCGGCCCCACGTGGTCAAGAACACACCGGGCGGAGGGAGATATCTCCCCGTTCTTCCCTGCGGATTCGCCCCGAAGCCGCGGCACCTCCAGAGGTGGGGACGGCCGCGCGGGGCGAGCGCCGTCGTCGGGCACAGTAGAGGACATGCCCACCCGACCCGCTCCCCTCCGGCTCCGGCCCGGCACGCCCGTGCTCGTGCGCGGCGACGGCGAGGTGCAGTGCGGGACCGACGCGCGCTGGGCCTTCGTCCTCGCCGGGCTCGACCGGGCGGAGACCGGCTGGCTGCGCGAGCTCGTCGAGCGCCGTCACGTCCCCCTCGAACAGTCCGCCGCGCGCTGCGGGGTCCCGGCCGAGCGACGCGACGCGATCGTCGACGTGCTCTGCCGGGCGGGGGTGCTCGTGCCGTCGCCGGCCCCCGTCGGCGCGGTCGCCGCGGTGGCCGACGGCGCGGCGGACGCCCCGGTGCTCGGCATGCTGCGGTCCGACGGCGCGGGGCTGGTGACGCTCGCCGCCCGAGCTGCCCGGACGGTGGGGGTCGCCGGGCTCGGCAGGACCGGGACCGCGGTGGCGCTGCACCTGGCGACCGCCGGCGTCGGGCACCTGGTGCTGCACGACCCCCTGCCCGTGCAGACCACGGACCTCGGCCTGGGCGGCCCCCGGAGCGCCGACCTCGGACGGCGACGGGACGAGGCCGTCCGGTCGCTGCTCGCGGAACGGGCGCCACGGGTGGTCGTGACGGTGGACGCCGGGGACGCCGGCGGGACCCACGGCCCGGTCGGTGGCGGTGACGAGGCGCCCGCGCTCGACGTCGTCGTCGTGGTCGAGCCGCACGCCGCGCACCCCGCGAGGTACCGGCGGCTGACAGGGTGGGGGATCCCGCACCTGCCGGTGGTGGTCCGGGAGGCGGACGTGGTGCTCGGGCCCTTCGTCAGGCCGGGTACCTACGCGTGCGTGCAGTGCGTGGACCTGCACCGTTGCGACGCCGACCCGCAGTGGCCGGCCCTCGCGTCGCAGCTGCGCGAGACGCCCGAGCCGCCCCAGGAGACCACGCTCGCCGCGACGGCCGCGGCCCTCGCGGCAGGGCAGGTGCTGGCGCAGCTCGACGGGCACCGGCCCGCCACGCTGGGGACGGCCGTCGAGGTGGCGCTGCCCTACGGCCTGCCACGAACGAGCCCCGTGCCGCCGCACGCGAGGTGCGGCTGCACGGGGCTGCCGGGACGTTGACGGCCGGGCCGTCGGTCCGGGCCGTCGTCACGGCCGGACGGTCGGCGCGGTCATGCCGCGACCGACTCCGACTTGCGGGGCCGGCCACGTCCGCGCTTGCGGGCGACGACGGCACCGTCGACGAAGACCTCGCCGCCCCAGACGCCCCACGGCTCCTGGCGGTCGAGGGCGCCGGCGAGGCAGCCGGCCTGGAGCGGACAGCTGCGGCACAGGGCCTTGGCCCGCTCGACCTGGTCCGTGTGCTCCGCGAACCACAGCTCGGGGTCGTTGGTGCGGCACGGGAGCAGGGAGTTCATGAGCAGGTCGAACTCGGTGTCCTGACGGGGAGCCGTCGCGGTGGCGACGACGGGTTGAGGAGGGTCCCAGGGGCCGGATCCGCCCTGGGGAAGAGTGTCGAGGAGCGCAGTGAGGCGCACGGTTGTCTCCTGTGGTCCTGTAAGGAACGTCGGCGATGAACGTCTTTCGGGGGAACAGGACCCCTGGCTGCTCAATCCTCCGGCCGATCAGAGAGCGATCGGGGAGATCCGGGAATTGAGAAGGCCGCGGGTCCCGAGTGGACTCCGCGGCCTGGATGGTGACTCGGTCCTTAGACCGGGTGCACTCCTGGTACGGAGTCGGGTGCGGGGATGGACAGGGCTCCCCCACGCACGCGCGCACGGAAAGCGCGAACGGCATCGGCTGCCGGCAGCACATAGCCGCCGCAGGTGTGCGCGTTCGACGTCAGCATCTGCTTGATCTCCATCAGGGAACCCACCTCCTCACTCAACTCGGGGCTCGGCCTCTCGGCCTCACCCTCCTGTCAGGGACAAGACTGACCCTATGACGGCTCGATCGGCCGGGACAACTTATTAACGAAACTTTCTCGGACGAGTTTTTTCCGGCCGCCCCGGAACCCTCGCCCACGCCCGGTACGCGCCTCGTCGCGTGCCTCAGCCGCCGGAGGGAGCCGTTCCGACGATGCCGAGGATCGTCTCGCCGTACTTGTCGATCTTGGCCGGCCCGATCCCGTTGATCCGGGCCAGCTCCGCCACGGAGCCCGGGCGCAGCTCCGCCACCGCCGCGAGCGTGGCGTCGGTCAGGATCGTGTAGGCAGGCTTGTCCGTCTCCCGGGCGACGTCCAGGCGCCACTCGCGCAGCGCGTCGAACAGCGCCACGTCGTGCTCGCCGGACAGCAGCGCCCGGGCCCCGCCCTTGGCCGGGCCCGAGGCCCGGCCCGAACGTGCGGCACGCTCGTCCTCCGGCCAGAGCCCGTCGAGGAACCGGGTGCGCTTGCGCGTGGCCCGCCCGCCCGGGTTGCGCGACCGCGCGTACGAGACCTCGAGGTACTCACGCGCCCGGGTGATCCCCACGTACAGCAGGCGCCGTTCCTCGTGCACCGCGTCCTCGGTCTCGGCGAGCGAGATCGGCATGAGGCCCTCGCTCATGCCCGCCAGGAAGACGGCGTCCCACTCGAGGCCCTTGGCCGCGTGGAGCGACGCGAGGGTCACGCCCTCCACGGTGGGCGCGTGCTGCGCGGCGGCCCGCTCCTCCAGCTCGGCGACCAGGGTGGCCAGCGTGGCCGGCGCGTCCTGGGGTGCCGTCTGCGCGAGGTCGTCGGCGAGAGCCACCAGCGCCTGGGTGGCGTCCCACCGCTCGCGCGCGGCGCCCCGGGCGGCGGGCGGCTTCTCGGCCCAGCCTGCGGCCGACAGCACGTCCCGGACGATCTCGGGCATGGGGACCGTCGGGTCGGCGGAGCGCGCCGCGCCGCGCAGCAGCACGATCGCGTCGCGCACCTCCTTGCGCTGGAAGAACCGCGCACCACCCCGGACGAGGTAGCCGATGCCCGCGTCCGCGAGCGCCGCCTCGAACGCCTCGGACTGGGCGTTGGTGCGGTAGAGCACGGCGATCTCGCTGGGCCGGGTGCCCGCCGCGATGAGGCGGCCCGCACGTGCGGCGATCGCCTTGGCCTCCGACTCGTCGTCGTCGTGGACGCTGAAGGTGACGGGCGGGCCGGGCGGCCGCTGGGCCACGAGCTCGAGCGCCTGGTGGGCGCCGCCCGCACGGCCCGCACGGCGCAGCACGTCGTTCGCCAGGCCCACCACCTGGGGCGTCGACCGGTAGTCGCGGACGAGACGGATCTCCTGGGCGTGGGGGTACGTGCGCCGGAAGGTCAGGAGGTGCGCCGGGGTGGCTCCGGTGAAGGAGTAGATGGTCTGCGAGGGGTCACCCACGACGCAGAGCTCGTCGCGCCCGCCGAGCCACTGGTCCAGCAGGAACTGCTGGAGCGGCGAGACGTCCTGATATTCGTCGACCACGAAGTGCCGGTACTGGCCCCGCACCTCGTCAGCGACGGCCTTGTGGCTCGCCAGCATGTCGGCCAGCATGAGCAGGACGTCCTCGAAGTCGATGTTCTCCCGTTCCGTCTTCACGTCCTCGTACATGGCGATGAGCCGGGCGACCGTCTGGTGGTCGTAGCCCGACGGCGCCTCGCGCCCCCGGGAGGAGGCGGCCCGCTCGTAGTCGTCCGACGTGACGAGCGACACCTTGGCCCACTCGACCTCCGACGAGAGGTCGCGCACGGCGACCCGGTCCACGCTCACGCCGATGCGCCGGGCCGCCTCCGCGACGATCGACGCCTTGTGCTCCAGCAGCCGCGGCGGGGCGCCGCCCACCACCCGAGGCCAGAAGTACCCGAGCTGGCGCAGCGCGGCGGCGTGGAACGTTCGCGCCTGCACCCCGCCGACGCCCAGGTCACGCAGGCGCGTGCGCATCTCCCCGGCCGCGCGTGCGGTGAACGTCACCGCGAGCACGCTGGTGGGCTTGTAGACGCCGGTGCGCACGCCGAAGGCGATCCGGTGGGTGATCGCCCGTGTCTTGCCCGTGCCGGCGCCCGCGAGCACGCACACCGGACCGCGCAGGGCCAGGGCCACCTCGCGCTGCTCGGGATCGAGCGCCTCGAGGATCGCGTCGGGATGAGCGGCGGCGGGTCCGGAGTTGGTCTGGGTGAACATCGTCTGCGATTCTCGCAGGCACCACCGACACTTGTCCGCGCGCCGTCCACAGGCGCCGAAGGAGGAACCCGATGACCGCCACCACGCAGGTACCCGCGGAGGGCACCGTGCTCATGTACTCCACCGTCTGGTGCGGGTACTGCCGGCGGCTCCGGACCCAGCTGGACTCCGAGGGCATCGCGTACACGGTGATCGACATCGAGGAGCAGCCCGAGACCGCCGCCTACGTGGAGCAGGTCAACGGCGGCAACCGGACAGTACCCACCGTCGTCTTCCCGGACGGCACCGCGGCGACGAACCCCTCCCTCGCGCAGGTGCGGTCGGCGCTGGGTCGCTGACCCGGGCCGGCCCGAGCGGGCCGCGTGCCGGGGCCGGGCGCCCCTGGGCCGGCCTCAGCCGTCGTCGCGCGTGGCCTCGTCCAGGTCGCTGAGCATGACGGTCGCGTCCTCGATGACCTCCGGCAGCCGGTGCCGCACGCCGTGCAGCAGCCAGCGCGCCAGGGCCAGCTCGCCCACGAGCAGGGCACGGTCGGCGAGCCGCGGGTCGCTCAGCTCGGTGCGACGCAGCTGGTACGCCTCCATGATCGAGTCCACCGCGTCGAGCGGGGCGGCGACGAGCAGCCAGGCGAGATCGTCGGCCGGGTCGGCGACCCGCGCGTCGGACCAGCCGGAGATCGCGACCACGCGGCCACGGTCGACGAGCACCTGGTCCGCGGCGAGGTCGCCGTGCACCACGACCGGCTGGAACTTCCACAGGGAGACATCCTCGAGCGCCGCCTCCCAGCGACGCAGGAGGGTGGGCGGCACACGGCCGGTCTTGGCCGCTTCGTCCACCTCGGTGAGCCGTCGCTCGCGGTACTCGGCCGCCGTGTAGCTCGGCAGGCCGCAGCCTTCGACCACGCCGGTCGGCAGCTCGTGGACCGCCGCGATGGCCCGTCCGAGGTCGGCGGCGAGGCCTGGGCCGGACTGCAGACGCTCCACGTCGAGCGTGGAACCCACGATCCGCCGGTGCACCACCGCACGTCCGCCCTCGGGCAGGAGCGCCGAGCCGGCCACCTGCGGCACGACGAAGGGCAGCACACCTGTGTCGACATAGAGCCGGAGCTGCTCGAGCAGCTCGAGCTCGGCCTCGAGGGCGGCGCCCGCCACGGAGGTGCGTGGCGCCCGGATCACCCACTCCTGGTCGTCCTGGCCCGTCACGACCGCCACGTCGTAGTCGCCGGGCAGCTCTCCCTGGCGCACCGAACGAGCGTCGAGCCCTGGGACGGCGGCCGTCGAGAGTGCGGCGAGAGCGAGCGGCGTGCGTGACACGTGCTCACGGTAGAGCAGGCGGGCGGGTGATCGGACCCACGGCCGGGGCGTGTCCCGTACCGTCGTGCCGTGCTCGACCTTCCTTTCGCCCGCACCGCCCACGACCGCGCCGCGCACCGGCGCAGGGAGCCCGGCCTCGTCGAGGCCCTCCTGACCCGCCCTGCCACCCGGGTCCTGCTGCTGCGCGGAGGCCGCGCGGGTGCCGTCGGGCAGCGGCTCGGGCTCTTCCTGCCGGCCCAGGTGGACCACCTGCCCGCCGTCGACCACCTCTTCCTCGGCGAGGCCGACGGGACCGCCTACCTCGCCCGCCTGCTGCCGGACGGGGCGCCTGACGACGCCCCGAGCGAGGCCGAGGGCTTCGGCTGGCTCGGGCTGCGGGAGGTCGCCGAGCACGCCACCGACCTGGAGCTGGGCCTCGCGATCGAGGCCGTCGCGCTGGCCGCGTGGCACGAGGTCGCCCGGCACTGCCCGCGCTGCGGCCGGCCCACGGTGGCGGAGCAGGCAGGCTGGGTGCGCCGCTGCACCGCCGAGGGGACCGAGGTCTACCCGCGGACGGACCCGGCGGTCATCATGGCGGTCGTCGACGCGGACGACCGGCTCCTGCTGGGCCGGGGGCCGAGCTGGGGGCCTGGCCGGTACTCCGTCCTCGCGGGCTTCGTGGAACCGGGCGAGAGCGCGGAGCACGCGGTGCGCCGCGAGGTGCACGAGGAGACCGCGGTCGTGGTGACCGACGTCGAGTACGCAGGCAGCCAGTCGTGGCCCTTCCCCGCCTCGCTCATGCTCGGCTACCGCGGCAGGGCGGTGACCACCGACCTCCGGTGCGACCCGGACGAGCTGGCCGACGCCCGCTGGTTCACCCGTGACGAGCTCGGCGCGGCGGTCGCGGCAGGCGATCTGGGACTTCCCGGGCGGGCGTCGATCGCGCGGTCGCTGATCGAGGAGTGGTACGGCGCCGAGATCGAGGACTGATCACCGGCCGAGGATGAGGGCCTCCAGCTCCTCCTCCGTGAGCAGCCGCTCGGGCCGGACCGTGGTGTCGGACCCGACGTAGTAGAACGCCGCGCTCACCCGCTCCACGGGGATGTCCTTCCACCGTGCCCAGGCGAGCCGGTACACCGCGAGCTGCACCTCGCGGGCGGCACGGGCGGCAGGGTCGAGCGGCTCGCGGCCGGTCTTCCAGTCCACCACCACGACGGCGTCGGGCCCGCGCTCCGGGTCGGCGAACACCGCGTCCATCCGGCTGCGCAGCATGACGCCCGCGACCGGCGTCTCCACGTCGGCCTCGACGGCGATCGGGGTGCGCGACGCCCACGGCGACCCCTCGAACGTCTCCTTGAGCTTCTCGAGGTCGGTGTCGGGCACCAGGTCGTCGTCCTCGGCGCTCGGCAGGTCGTCGACGTCCAGGAGCGACGCCTGCTGGAAGTGCTGCTCCACCCAGGTGTGGAACTGCGTGCCGCGGCGCGCGTGCACGGTGGGCTGCGACGGGACGGGCCGGCGCAGCTGCAGCGCGAAGGCGTCGCGGTCGGCAGCCAGGCGGACCAGGCCGGACGCCGACACGTGCGCGGGGAACAGGACCTCGCGGTCGTGCCGCTCCTCGCGCTCGTTCAGCAGCATCCGGGCGAGGTCCACCAGGTCGTGGCCGGCCGTGTCCCGCAGCACGCCCTCGGGAGCCGTCAGGAGAGCCGACGGCGTGCCGTCCGGCTCGTCCGCGAGCACGTCGGCCCGGACCGCGGCGGCCGCCGCCACGAGGTGCGCCGTGGCGCGGAGGACGTCGCGTGCGGCCGAGGTCGCCGGCCGGTCCGCGACCGCCCCGTCGTCGGTGGTGGCCGCCTCCGCCGGCCAGATCGCCGTGACCTCCTCGGCGTCACGAGGGTTCTCGGCGTCCGGCTCGGGCAGCGCGGCCCAGGAGTCGGCGGCCACCAGACCGGCGCTCACGAGCTCCAGCAGGAACGGCGACGGTGAACGGGGGCGGGTCGAGGTGCCCCACCACGAACCGGTGAGCCGCAGCTCGCGGCGGGCGCGGGTGAACGCCACGTAGGCCAGACGGCGCTCCTCCCCCAGCCGGTGCTCGCCGCACGCGGCCTTGAACTCGTCGCGCCGCGCGACCAGGTCCTTGGTGTCGGACGCCAGGTCGTAGCGAAAGGCCGGCAGGTCGTCGGCGTCTCCACGCAGGTGGTAGGGCAGCTCGCCGAGATCGCTCAGCCACCCGCTCGAGCTGTCGCCCGACCGGGCACCGCGGTCCCACGTGGGGAACTGGCCGTCGACCAGGCCGGGTACCGCCACGACGTCCCACTCCAGGCCCTTGGACGCGTGGGCGGTGATGATCTGCACCGCGTCCGGGTCCGGCTCGCGCACCGGCATGTCCAGGCCGCGCTCGCGCGCGCCCGCGACGCCGAGCCAGCCGAGGAACGCCCCGAGCGTCGCCACGTCGGCCGACTGCGCGAACGAGGCGGCCACGTCGCGGAACGCGTCGAGGTGCTCCCGCCCGCGCTCGCTCACGGCGCCGCCCACGCCCGCGCCCATGAGTGCCAGCGCGGTCGCCGCCTCGACATCCAGGCCGAGCGCGCGCTCCGCCTGGACCACGAGCTCGGGGAGCGACAGGTACGTGAGTCCGCGCAGGTCGCGCAGCACCCCGGCGAGCGCCGTCAGCCGGCGGTGACCGTCGGCGGTGAGGGCGCGCCCGTCCCGGGCGGGGCGCCCCGGCTGCGGCAGCTCGTCGAGGGCGTCGACGATGGACCGGTGGTCCACCACGTCACCCTCGACCACGACCGGGTCGCCGGGGGCTCCGGCGTCGTCCGTGGCGGGCTCGGGCGCCTGCTCCGGTACGGCGCCCCGGCGCCCGCGGCCGAGGTCCTCGCGGCGGGCGAGGTCGGCGGCCCACGAACCCAGGGCGTGGAGGTCGGCGGCGCCGAGGTTGACGCGCGGACCGGTGAGCAGGCGCAGCAGCGAGTCACCGCGGGACGGGTCGTGGGCCGCCTCGAGCAGCGCCACGACATCGACCACCTCGGGGGTGGACAGCAGGCCGCCCAGGCCCACCACCTCGACGGGCAGGTTCTTGCGGCGCAGCGCCACCTCCATCGTGGCGAACTGCGAACGCGCCCGGCAGAGCACGGCCGCGGTGACCCGCCCCCGAGGGTCGGACCCTGGCCGCCAGCGCTCCGCCACCCACTCGGCGACCGCCTCGGCCTCCTCCTCCAGCGTGGCCGCGACGTGCGCGGTGACGACGCCGGTCCCCGCGTCCGGGCGCAGGTCGAGCGCCGGGACGTGGACGCCCGCGGCGTCGCCGCGCAGCGGTGCGGACACCACGTTGGCGGCCGCGAGCACCGCGGCGTCGTTCCGCCACGACGTGGAGAGGTAGTGCACGGCGGCGGGGATGCCGTCGTCGCGCCGGAACCGCTCCGGGAAACGGCCGAGGCCCGCCGCGCTGGCACCCCGCCAGCCGTAGATGGACTGGTGCGGGTCGCCGACGGCGGTGACGGGGTGGCCTCCGCCGTAGAGCCCGGCAAGGAGCTCGACCTGCGCGTACGACGTGTCCTGGTACTCGTCGAGGAGCACCACGGCGAACCGCGCCCGCTCGGCGGCGCCGACCGCCGGGACGGTGCGGGCCAGCTCCGCGGCGAAGGAGACCTGGTCGCCGAAGTCGAGCGCCTCGGCGACCCGCTTGCGGCGCCGGTACTCGACCACGAGGTCCACGAGCCGGGCCCGCTCCGCGATCGTCCCGATCAGCGTCGTCACGTCCTTGGTGCGCGCCTTCTGGCGCTTGCCCAGCGGCAGCGACTCCAGGTGCTCGGCCAGCTCGGAGAGCCGGTCCCGCGCGTCGGCCGGGTCCACCAGGTGCTCGCCGAGCGCGCCGGAGAGCGCTACGACGGCACCGACGACGGTGCTCACGGCCTTGTCCGTGCCCAGGTCGTCGGACCACGACTCGACCACCTGCGAGGCGAGCTGCCACTGCTCCGCCTCGCCGAGCAGCCGGGCACCGGGCTCCACGCCGAGCCGGAGACCATGGTCGGCCACCAGCGACGCGGCGTAGGCGTTGTAGGTGGCGATCGTGGGCCGGTCCAGGTCCAGGCCCGCGAGCGCCTCGCCCGCCGTCTCGCCGAGGGCGCGGTTGAGCTGGGCGAGCCGGGTCTGCACCCGGACGCCGAGCTCGCCGGCCGCCTTGCGCGTGAAGGTGAGCCCCAGCACCTGCTCCGGCGCCACCAGCTTGTTGGCGATGAGCCACACGACGCGGGCTGCCATGGTCTCCGTCTTGCCGGACCCGGCACCGGCGACCACGAGCGACGGCTCGAGCGGGGCCTCGATGACCTCGGCCTGCTCGTCCGTGGGTTCGGGCCGGCCGAGCAGACGGGCGATCTCGCGGGCCGAGAGCCGGCGGGGCTGCCCTGGCGCGACGTCCGCGGGCGCCGACGACGCGCCCGGGCCTGGCTCCTCGCCCAGCGCACGGCGCTGCGTGCGCAGCAGCTGCTCGCGCTCGGCGAGGTCGGCCGCCTCCTCGCCGGGGCGGCCGGCCCCGTCCAGACCGGGCAGGTCCAGCTCGAAAGCACCGTCCTGCGGCATCACTCCACCACCTTCCGTCCCTCGGGTTGCAGCGGGCACGACCGGCGCACCGCGCACATGCTGCACAGGTCGTTGGGCCGCGCCTCGAACCGGGCGGCGGCCATCGTGTCGGCAGCGCCTTCGACCACGTCGCGTGCCCAGCTGGCACCGTCCGGGTCGGGAGCGAGCGCCGGCTGGTCGCGGACCGTCGGCCCCTTGGTGTCGGTACCGACGAAGACGAGGCTGGCCCCCCGGCTCGCGGCGCCGTCGGGCAGGTCGAGCGCGCCCTCCTCGACCGCCAGCTGGTAGGCCCCCAGCTGCGGGTTGTCGGCCGTCTTCTTCTCGCTCGGGGCGGTGCGGCCGGTCTTCAGGTCGACCACCCGGACGGTGTCGTCGCCCGCGTCCTCGACGCGGTCGAGCTGACCCCGCAGCCTGGCCCGGCCCACGGTCAGGTCGAAGTCTGCCTCGACCAGCAGCGGCTCTCCCGACGACGCGAGGTAGTCGGCGAGCCGCTCGATCATGCGGTCCGCCCGGCGGCGCAGCTGGCGCGCAGGCCAGCCCTCGGGCAGGGCCAGCTCGGGCCACCGCCGGTCGAGCTCCCGTCTCAGCTCCGAGAGCGAACCCTTCGGCAGGCTCTGGGCGATCGAGTGCACGAGGGTGCCGAGCGTCTGGTGCGTCGCGTCCGGCGCGGTGCCGCCCGCAGCCTCGAAGGCCCAGCGCAGCGCGCAGGTGGTCACCGTGTCGACCTTCGACGGGGACACCGTCACAAGGTCGTCCGGCCCCCACAGCGGAGCGCCGCTCGAGACGCCGGCGACTCCGTACCAGCTGCTCGGGTCAGCCTCGACGACGCCCGCGGCAGCGAGGTCGGCGAGCAGCACCGCGGCCGCCTCGCCCGACTCGGGGACGGTTCCGGTGGCGATGTCGTCACCCCGGACCTCGTCCGGGGCAGAGCCGGGAGCAGGGGCCGCAGCCGCCGAACGCCCGTACCGGACCACGCCGGACACCAGCTCGGCGCGCGCGGCCGCGACGACGCCACGAAGGTCGAGCGGCGGCCCCACCGGGACGCGGCGCGGGTCCGGACCCTCACCGTCGTCGTCCCGGGGGGACACCAGGTCGCAGAAGACGCTCGGCGCCTCCTCCGTGTCCTCGACGGCCGTGACGAGGAGGCGGCGGCGTGCGCGGGACGTGGCGACCGCGAACGCACGGAGCTCGTCCGCGAGCACCTGGCGCCGGGCCTCGGCACCGACGCCGTGGGCCTGAGCCGTGCGGCCGGCCAGCAGCTCCACGAGCGCCTGGGACCCCAGCAGCGAGTCCCGGAGGCGCAGGTCGGGCCACACGCCGTCCTGGACCCCCGCCACGACCACCACGTCCCACTCCCGCCCCGCCGCGCCGGGCGGCGTGAGCGCGGCGACGGCGCCCGAGCCGGCGGCCGACGCGGCGAGGGAGTCTGCGGGCAGGTCCTGGGAGTCCAGGTAGTCCACGAACGCCGCCACCGGCGCACCCGGCATGCGGTCCACGAAGGTCTCCGCCGCGCGGAACAGTGCGAGCACCGAGTCCAGGTCGCGGTCGGCGCGGAGCCCGGCGGGCCCACCCGCGAGCGCCGCCGCCCGCCAGCGTTCGGCCAGGCCGGACGCCGCCCAGACGGCCCAGAGGACGGTCTGGGCCGTGGCGCCCGGCTGGGCGGCCGCCTCCCGGCCGGCGGCAAGCACGCGGGCCACGGCGACCGGGCCCTTGTGCACGGGCGACGGCAGGGTCGCGGCCCGCGCGGGGTCGCCCAGCACCTCCACGATCAGCGCGTCCGACGTGCGACCACCGCCGCCGGACAGCTCCTCCGCGCGCAGGGCTCGGCGCAGCCGACGGAGCGCCACGGCGTCGAGCCCGCCGACCGGCGAGGTGAGCAGCAGCGCCGCCGTGTCGGGGTCGAAGGGCTGCTCGTCCTCGCCGAGCTCACCGGCCAGCAACGCGTCCAGGCTGCCTCGCGGAGCTCCGGCGCACACGCGCACGGCCGCCAGCAGGGGCGCGACCGCGGGCTCGTCACGCAGCGGGAGGTCGGAGCCCAGGAGTGCCACCGGCACCGATGCCGACGCGAGCTCCCGGCGGAGGGCGGCCAGCCGGGTGCCGCTGCGCGCGATCACCGCCATCTGCTCCCACGGCGTGCCGCGCAGCAGGTGCTCGGCGCGCAGCTCGCGCGCGATCCAGGCAGCCTCCTGCGCCGCACCGGCCAGGACCGCGACCTGGACGGGAGGAACGTCGGCGCCGGCCGGGCCGTCCGGCGCAGCGCCGGCCCGCGCAGCGCCGTCAGCGCCGTGGGGCGCCGCCTGGTCCGCGTCCGCCTGGTCCGGCGCCGCCTCGTCCGCGTCCGCCTCGTCCGCGGCGGGGCGCGCCTGAGCCCTGCGGTGCAGGACGCTCGCGAGGACCGGGATGCGGGCGGTCACCGCGCGCGTGACCTCCCGCAGCTCCGGCCCCTGGCGCCAGGCCGTGCCGAGCACCACCGGGTGCGCGTCGAACGCGCCGAACGCGCCGGGGCGCGCGGGAGCGGACGCACGGCCCACGAGCCCGGGAGCAGCGCCACGGAAGCCCTGTACGGCACTGTCCGGGTCGCCGATGAGCACCAGGCGGGCACCGTCGGCGTGGAGCACGTGGAGCAGTCGTGCGGTGGCCGCCGTGGCCTCCTGGTAGTCGTCCACCACGACGAGGTCCCAGGTGGGCCGCGGGATGCCCGGCACCTCGTCCTCCCAGGACTGCAGCGCGTGGGCCGCCTCGTCCACCACCACCGCGGGGTCGTAGCGCGCACCGGAGTCGGGGGTGCCGAGCCGCAGCGCCGTGACGTCCAGGTACTCCTCGTAGAGCTGCGCGGCCATCACCCACTCGGGTCGGTCGTGCCGCCGGCCCAGCTCGTCGAGCTCCACGGGACCCAGGCCACGCTCCGCGGCACGCATGAGCAGGTCACGCAGCTCCTGCCGGAGCCCGCGAAGGCCCAGCGACTCCTCCGGGAGACCGGGCGGCAGTGCCAGCGGCGCGCCCTCCCCCGCCAAGTGGCCCGCCAGCAGCTCCGCGAGGACGAGGTCCTGCTCCGGCCCGGAGACGAGCGTGGGTGGCGCGTCGCCGAGCGCGGCGGCACGGGAGTGCAGCACCGCGAACGCCGCGGAGGCGGCGGTCCGGACCATCGGCGCGCTGACGGTGCGCCCGGCGGCCGACGCCACCTGGTCGCGCAGCCGGGCCGCCGCCCGGCGCGACGCGGCCAGCACCAGCACCCGTTCGGGGCGGGTCCCCTCGTCGAGCGCCCGCACCGCCACAGCCGTGGCGACCGTGGTGCGCCCCGTACCGGGCGCACCCGCGACCAGGGTCGCCCGGTGCGTGAGCGCTGCCTCCACGGCTGCCGCCTGGGTCTCGTCGAGCGCGACGAGACCGGCGCCGTCCGGGCGGGTCCCGGGCGGTACCAGTCGGAGGCTGGAGGTCGTCGTCACGCGGATGATTCGATCACGAGCCACCCACACTCCCGACGCCGCGCGCCGTCGCGTCCGGAAGGCCCGAATAGTCCCTCAGCGACGCGCCGAGGCCTGCCGACGATACCGCGCGAGCGCCCGCTACGGCCGCGGCCAGCCGTTCGGCAGGCAGCCTCCGGTGGACAGCGTCTGCTGCACCATGACCGGCGCCAGGGCGCCCGGGGAGGGGCACTGGTCGTGGTGGTGGCCCAGCACGTGGCCCACCTCGTGGTTCACCAGGTACTGCCGGTACGTCACCACGTCGGTGCCGAACGCCTCGGCCCCGTTCACCCAGCGCCCGAAGTTCAGGACCGCCGCGTTGCCCATGCCGCACGAGAGGTGGCCGCCCGTGTCGAGGGGCGCGCACAGGGCGTCGGTGGTGGCAGGGCTGGTGAGCACCACCCGCGCGTCGGGGTCGGCACCGTCCGTCCGGGCGAACGTCACACCGTCCACGGCGGACCAGCCACGCGGGTCGTTGAGCGTCGCCAGCACCGCGTCGGCGAACACCGCGACGTCCACGGGCAGGCCCTTCTCGACCTCGACGCGCACGGTCCACACCTCGCCGGGACCGGGCGGCGCGGTGCTTCCGGGCGCCACGACGAGCTCTCCGGAGAGCGCCGGCTCGACGGTGGTGCCGGTCAGCCCCGACCCGGGTTCCGGGACGGGAGCCGCGGCCGACGGCGACGGCGACGGCTCGGGCGCCGGCGCCGCGACCTTCGGGACAGCCGCCCGAGGCGCGTCCGGGGCGGACAAGGGCGACCACGTCGGCGACGGCACCGGGTCGGGCGCACCCTCGACGACGCCGGCCGCAGCCTGACCGTCACCGCTGGTGAGAGCCTGGCCCGCCTCGGGGGCCGGCGGCGACACCCGACCCGTCCCGCGCTCCGCCGCCGCGACGACATCCCGCACCACGGCCGCGGCCTCGGCGCTGAGGTGCCGGTCGACCATGCCCGCGACGGCCGCCCGGGACGCCTCGGGCTCCCTCGACGCGGTGGCGACGATCCCGCCGGCCATCCCCGCCCCGAGGCACAGCGTCAGGACGACGACGGACCCGGCCGGCCGCTGCCGGGCCCGGTGGCGGGCAGCGCGCACGGCCCTGCGGGTCGCCCGCACCGCAGCGCCGGCACCCGACGGCCGGGTCGCACTGTCCGAGGTCGTCACCGGATGATCCACGCCGTCCATCGTGCCATGCCGCATCCCGAACGTCGCGATAACCGCCGTTTCAGGCCAGTTCGGCCGGATCACCACCCCAGAGATCGGCTGACGGCGAAACCGCCAACTCCTGGCGAGGCCGGTGACTAGGATCGTCACGCCGGGGTCCCCGGCGCAGGTCAGTCGATCGGCCGGAGCGGTCTCGTACCGCACGCCGCACGCGAAGGAGAGAACGTGGAAGTCACCATCGGTGTGCAGAACCTGCCGCGGGAGCTCGTCATCGAGACCGACCTGACCCCGGACGCCGTCGCGTCCGCCGTCCAGAAGGCGCTCGCCGGCAGTGCGCTCGAGCTCACCGACTCCCGCGGCCGCCGCGTGATCGTGCCGAGCTCGACCATCGGCTACGTCGAGATCGGCACCGAGGAGCAGCGCAAGGTCGGGTTCGGCTCGCTCTGAGAGCTCCGCTGGCGGCCGGGCGGTCTCACGACCGTCAGGCCGTCAGCCCCAGCCGGTCCATCCGGCGGGTGTGCTCGGCGGTGAGCCGGGCGAACACCCAGGACTGCGCTTCCGCGGCGGGCACTCCCCCGGCCGCGGCGACGAGCGCGAGCAGGCGCTCGTCCTCGCGGAGGATCCGCTGGGCCACGCCCAGCGCCTCACCCACGACGCGCCGGCCCCAGAGCGCGAGCCGCGAGGCCAGGACCGGGTCGTTCGCGGTCCCCTCGGCGAGCAGCTCGGCCAGCCCGTGGTCCAGCTCGGCCCCGTCGAGCACCGCGACCACCTCGTCGCGGACCGGCCCTTCCAGGCCAAGGGCCGCCGTCCGGCACAGGTCTCCCGCCACCGCGTGCCCCACGTAGGCCTTGACGACGGCCTCCCACCAGTTCAGGTGGGTGGTCCGCACGTCGAAGTCGTCCAGCAGGCCCTGGAACCGGCTCAGCGTCTCCCGCTCGCCGGAGCCGTAGCGGGCGGCCAGGTCGAGCGCGGCCCGCTGCCTGCGCAGGACGCCCACCGCGAGCCCGGCCAGGCGCTGCCGCACCTCGACCTCGGGCGCCACGGAGGCCTGCCCGCCCACCAGTGCGAACGCCCCGAGGTCCGTGTAGGCGGCGAGCCCCAGGATCTCCGCCACGTCGTCGGGGGCTGGGTCCTGCGCTGGGTGGCTCACGTCGCCAGGATAGGCACGACGGCGCGATCCGGCCGGGCGAACCATGCCGGTCCGCCCGAGTTGGCCCCGGCTCGTCCCCTGTGGGCAGGTCCTCCCGCGGAGGGCGGCGTGTCGTACGGCACGCCGCGGTCGTGACGCACAAGACAACGTCTGGAAACATCGTGTGCGTACCATGAGCCCGTACATCGGTTGCCCGGTCGTCACGTTCAGACCCCAGAGCCTGTGCTCCGGCCCGCCCGGCCGCCCCGCAGGACGCGCTGCAGGGGCTTCGTCAGGAGCCCGGCGCGCGACGAGATTCCACGATCGGCTGCCACACCCACGGCGCAAGTGCCAGGCCTTGAGAAGGGCCCGCCGCGCCGACGAGAGATGAAGGCGCCAGTGACTACCACAGACACACCGGCCGCGAGCGCGGCCACCACGGACCCGGCGGAGAGCACCGTCACGTCCTCCACCATCCAGGCCCGCGACGTGAGCTTCGCCGACTTCGGGGTCCGCCCGGAGATCGTCGAGGCCCTCGCCGAGGCCGGGATCACGCACCCCTTCCCGATCCAGGCGATGACGCTGCCGGTCGCGATGTCGGGTCACGACATCATCGGCCAGGCGAAGACGGGTACCGGCAAGACGCTCGGCTTCGGCGTCCCCCTGCTGCACCGGGTCGTCGCACCCGGTGAGCCCGGCTACGACCAGCTCGTCGCACCGGGCAAGCCGCAGGCCGTCGTCGTGGTCCCCACGCGCGAGCTCGCGGTCCAGGTCGCCAGCGACCTGGCCACGGCGTCGTCGAAGCGCAACGTGCGCATCGTGCAGGTCTACGGCGGCCGCGCGTACGAGCCGCAGATCGAGATGCTGCGCTCGGGCGTCGACGTCGTGGTCGGTACTCCCGGCCGCATGATCGACCTGCTCAACCAGGGGCACATGACCCTGCTCCGGGCCAGCACGGTGGTGCTCGACGAGGCTGACGAGATGCTCGACCTGGGCTTCCTCCCGGACGTCGAGAAGATCCTGTCGCAGACGCCCGCCCAGCGGCACACGATGCTCTTCAGCGCCACCATGCCGGGCGCCGTCGTCAGCATGGCCCGCCGCTACATGAAGCAGCCCACGCACATCCGCGCCGCCGAGCCGGACGACCAGGGCGCCACGGTCAAGAACACCACGCAGTTCATCTACCGCGCCCACGCGCTCGACAAGGTCGAGGTGCTGGCCCGCCTGCTCCAGGCCGAGGGCCGCGGGCGCACCATCGTGTTCGCGCGCACCAAGCGCACGGCCGCGAAGGTCTCGGACGACCTGCGCGACCGCGGCTTCGCTGCGGGCGCCATCCACGGCGACCTCGGCCAGGGTGCCCGTGAGCAGGCCCTGCGCGCCTTCCGGAACGGCAAGATCGACGTGCTCGTCGCCACCGACGTGGCCGCCCGAGGCATCGACGTCGACGACGTCACCCACGTCGTGAACTACCAGTGCCCCGAGGACGAGCGCACCTACCTGCACCGGATCGGCCGCACCGGCCGCGCGGGCAACTCGGGCACGGCCGTCACGTTCGTCGACTGGGACGACCTGCCCCGCTGGTCCCTCATCGACAAGACCCTCGACCTCGGCCTCCCGGCCCCGGTCGAGACGTACTCGACGTCGCCGCACCTCTTCTCCGACCTGAAGATCCCGGCGGGGACCAAGGGCCGCCTGCCGCGCTCGGCGCAGCACCTCGAGGGCCTCGACGCCGAGGTCCTGGAGGACCTGGGCGAGACCGGCAAGCGGACCAGCAAGTCAGGCCCGCCTCAGCGCACCGCGGGCGGTCGCGGCCCCCGCACGGAGGGTGGCCGGTCCGACGGCGGCCGGCCGGCCCAGGCGGGCGAGCGCGCCCCGGGCACGGCCACGGCGGGCGGCGGCTCTGCCCCCGCGAGCACCGGCCCGGGCGAGGCGGGTACGGAGGGCGAGGGTCCGGCGTCGGGCAGCGAGGCTGCGCGCAAGCGTTCCCGGAACCGCCGACGCACGCGCGGCGGCCGTCCGGCCGGCGAGGGCCAGGCCCCGGCCGAGGGCTGATCGCACCGACGCCCGGGTCGCGCCACGGCGCGGCCCGGGCGTCGTCGTACTCTGCTGAGGTGCAGCTCGACTTCACCGCTCCCCTGTGGCAATGGCAGGCCCGCAGCGACTCCGCCTGGTGGTTCGTCACGGTCCCGGAGGACCTGTCCGACGACCTGGCGAGCCTGCCTCTGCCACCCCGCGGCTTCGGCTCGATCCGGGTGAGGGCGACCGTCGGGTCCACCACGTGGACCACGTCCGTGTTCCCCAGCGACGAGCAGAAGGCCTACGTGCTGCCCCTGAAGAAGGCCGTGCGCACCGCGGAGAAGCTCGAGGCGGACGCGCCGGTCACGGTCCGGCTGGAGACGATCGACCTCTGAGGGCCCCGCGGCGCGGCGCCCAGGCTCAGGCCGCCCGCACGAACTCCGTCACGGCGGTGGCGATCATCTGCACGGCGATCGCGGCGAGCAGCAGGCCGGCGATGCGGGTGACGAGGGTGACGCCCGAGTCGCGCAGGACCCGGTGGATGACGTTCGCGAACCGCATGGCCAGCCACAGGGCGAGGTGCACGGCGACGATGGCGGCGCCGATGGCGAGCCAGTGCCCCACCAGGGTCTCGTCGGAGCCCACGCGCTGCTGGACGAACACCATGGTGGCCACGATCGCGCCCGGTCCCGCGAGCAGGGGCGTGCCGAGCGGCACGAGGGCCACGTTCACGCCCTTGTTCCCCGACGGCTCCGGCTCCTCCATCTTGCCCGTCAGCAGCTCCATCGCGACGACCAGCAGCAGGAGACCGCCCGACGCCTGCAGCGCCGGCAGGGTGATCCCCATGTAGTGCAGCACCTGCTGCCCGAACACGGCGAACACGACGATCACGCCGAACGCCACGAGGATCGCCTGGCGCGCCGCGCGGTTGCGCTGCTTGGCACCCATGGCGCTCGTGAGCCCGAGGAAGACCGGCACGGTGCCGGGCGGGTCCATGATGACGAACAGGGTCACGAAGACCTCTGTGAACAGGACGACGTCGAAGTACTGGCTCACCGGACGACCTCCAGCGCGCCCTGGGCCTCGATGGCGTCGAGCACCTCGGGCGCTGTCGTGTTCTCACCGATGCGGTTGGTCTTGCCGGTGCCGTGGTAGTCGCTCGACCCGGTCACCAGCAGGCCGAGGGCCCCCGCGAGGTCGCGCAGGTGGTCGCGCATCTCGGGCGTGTGGTCGCGGTGGTCCACCTCGAGGCCCGCCAGGCCGGCGTCGGCCAGCTCCTCGACGGTGCTGTCGGGAACGATCCTCCCCCGCGCGTCGGCCCCCGGGTGCGCGAAGACGGGCACTCCGCCCGCGGCGCGGATCGCCCGCACCGCCCCGGCCGCCGCCGGCGCGTAGTGGCCTACGTAGTAGCGCGTGCCCGGCCGGAGCACGGTGGCGAACGCCTCGTCCCGGTCGCGCACGCGACCGGACGCCACCAGCGCGTCGGCGAGGTGCGGCCGGCCGATCGTGGTGCCCGGCTCTGTCTGCGCGAGCACGTCCTCCCAGGTGATGGGGAAGTCCTCGGCGAGCAGCTCGACCATGCGCTGCGCGCGCGTCTCGCGGTCGGCGCGTGTGCGGGCGAGCTCGGCGAGCAGGGCCGGGTGGTCAGGGTGGTGCAGGTACGACAGCAGGTGCACGCTGACGCCCCGGCCCGGGGTGGCGGCGTCGCTCGACAGCGCGGAGATCTCGGCACCGCGCACGAGCGCGACCCCGAGCCGGAGCGCGGCCGCCGTGGCGGCCGGCCAGCCCGCCGTCGTGTCATGGTCGGTGAGCGCGACCGTGGAGAGGCCCGCAGCGGCCGCGGCCTCCACCACCTGGTCCGGCGCGTCCGTGCCGTCCGACGCCGTGGAGTGGGTGTGGAGGTCGATCACCGGCCCAGTCTAGAGAGCCGCGAGCCGCCGCGGCCCGGCAGAGGGTGGTGAGGTGCAGCACCCCCGCCCGCCGTGCCGCGGGTCAGCCGCGGTCAGTCGCGCAGCGACGCCATCCACGCCTCGACCTCGTCGGGACGCCGCGGCAGCGCCGCCGACAGGTTCTCGTTGCCGTCCTCGGTCACGAGCACGTCGTCCTCGATCCGCACGCCGATGCCCCGGTACTCCTCCGGCACGGCAAGGTCGTCGGCCTTGAAGTACAGGCCCGGCTCGATCGTGAAGACCATGCCCGGCTCCAGCACCCCGTCGAGGTACAGCTCGCGCCGCGCCTGCGCGCAGTCGTGCACGTCCAGGCCCAGGTGGTGCGACGTGCCGTGCACCATCCACCGGCGGTGCTGCTGCCCCTCGGGCGTCAGCGACTCGGCGGCGGGCACGGGAAGCAGGCCCCACTCCTCCAGCCGTGCGGCGATGACCTCCATGGCGGCGGCGTGGACGTCGCGGAACTTCGCTCCCGGCACCGCAACGGCGAACGCGGCGTCGGCCGCGTCGAGGACCGCCTGGTAGATGCGCCGCTGCACCTCGTCGAACTGCCCGTTCACCGGCAGGGTGCGCGTGACGTCCGCGGTGTACAGGGACTCGACCTCGACACCCGCGTCGAGCAGCAGGAGCTCGCCCTCGCGGAGGGCCCCGTCGTTGGTGATCCAGTGCAGCGTCGTGGCGTGGTCGCCCGACGCCGCGATGGTCTCGTAGCCCACCGCGTTGCCCTCGAGGCGCGCGTGCCCGTCGAACGTGGTCTCGACCACGCGCTCGCCGCGCCGGTGCGCCACGGCCTTCGGCAGGGCGCGCACGACCGCCTCGAAGCCCTCGATCGTGCGGGCCACGGCCTCGCGCATGCGCTCGACCTCGAGCTCGTCCTTCACGAGCCGCAGCTCGGAGGTGGCCTCCACGAGGCTCGCGTCGGTCAGGGGGGCCGACGTCGTCCCTGGGGCCCCCACGAGGTTCCGCAGCGAAGCAAGGTCCTCGTGGGGCGAGGGCGTCGTCGCGGTCGCGCCGCTCTCCTCGGTCGCCTCGTCCGCGGTGGCGGTCTCGGCGCCCGTCTCGGCACGCAGCGCCTCGACCAGGGTCTCGATGCCCTCGTCGGCGCCGGTGACGACGAGCAGCCGCACACCGCCGTCGCCCAGGTCCTTGGCGAGGGCGTCCCGCAGCTCGTCGACGTGCCGGGCCTCGATGCCCGTGAGCGTCTCGACGTCCTCCAGGGAGGGACGCGCGCCGACCCAGAACTCGCCGTAGCGCGAGTCGGCGTAGAACTCCTCGGTGTCGCGCGGGGCGAGCGGGCGCACGTACAGCACGGCGTGGTGACCGCTGGGGGCGCCGTCGGCCCCGGGGTCGCCGGTGCCGGGCTCGACCGGGTGCAGCACGAGGACAGCGTCGGGCTCCTGGTCCGTGCCCAGTCCCGTGAGGTGCGCGAAGGCCGAGTGGGGCCGGAACCGGTAGTCCGTGTCGTTGGACCGGGTCTTCAGCGGGCCGGCGGGGATCACGAGCCGGGCTCCCGGCAGACGCTCGGAGAGCCGCGCCCGGCGGGCTGCGGTGAACGGGACCTCACGCAAGGGGGTGATGCCGAGGTCCGCACGCGGCGCCCAGCCGGAGGTGATGAAGTCCTTGAACGCCTGGGACTCCGGCCGCTGGGACCGCGTGGAGCCCCGGCTCTCGAGGTCCTGATCAGCGGGGACGATGCCGTCGGCGGCCTGGTGGGTGCGAGGGTCGCTCATGGTGCCAGTCTGTCATCTCGGGTGGGTACGACGAACATGCCCCGGGCAACGGGAACGGTTCGAAACGGGTCAGCGGCGGGTGAAGTCCGCGAGCGCCCGGGTCAGCACCCGGTTGAACGCGTCGGGGGCGTCGGAGTTGACGTCGTGCCCCGCTCCCTGGACCACGACGAGCGCGGCGTCGCGCGCCGCGGCCAGGTGGCGCTGCTCCTCGAGGCGCATGGTGTCGCGTGCGCCGTTGACGATCCACACCGGGACCTGCAGCGCGCGGAGGTTGGCCACAGAGGACCGTCCCGCCAGGTGCGTGAGCGCGTCGGTGACCACGTCCCAGCCCGGCCGGTACGCCTCGGCCGACTGGCCGGGTGCCACCTCGAGAGCCCGGAGGTCGGCGCCGCCGCCGACGGTCACGACGGCCCCCGGGCCGCGGCGGGCCTGTGCGAGGAACGGCGGCCGGGCGGCCTGGAGCGCCGTCGTGCCCCACCGCAGCGCACCACGGCCCGCGCGGCCCGCGGCCTGGCGGCCTGCCACCGCGTGGCGTGCGAGCTCGCGGTAGAGCGTGACGGGCTTGCCCTTGGGGTCCGACGTGCAGCCCGCCACCACCACTCCGGCGAGGCGCTCGGTCTGCGGCGTGCGGCGGGCGGCCCAGGCGAGGGACGTGTAGCCCCCGAGGCTGAGGCCCACGACGGCGACGCGTGCGCTCGAGGCGAGGGAGGCGACGGCGTCGTCCAGCGCCTCGAAGGCACCGTCCATGCTGAAGCGCTGCGCGTGCCGGGCGCCGTGGGCGGGCAGGTCGACGGCGACGGCCTCGTGGCCCGCGGACCGCACGTGCGCGAGCTGCCGCTCCCAGATGGCCGACGACGTGCGCATCCCGTGCACGAAGACGACCGACAGGGGACCGTGCGCAGCGGACGGACGCGGGGTGGGGGCGCTCATGTGGTCCATGGTGACGCAGGAGTCTGGCAGTCCCGCAGCCGCCGGAGGGACGCGGTGTAAAGGTGTGGTGCGGTTCGGGCACGGGGGGCGGTCGCCGTGTCCGCCTCGAGAACGTCATCAGGTGGTGCTTCGACGAGGGAAGCACCACCTGATGACGTTCTCGCGAGTGACCTAGCCTTCCGGCTTGTCCTCCGGCGGGCGCATCGCGCCGTACCGGGGCTCGCCCGTCGGCGTGGTCCAGCGCGGGTCCGGCGTGCGCGGCGGCGTCGGCTCGGCCGGCTCCTGGCCCTGTGCGCCGGCGTCCGGGCCTGCGCCGGGGGCCCCGCCCTGACCGGAGGCGGGGACCCCGGGCTGCCCGGCCCCGCCCCACTGCCCTGCAGCGGGGCCGCCCGGTCCAGCACCGGGGCCGCCCGCTCCAGCGGCGGGGCCGGCCGGCGGACCTGCGGGCGGCGAGCCCCAGGCAGAACCGCCCGCCGGACGCCGGACGCCCAGGCCCCCGGGCGACTGCGCCAGCAGCGTCCGCGCGTCGGTGGCGAGCTCGGGTGCGCAGAGGATCGCGTACGACGCGGCCACGATCTGCGACGACGACGTGAAGTCGCGCCGGCCGCCCGTGAAGGCGTACGAGAGCACCGAGAAGAGGAGGCCGAAACCGGCACCCAGCGCGATGCCGACGAACAGCACCCCGTTGGCGCCCGAGCCGGCGAAGAACGTGAGCAGCAACCCGACGAAGAAGCCGAACCAGGCTCCGGAGAGGGCTCCCGCGAGCGCGACGCGCCCGTAGCTGAGCCGGCCGGTCACGCGCTCGACCATGCGCAGGTCGGTACCCACGATGGTGACGTTCTCGACGGGGAACTTGTTGTCGGACAGGTGGTCGACGGCCTGCTGCGCCTCGAGGTAGGTCGGGAAAGCGGCCACCTCGTCGCCACGCGGCAGCGTGGGGACCTTCGGGACAGCGCCCGGGCGGGACATGCTCATTGCGACAGTTTCCCCCACATCGGGGCTGCTGGCGAGGAGCCGGGCCGGGCGAAGGCCCGGCCGGCGCCCCGCCCGTACCCCCGCCAGCGTGTTGGGCGACCATGTGCGGTGACGCGGACGGAGCGCACGTAGGCTGACCGGCGTGAGCACTACGACTCGTGTGTTCGTCGCGCGCCTCGCCGGGACCCCGGTCTTCGACCCGATCGGGGACCAGGTGGGGCGCGTCCGGGACGTCGTCGTGCTGCTCCGTGCCAAGGGCGCGCCGCGCGCGGTGGGCCTCGTGGTGGAGGTGCCGGGCCGACGGCGGGTGTTCCTCCCCCTCACCCGTGTGACCACCATCGACTCCGGCCAGGTGATCAGCACCGGGCTGGTGAACCTCCGCCGGTTCGAGCAGCGGGCCATGGAGCGGATGGTGCTGGGCGAGCTGCTCGACCGCACCGTCACGTTCGTGGACGGCTCGGGCGAGGCCACCGTGGAGGACGTGTCGATCGAGAAGCAGCGCACGGGCGACTGGCTCGTGGACCAGCTGTTCGTCCGCCGTCGGCCGGCCCGGGTCACCACGCTCTCCCTCCGGAGGCGCGGGCCCACCCTCACCGTCCCGGTGGACGCCGTGACCGGCCTCGCCTCGCCCAGCGAGGTGCAGGGCGCCGCCCGCCTGCTCGAGGCGTACGTGGACATGCGGCCCGCCGACCTCGCGGACGTGCTGCACGAGCTCGGCGGAACCCGCCAGCTCGAGGTCGCCACAGCCCTGGACGACGAGCGCCTGGCCGACGTGCTGGAGGAGCTCCCGTCCGACGACCAGGTGGCGATCCTGTCGGGCCTGGACCGGGGCCGCGCCGCGGACGTCCTCGAGGCCATGCAGCCCGACGACGCGGCCGACCTGCTGCACGAGCTCTCCGACGAGCAGTCGGCCCAGCTGCTGGAGCTGATGGAGCCCGAGGAGGCGCGCGACGTGCGCCGCCTCCTGGAGTACGAGGACTACACGGCCGGTGGCCTGATGACCACCGAGCCGGTGATCCTGGGCCCGGAGACCACCATCGCCACCGCCCTCGCGCAGATCCGCCGCCAGGACCTGACCCCGGCGCTCGCGAGCATGGTGTTCGTGGCGCGCCCGCCCCTGGAGACCCCAACCGGCCGGTTCCTCGGCGTGGCGCACTTCCAGCGCCTGCTGCGGGAGCCGCCGCACGCGAGCATCGGCTCAGTGCTGGACACGGACACCGAGTGGCTCACGCCCGACGCCACGCTCGGCCGCGTCACCCGCCTGCTCGCGGCGTACAACCTGCTCGCCCTGCCGGTCCTGGACCCCGAGAAGCGCCTGCTCGGCGCCGTCTCCGTCGACGACGTCCTCGACCACATGCTCCCCGAGGACTGGCGGGAGAGCCACGACGAGCGGCTCGGCGAGGAGGTGCCCCGTGGCTGACCGCCTCGACACCCCGATGGAGCAGCGGCGCACGTTCCTGCCCCGGCCGCAGTGGGACCAGGACGCGGTCGGGAAGGCCACGGAGGCCATCGCCCGGTTCCTCGGCACGCCGCGCTTCCTCATCTACCTCACCGCGTTCTGCATGGTGTGGCTCGCGTGGAACACGTGGGGCCCGCCGAACCTGCGGTTCGACAACGCGGCGAACGGCTTCACCGCCCTGACGCTCATGCTGTCCCTGCAGGCCAGCTATGCCGCGCCCCTGATCCTGCTCGCACAGAACCGGCAGGACGACCGCGACCGGGTCATGGCAGAGCACGACCGGCAGCGCAGCGAGCGCAACCTCGCCGACACCGAGTACCTCGCCCGCGAGATGGCGGCGCTGCGGATCGCCCTGTCGGAGGTGGCCACCCGCGACTTCGTCCGGTCGGAGATCCGCAACCTCCTGGAGGAGCTGGAGGACCGCGACCGCCTGGGCGAGTAGCCCTCAGGAGCCGGTGCGCCGGGCCACGCTGTACCCGTCCCGGACGAGGACCAGCTCGTACTCGGCCTCCGGGTGCAGCACCCGGGCCACGCCCAGGGCGTCGCCCCACTCCGTGGGGGTCCCGCCGCCGTCGCCGATGACGACGTAGTCGGGCGTCGGGTTGTCGTGCCCCAGCCAGTACACCGGCCCCGCCCCGACGAGGTAGTTCATCAGCGCGACGTCCGACACCACGACGGCGTCGTCCGGGACGATCGCCAGGACCTCCTCGACGGCGGCCGCCCGCGGGCTGGTGACGTACGCCTCCGGCGTCGTCAGGACGCGCAGCGGAGCCTGGCCGACGGCGAGGAACGCGGCGGCGGCCGCCCCCGCCGCCCACGGGGCGAGGTCGGCCCACGCGCGCAGCCCGCGGTCCGACGACGCCGCGGCGCGCGTCAGGCCGTCGACGGCCGCGAGGAACGCGATCGGCATGAGCACCGCGTTGTAGTGCCACGGCAGCCCCCAGTAGACCTCGTTGTCGGAGAGGAAGCGCCAGCCGAGCGTCGGGAGCAGCACGAGGGCCAGGGGCGAGCGCAGGACGAACCCGGCGGTCACCGCCACGAGCAGCAGCACCGTGAGCGCCTTGTCGGGGTGGAGGAGCACCGTGTGGTCGGCGATCGTCGTGGTGCTGTCGAGCTGCTCGCCGTAGGCCCACGCACCCTCCTGGTTGAGCGAGGGCAGCACCAGGAACACGGCGATCGCGAACCAGGCGCAGCCCCACGCGACCAGCGCCAAGCCGGGGCGCCACCGGCGCAGCAGCACGAGCACCACCCCGATCGCGACGACGGTGAGGCCCAGGTCCTCCTTGACGAGGACGAGCGGCGCGGCCCAGCCCGCGGCCCACCACGCGCGGCGCTCGACGACGGCGGCGAGGCTCGCGGCCAGCAGCGGGACCGCCAGCGCGACCTCGTGGAACTGCGCCTCCACCGCGTACTGCAGCCCCCAGCTCAGGCCGAACGCCAGTCCCACCACGACGCCGGCGACCGGGCCCACGTGCCGCCGCGCGCTCCACGTGACGATGCCGGCCGCCACCGCGAAGCAGACGTTCTGCACGACGAGGAGCGTGAACGGGTGCGGGAAGACCGCGTACACCGGCCCGAGGACCGCCAGCAGCGGGTGGAAGTGGTCACCGAGGAGGTTGTAGCCCTCCCCCTTGATCGGGACGATCGGGGCGGACAGCGCGGCGTAGCGCTCCACCACCTGCGTGAAGATCCCGAGGTCCCAGGACTTGATGGTGAGCGAGTTCCACTGCCACACGGAGTACAGGCAGTAGGCGGTCAGGACGACGGCGCCCACGACGGCCGGCCACAGCAGAGGCCACAGCAGAGGGCGCAGCCGGCGGCGCGACGGGGTGCGGCCCACGGCGTCCGAGACGTCGGGTGCGGACTCCTCGACGCTCGTCATCTCACCCCCGCAGTCTGCCCGTTCTGCGGTGAACGTGACGGTTCAGGAGGCTAACCCGGTCGTGTGTGCGACACAAGACCGTCAGGGCTCCACGTCGTCGTGCAGCACGACGCGCGACAGCTCGTAGCCCGCGCCCGGCACCTTCCAGTAGTGCAGCCTGCGCGCGGACGGGGTATTCACCTGCAGCGACACCCGCCAGCACACCGCACCGTCCGACTCCCGCACCCGCGTCGGGTCGTCGCCGCCCGATCCCGTGCGGAGGCGGTGCACCTGGAGCCCGTTCATCTCGTGGGCCAGCCCGGTCAGCACCATCACGACGGTCCAGAGCAGCCGTTCGCGGCTCACCCCCGCCACACCGTCCACCGACGCCAGGAACCGCGGCCCCAGCGTGTACGGCGCCAGAGGCCGGGTCGCCTTCTCCGCGGCCCGGACCATGTGGGCCCACGCGTCACGGACCTCGAACCGGAACTGCTCCTCGGGGTCGAGGAACAGCCGCTCGTCACCGTCGTCGACCCCGCCGAGCTCGCCGAGCCTCCGCCGGAGCGCGGCGGCCTGGGTGCGCGCCTTGCGCAGCTCGGTCTTCTGCTGGTCCACGTGCAGCTCGCGGCGCGCGAGCCGGTCCTGCAGCTCCGCGACGTACGCCCGCAGGCCGTCCAGCTCGACCTCCCCCTGGCGGTGCGCCCGGCGCAGGCCGGCCAGCTCCCGCTCCAGGGCTGCCGACCGCGACCGCTCCGCGTCGAGGGCCAGGCTCAGGTCGCGCGCCGCCTTGCCCGTCGCGTGGGGGTGGCCGGCCGCGTGCGGGGACATGGGCGGCGCGGGCGCTGCGGAGGCTCCGGCCAGCATCGCCGCCACGTCGCCAGGTGTGGGCCGCCGGTGCCCGACGCCGGCGCCCGCCTCGGGCACGACCGTCACCACCGGCGGGGCCGGCAGGGCAACCGGACCCGACCGGACCGCGACCACGGGCACCGGCCCGCTCACCACCGCCACCGTGCGCTGCACCAGCCACGGCGGACCGCCGTCGAGCAGGGACAGGGCGCGCACCGGCGAGGCGCCCTCGTCGACGTCGTCCAGCCGGAGCGCCACCCCGTCGAGCGGCGCCGGCGCGACCCGTCCGAGCACCACCTCGCCCACGGAGAAGAGGTCGCCCAGCAGGTCGAGGTCGTTTCCCGTGACCTCCGCGCGGTGCACGCGCACCGCCACGGCGGGTGCCAGGGCGATCGTGACCGCGGCGTCGTCGACCGACTCGACCCGTCCCAGCACGACCTGGCCCACGCGGTAGGCGCGCTTGACCGCCCGCCGCTGCGTGGCGGCGTCGGGCAGCATGGCGCGGACGTCCAGCAGCTTGCGCGCCTGGTCGAGCGTGCCGGCCACCGACATGCCGGGCGCGAGCAGGCGGTCAAGCGGCACACCCGGGAGAGTGAGCTCCTCGGAGATCCCGGCCTGGCCGCCGTCGTCCAGCGCGACGATGGCGCGCGAGCCGAGCACGCCCAGGACGGTGCCCCGGGCCTCGCGGGCGCCGGGCGCCGCGGTGCCCGCCGAGCCGGCGAGGCCCGCACGGACGGCGCTCGTGAGCGCGTCCCGGACGAGCCGTTCGTGGACCCGGGCGCCGTCAGCCGCGGAGTAGGCGAAGTGGAGCTGCGAGCGGGACGGGGTACGGACCCAGTCGAGGTCAGTCCCGTAGACCCGGGAGGCGCCGCCGTAGACCTGCGTGTGGTCGGGCATGTGCCGGGAGAACTCCCATGACACGTCGCCTGTGGGGATGACGACCACCTCGGCCAGGCCGCCCACCTCGTCCAGGACGCGGCGCGGGTCCACCCACGGCACGTCCCGCCCTGCGGGGGTCGAGATCACGACGACGGGCCAGGTCCGGTCCGTGCGCTGCAGGGCGGCCGCGAGGTCGCGCGCCTCCTCCTCGGAGCGCACCCGCCGGAGCGTGTCGGGCGCGCCGAGGGCCTGGTCGGTGCCGCGTACGCCCATGTCACCCCTCCCTCCGGGGTCTGGCAGCCTACCGAGAGAAACGGCGTCTCATGACGACGCCGCACGGGACCCTCCTAGGATCGGCACATGACGTCCCACGCAGAACCCGCCGCTGCTCCCGCCGCCTCCCTCGAGGCACGGGTGCGCGCCGCCCTCGCGGGCGTGATCGATCCGGAGATCCGGCGGCCCATCACGGACCTCGGCATGGTCCGCTCCGTGGCGGTGTCCGACGACGGCGCGGTCACCGTCGGCGTCGACCTCACCGTCGCCGGGTGCCCCATGAAGGCCACCCTGGTCCAGGACGTCACGGCGGCCACCGAGGCCGTGCCCGGGGTCGCGCGGGCGACGGTCGACCTCGGCGTGATGTCGACGGAGCAGCGCGCCTCGCTGCGCTCGAAGCTCCGGGGTGGCACGGGCGACCCCGTGATCCCGTTCTCGCAGCCGGGCTCGCTGACCAAGGTGTACGCCGTCGCGTCGGGCAAGGGCGGCGTGGGCAAGTCCTCCGTGACAGCCAACCTGGCGGTGGCGCTGGCCGCCGAGGGGTTGTCGGTCGGAGTCATCGACGCCGACATCTACGGCTTCTCGATCCCCCGGATGCTCGGCGTGACGCGCGCGCCCACCCGGGTGGACTCGATGCTGCTGCCCCCGATCGCCCACGGGGTGAAGGTGGTGTCGATCGGCATGTTCGTACCCGAGGGCCAGCCGGTGGTATGGCGCGGGCCCATGCTGCACCGGGCGCTGGAGCAGTTCCTGGCCGACGTGTTCTGGGGCGACCTCGACGTGCTCCTGCTCGACCTGCCGCCCGGGACCGGCGACATCGCCATCTCCGTGGCGCAGCTGCTGCCGTCGTCCGAGATCGTCGTGGTCACCACGCCGCAGGCCGCTGCTGCCGAGGTGGCCGAGCGGGCCGGGTCGGTCGCGACGCAGACGTCGCAGGGCGTCGTAGGCGTCGTGGAGAACATGTCGTGGCTCGAGCAGCCCGACGGGACACGCCTCCACGTCTTCGGCGAGGGCGGTGGCGAGCGGGTGTCCACCCGGCTGACGCAGCTCCTCGGGTCCGAGGTTCCGCTGCTGGGCCAGGTGCCCCTCGACGTGGCCGTCCGCGAGGCCGGCGACGCCGGGACGCCCGTGGTGCTCTCCGACCCGGCGTCGGCCGGCGCCGTCGTGCTGCGCGACGTGGCGCGGGGCCTGGCCCGTAGGCAGCGGGGCCTGGCCGGGCGTCAGCTGGGGCTGAGCCCGGCCTGAGCCGCGCCCCCGGTCACGACGACCGGACCTCCGACCGGGCCACGCGGACCAGGCCGCCCACGAGCGGCGCCACGACCCAGATCGCGGTCGCCGTCGCGAGCCGGGCCCAGTCCTCGCCCGCCAGGCCGCCCATCAGGAGCGGTTCGGCCGCCGCGGTGAAGTCGATCCACGGGAGCACGTCCCGGATCGACGTGACGAACGCCCCGACGATGCTGAGCACCGTGGGCAGCACGAAGTAGGCGACGATCGCCGCCGGCGTGTTGAGCAGCAGCGCACCGAACGCCACGCCCTGAGCCATGCTCAGGAGCAGCAGGAGCGCCGCACCGCCGAGGATCTCCCCGTCGATGCTCCAGCTCCCGTCCGCACCCCGGAACGCCATGACACCGAGCTGCGCCAGCGCGGCGAGCGCGACGGCCAGGCCGAAGAAGACGACGCCCGACGCGAGCGCGCTGAGCAGCTTCGCGAGGCCCACCCGGGTGCGCCGCGGCTCGAGCGTGAAGGTCACGAGCGCTGTGCGCTGGGACCACTCCGACGTGGCGGCAAGGATTCCCACCACCGGGAGCAGGATCGACATGGGCGTCATCGTCGCGATGAGGAACTCCGCGAAGGTCCGGTTGCCGTCTCCCACCGAGGCCATGATCGCGAGGACACCGGCGGTGAGGACCGCGATGACGATCAGGAGCCACCGGCCCGCCCGGGTGTCGAGCTGTTTGCGCCACTCGACGAGCACCAGCCGCGCGAAGGGGATGCCCGCGATCGAGGGGTCGGGCAGAGGGGCGTCCGGACGGACCGCGTCCGGCCGGGCGGTGGGGACGGTCGGGGCGGTCATGCCGCCACCTCCTCGCGTGCGTCGGGAGCGGTCAGCTCGAGGAACATGTCCTCGAGGCCGCGGGAGTCTGCGGCGCGGAGCTCGACGAGCACCACGCCTGCACCGGCGGCGATCCGGCCGACGGCCTGCGGTTCGGCCACCACCGACAGCCCGCCCGTGGCGAGCGGCTCGGCGTCGACCCCGGCGGCACGGAGGGCCGCCGCGAGAGCCGTCTCGTCCTCGGCGCGGACCACGGTGCCGGCCCCGCGGAGGAGCGACTCCTTGGTGCCCTGGGCCACGATGCGGCCGCGGCCGATCACGATCAGCTCGTCGGCCACCTTCTCGATCTCGTGGAGCAGGTGCGACGAGAGCAGGACCGTCCCGCCCCGCTGGGCGAAGTCCTGCAGGAGGTCGCGCATCCAGCGGATGCCGGCCGGGTCGAGGCCGTTGGCGGGCTCGTCCAGGATCAGCACCTGCGGGTCCCCCAGCAGGGCCCCGGCGATGCCGAGGCGCTGGCGCATGCCGAGCGAGTAGGCGCCGACCCGGCGGTGCGACTCCTTCTCGGTCAGGCCCACGAGGTCGAGCAGCTCGGCGACGCGTCCGCGGCTGACGCCCATCGTCAGGGCGCCGAGCTCGAGCACCTCCCGGCCGGTGCGGCCGGAGTGCTGCGCGGACGCGTCGAGGAGGACCCCCACGTGGCGCCCGGGGTTGGGAAGCTGGGCGAACGGCCTGCCGAGGACGTGCGCGGTGCCCGACGTCGCGGGGGTCAGCCCGCACAGCATCCGCATGGTGGTCGACTTGCCGGCGCCGTTGGGGCCGAGGAAGCCGGTCACGAGGCCGGGCCGCACCTCGAACGACACGTCGTCCACGGCGGTGAACGCCCCGTATCTCCTGGTCAGTCTCTCTGCGGTGATCATGGCCCCACCTTCGCGCGGCGCGGCCGGCGGGGGCATCGGCCCCGGGGCTGCCGCGCCTCCGACTTTGGGATGACCCGCCGTGACCGTCCGGCCGATGCGCGGCCCGGCGTCAGCCGCCTAGGCTCGCGTCATGCCCAGCCTGCCACCCGTCCACGCCTCCCGGGCGGCGCACGTCTGGGGCGAGACCTGGCGGGTGCTCGTGGCGGCCGTGGTGGGGTCCCTCTTTGTGATCGCGGCCTTCTGGCAGGTCGAGACCGGGCAGCGCTCGATGCGGAGTGCGGGCATCCTCGTGCTCGACCTGCTGCTCGGGATCGTGGCGCTCTGCCTCCTGCCGCTCCGGCGCCGCGCCCCGCGCACGATCGCCCTCGTGCTCACGTTCCTCACGGCGTTCTCGTCGACGGCGGTGGCCGCCGCCGCGATCGCCTACATCTCGATGTCCACCCGTCGCAGGTGGCCGGAGATCGTCGGCGTGGGGATCGCCATCGTCGGCGCCCAGGCCGCCTGGAGCTGGTTCTACCCGTACCCGCCGGACAGCCCGGACTGGCTGGTCGACTTCGTCGGCGTGGTGGTGTTCGCGGCCCTGCTGGCCTGGATCGGCGCCTACATCGGCCTGCGCCGCGAGCACATCCGCTCGCTCCGGGACCGCGCCGAGACGGCGGAGCGGGAGCAGGCGAGCCGGGTCGCGCAGGCCCGCTCCACCGAGCGCGCACGGATCGCCCGCGAGATGCACGACGTCCTGGCGCACCGGATGTCCCTCGTCGCGATGCACGCGGGCGCCCTGGCGTACCGCACGGACCTCCCGCTGGAGCGCGTCGCCGAGACGGCGACGGTGATCCAGGAGAGCGCCCACGCGGCGCTCGACGAGCTGCGGGACGTGCTGGGCGTGCTGCGCGACCTCGACGGTGTGCCACCGGTGACCGACGACGGCCACGCGCAGCCCGAGCCGCCGCAGCCCACCCTGGCCGACCTCGACGACCTGCTCCAGGAGGCCCGGGCGGCAGGCACGACGGTGCGCGCGCAGAACAGCGTGGACCAGCTCGACCGGCTGCCGGCCGCGGTGTCCCGGAACGCGTACCGCATCCTCCAGGAGGCGCTGACGAACGCCCGCAAGCACGCGCCCTGGACGCCGGTGACGATCTCCCTCGACGGCGCGCCCGGAGACGGGCTGACCCTCACGGTGCGGAACCCCCTGCCCGCTCACACGCCGGCCGCTCCGCCCCCGTCGTCGGGCCTCGGGCTCGTGGGCCTCGCCGAGCGCGCCCTGCTGAGCGGCGGCCGGCTCACCCACGGACGGCTGGACAGTAAGTTCGTCCTGGAGGCGTGGCTACCGTGGACCACGTGACGGACACCGTGCCGCTCCCCGCGGGCAGCGAACCCGCAGGCCCTTGGCCCGCGCGCCCCGTGACCGTGGCCCTGGTGGACGACGACGCGCTCGTCCGGGCCGGCCTCGGGCTGATCCTGGGCGGGTCCGCGACGCTGGAGGTCGTGGGCGAGGCGGCCGACGGCGCGGCCGGCGTCGACCTCGTGGCGCGCACCCGGCCCGACGTCGTGCTCATGGACATCCGCATGCCTCGGATGGACGGGCTCGAGGCGACCCGGCGGATCGTGGCGAGCGGGACGTCGTCGCGCGTCATCGTCCTGACCACCTTCGACACGGACGACCTGGTGCTCGACGCGCTGCGCGTCGGTGCGGCGGGCTTCCTGCTCAAGGACACCCCGCCGCCACGCCTGGTCTCCGCGGTGCACGCGGCGGCGGCCGGGGAGCCCACCCTGTCGCCCAGCGTCACCGCGCAGCTCATCGCGCGGGTGTCCCGGCCCGACGACGGACCGCGGCAGAACGTCGCCCGCGACCGGTTCGACGGCCTCACGGAGCGAGAGCGGGAGGTGGCCGTCGCGGTGGCGCGCGGCCTCTCGAACGCCGAGATCGCCCAGGAGCTCTACATGGGCGTGCCGACAGTGAAGACCCACGTGTCCCGGATCCTTGCCAAGCTCGGCGCCGAGAACCGTGTCCAGGTGGCGATCACCGTCCACGAAGCAGGCCTGGTCTGAGCGGGGCAGGCGCACTTACGCCCGTGGCAGATCGGCTGGCTTCCGCCGCCCGGACCGGGTGAGGTGGTTCCATGCGGATCCTGGTGCTGGGTGGGACGGTCTTCCTCTCGCGCGCCGTCGCCGTGGAGGCGGTGGCGCGCGGCCACGACGTGACGTGCACGTCGCGGGGGGTGAGCGGCTCGCCGCCGCAGGGCACCCGGTTCGTGCGCTGGGACCGCGCGGACCCGGTCCCGGCCGAGCTCGCGGGGTCCACGAACCCGGCGGGGACCGCCGGCGCCTTCGACGCGGTCGTCGACGTGTCGGGGACGCCGTCCCAGGTCGGCAGGGCCGTGGCGGCGTTCCCCGGCGCGCACTGGACGTTCGTCTCGACGCGCAACGTCTACGCGGACACGTCCACGCCCGGCGGCACGGCCACCACCTCGGCGCTCGTGGATCCCGTCGCGACGGACGAGGACCCGCTCTCGAGCCCCGCCGTCTACGGCGCCATGAAGGTGGCGTGCGAGAACCTCGTCCGGGAGGGCGCGGACGCCGCGCTCGTGATCCGGCCGGGGCTGATCGTCGGCCCGGGCGACCCGAGCGGCCGCTTCGCCTACTGGCCCGCGCACCTCGCCGCCGCCTCGGCAGACGGTCGTCCGGTCCTGGTCCCGGAGGACGAGCCCGTGCAGTTCGTGGACGTGCGCGACCTCGCCCGCTGGGTCGTCGACGGCGCGGAACGGCGCCTCGTCGGCGACTTCGACGCCGTGTGCCCGCCGGTCCTCCGCTCGGAGGTCCTGGCCGCGGTGTCCGACGCCGTCCCGGGCTCGCCCGAGCTCGTCGTCGCGCCGACCGCGTTCCTCCAGGACCAGGACGTGAAGCCGTGGAGCGGGCCACGGTCGCTCCCGCTGTGGATCGGTGACCCCGCCTGGGACGGCTTCATGCGGCGCGATGTGACTGCCTCGCTCGAGGCCGGCCTCACCGTGCGGCCGATCGCCGACACCGCACGGGACACGCTGGAGTGGCTGCGCGCCACGCCCGACGCCACGGTGACCGGCCTGACGCGGGCCGAGGAGCTCGGCCTGCTGGACGTCCTCAGGTCGAGTACCGCTCCACCAGCGACGTCGGCAGGGTGATCGCCGCGGGCTCCTGACCCTCGACGACCTCGAGCAGCAGCCGCACCATCTCGGCGCTGATGCGCTCGAAGGGCTGGCGCATCGTCGTCAGCGCGGGGTGGAGGGCGGCCGCGACCCCGGAATCGTCGAACCCGCCCACGGCCACGTCGTCGGGCACGCTGCGGCCCGCGGCCTGGAGCGCCACGAGGGCTCCCGCGGCCATGAGGTCGGAGGCGACGAAGACGGCGTCGAGGTCAGGGCGGCGTCCCAGCAGCTCGGTCATGGCGAGCCGGCCGCTCTCGCGCGAGTAGTCGCCGTGCGTGACCAGCTCGGGGTCGTACAGGTCCCCGAGCGCCTCGCGGTACCCCTCGAGCCGCAGGGTGCCGCCCGGGGTGTCGAGCGGCCCGGTGATCGTCGCGACCCGCGAGCGCCCCCGGGACAGCAGGTGGGAGGTCATGGTGCGAGCCCCGGCGCGGTCGTCGGCGGCGACGTACCCCACGCGTCCCTCGTACCCGAGGGGGACGCCGCAGGACACCACGGGGACGCGGTGCTCCAGCAGCTCGGCCACCATCGGGTTGCCCCGGTGGGAGCTGATGAGGAGCACGCCGTCGACGTGGCCGGCCGCGACGTAGCGCGAGATCCGGCGTCGCTCCTCGGGCGTGCCCGCGACCATGAGCAGCAGCGGCATCTCCCGCTTGGCCAGCGCCTCGGCGGCGCCGCGGAGCAGCACGGAGAAGTTGGGGTCCTCGAACAGCAGGTGCTGCGGCTCGGTGAGCAGGAACGCCACGGAGTTGGACCGGGAGGTGACGAGCGACCGGGCGTGCTGGTTTGCCACGTAGCCCGTGGTGCGGATGGCCTCCTCGACGGCGGCGAGCGCGTCGGGCGACACCCAGTGGCCGCCGTTGATGACGCGCGACACCGTGCCGCGCGACACGCCGGCGGCCGCGGCGACGTCCCTGATCGTGGGACGCCGCCGTCGGACTGACCCGCTGTTCTCCTCCACAGGTCGTGAGTCTAGGGACCGGCGCGCCACGTCACGCCTTCACGGCGCCGGCGGCGAGGTCGACCTGCCAGAACCGCTGCAGCAGGAGGAACAGCGCGATCAGCGGGACCACGGACAGCAGGGCCCCCGTGACCACGAGCGTGTACATCGCCGGCTGGGACGCGCCCTGGTTGAGCAGGCCCGACAGGCCCACCGTGAGGGGGAACAGCTTGTCGTCGCCGAGCATGATGTAGGGCAGCATGAAGTTGTTCCAGATGGCGACGAACTGGAACAGGAACACGGTGACGAGCCCCGGCAGCATCATCGGCACGGCGACCTGGGCGAACGTGCGGAGCTCGCCGGCGCCGTCGGTCCGGGCGGCCTCGACCACCTCGTCCGGCACGGCGGCCGCGGCGTAGATGCGGGCCAGGTAGATGCCGTACGGGCTGATGATGCTCGGCAGGAGCACCGCCCAGTACGTGTTGGTGAGCTCCACCTGCGCGAGCAGCAGGTACTGCGGGATGGCGAGCACCACGCCGGGCACCAGGACGCCGGCGAGCAGCACGTTGAAGACCACGTCCTTGCCGGCGAACCGGTACTTGGCGAGGGCGTAGCCGGCCATGGCCGAGACCACCGCGGACAGGGCCGCGCCCACCCCGGCGTAGAGGGCCGTGTTGGCCATCCAGCGCCAGAACAGCCCGTCACGGTAGGCGACCAGCTCGGCGATGTTGTCGAACAGGTGGGTGGACGGCAGGAACGTCAGGGTGGAGAACAGCTCGCCGGCGCTCTTCGTGGAGGCGAGCACCACCCAGGCGACCGGGAGCAGGCAGTACAGGGCACCGAGGATCAGGATCGCGGTGGCGGGGACGCTGGGCCGGGTCGCGGAACGGACGCTCATCGGTTGTCCTCCTGACCGAAGGCCCGCGACTGGACCAGCCGGAGGAACCCGAACGAGAGGAGGAACGTGGCCAGCGCGATGATCACCGAGGTGGCCGACGCGGAGTACAGGTCGCCACGCGTGAACGCGTCGCGGTAGACCTTCATGAGGGGCGTCCAGGTGGTCGAGATGGTGTTGGAGAGCGGCCGCAGCGTCATGGGCTCGGCGAACACCTGCAGGGTGGCGATCATCGAGAAGACGAACGTCATGATGATCGAGGGCATCACGATGGGGATCTTGATGCGCCACGCGATGCCGACCTGGGTGGCGCCGTCGAGCTCCGCGGCCTCGTAGAGCTCGCTGGGGATGGCCTTCAGCGAGGTGTAGATGACCACCATGTTGAAGCCGACGCCGCCCCAGACGGCGATGTTCGCGACGGCGAACATGACCAGCCGGCTCGAGAAGAGCGAGGGCACGTCCCAGCCGAGCTGCTCGAAGATCCAGTAGAAGGGGCTCACCCCCGGCAGGTACAGGAAGCCCCAGAGCAGCGACGAGATCACGGCCGGCACGGCGTACGGGAGGAAGATCGCCACGCGGGAGAAGTTCCGGGCACGGGCCCGGCGCGAGTCGAGCAGCAGGGCGAAGAGCAGGGCGGAGCCCAGCATCACCGGCACCACGATGAGGCCGTACAGGCCCACGCGCCCGACGCTCCCCAGGAACTCCGGGTCGGCCAGGGCGTTCACGTAGTTGGTGAGGCCGTTCCAGACCTCCACGCGCGACCCGGGTCCCAGGCCGAGGCCGCTCACCTTCTCGGTGCGGAAGCTGAGGTACAGCGCGTAGAGGATCGGCGCCGCCAGGAAGGCGACGAACAGCACGATCGCGGGCGCCAGGAACGCCCACGGCGCTCCGGCCCGCCGGGACGTCACGCTCCGGCGGCTGGCACGGCGCGTGGGCGTGCCGCCCAGGGCGCCACGCAGGGTCGTTTCGGTAGTCACGCAGGCTCCTTCTGCCCGACGCCGGCCGCTCGCCCCGGCCTGGCCCGTCACCTTCTCGACGGGTCCGGCCGGGGCGGCGGGCGGGGTCACTCGTTGACGCTGAACCCGGAGTTCTTCAGGTCGGCAACGGTCGCGGCCTGGACGGCCTCGACGGCGGCGACGAAGGCGTCCTGGGTGCGGGCCTCGGTGGCCTTGGCGAACTCGTCGTTGTAGGCCGAGTAGGCCACGTTGATGTTGGGACCGTAGGTGAACGGGTTGGAGGTCGCCGCGGTCTGCGCGGCCAGCTCGTAGAAGTCGGGCTGGTTCGCGAAGAACTCCGGCGGGTCGGCCAGCGCGGCCGTGGAGGCGGGGATGTCGGCCGGGTAGATGCCGGACTCGTCGACCAGCGCCTGGACGGCGACCGGGTCGGTGTTGAGCCACGCGACGAACTCGGCGGCCTGGGCGGCGTGCTCGGACTGGCTGGTCACCGCGGTGGCGGAGCCGCCCCAGTTGCCGGTGGCCGGGGCCGAGGCGTCCCACTGCGGCATGGGCGCCATCTTCCACTTCCCTGCGGTGTCGGCGGCGTTGCCCGCGAGGACGCCGGGCGCCCAGATCGCGGAGAGCCAGCCCACCTGCGAGCCGTCGTTGAGCGCGGCGTTCCACTCGGGGGTGTACATCGGCTTGTTGTCGATCACGCCCTCCTCGACGAGACCGCCCCAGTACTCGGCGACCTGGCGCACCTCGGGGCTGTCGATCGCGACGGTCCAGGACTCGCCCTCGATGCCGTACCAGGAGGCACCCGCCTGCTGCGTGAGGCCGGTGAACCAGCCGGCGTCGTTGGCGGAGAACGTGCCGAGGTACCGGCTCGGGTCGGACGCGTGGACGGCGCGGGCCACCTCGGCGTACTCCTCCCACGTGGTGGGCACGGCGAGGCCGAGCTCCGCGAAGACGTCCTCGCGGTAGTAGAACTGCATGGGCCCGGAGTCCTGCGGCACGGCGTAGACCGCGTCGGAGCCGAGCGTGACGGCGTTCCACACGCCGTCGGGGAAGTGGCCGGCCAGGTCGCCGGAGATCTCGCCCGAGATGTCGGCGAGCGCACCGGCCGAGACGAGCTGCGGGATCTTCTGGTACTCGGCCTGCATGAGGTCGGGCGCACCGGAGCCCGCCTCGATGGCCGTGAGCAGCTTGGTGACGGCCGGGTCGCCGCCGTCCTGCTTGTTGACCGTCACCTGGATGTCCGGGTTCTCGGCGTTCCAGAGGTCCACGACCTTCTCGATGCCGGGCGTCCAGGTCCAGAAGGTGAGCTCGACCGGCCCGTCCGCCGCGTCGTCCCCACCCGTGCCTCCGCCGGAGCAGGCGGTCGCGAGCAGAGCGGTCGTGGCGACGACTGCCGCGACCTTGGTGCCTGAGGTCAGGCGCATGAGTCCTCCTCGTCAAGGACCGTCGCGTTGCCGCCGAGGCCGTCCGCCTGGGCGAGTCACGACAGTGTGAGTCTGTGCACGGTCACAGTACCGACGATGTACGGCCTCATGTCAACCGTGTCCACGCGCTTGCCAGGTCACGGTTTCGTCGTGTTATCTGTTCGTTGCACGGCTGGGACCGTGCACAACGACGTGTCAAGGAGAGTCACCATGCCGCAGGCCTCGCCCGCGCCCCGGGCCACGCCGGCCCACCCCGGTCCCCAGTACTCCGGCTGGCTGCCCGGCATGGAGGGCATCTGCTACGGCGGCGACTACAACCCGGAGCAGTGGCCGGAGGAGGTCTGGGCCGAGGACGTCCGGCTCATGCGCGAGGCGGGCGTGAACCTCGTCAGCGTCGGCATCTTCAGCTGGGCCCTGCTCGAGCCCGAGGAGGGCCAGTTCGACTTCGCCTGGCTCGACCGTGTCATCGACCTGCTCCACGCCAACGGCATCCGCGTCGACCTGGGCACCCCCACCGCCGCCCCGCCGGCCTGGTTCTTCCACGCCAACCCGCACGCCCGCGTGGTCACGCGCGACGGTGTGGTCCTGGGCCCCGGCTCCCGCGGCATGGTGGCGCCCAGCTCGCCCGAGTACCGCGCCGCCGCGGTGCGGATCACCACCGAGCTGGCGAGGCGGTACGGCACGCACCCGGCGCTCGCCCTGTGGCACGTGCACAACGAGTACGGCGCGCCGGTGTCCGAGGACTACTCGGAGAACGCCCAGCACGCCTTCCGGCGGTGGCTGCGCGAGCGGTACGCCTCGCTCGACGCGCTCAACGCCGCATGGGGCACCGCGTTCTGGGGGCAGGTCTACCGCGACTGGGAGCACGTCCAGGTCCCCGCCGCGACGCCCACCACCGCCAACCCCGCACAGCGCCTCGACTTCGCGCGCTTCACGGACGCCATGCTCCTGGAGTGCTTCACGGCCGAGCGGGACGCCATCCGTGCCCACTCCGGCGTCCCGGTGACCACCAACTTCATGGCGGCTGCGTGCCCCGCCACGGACCTCTTCCGCTGGGCCCGCGAGGTCGACGTGGTCTCGAACGACCACTACCTCACCGCCGCCGACCCCCGGAACCACGTGGGCCTGGCCCTCGCCGCCGACCTCACGCGCTCCGTGGCGGGCGGCAAGCCCTGGATGCTCCTCGAGCACTCCACGTCGGCGGTGAACTGGCAGCCCCGCAACGTGGCCAAGCGGCCCGGGGAGATGGCCCGGAACGCCCTGAGCCACCTGGCCCGCGGCGCCGACGCGATCATGTTCTTCCAGTGGCGCGCCTCCCGCTCCGGCGCGGAGAAGTTCCACTCGGCGATGCTCCCGCACGCCGGGACCAGGTCCCGCGTGTGGCGCGAGGTGGTCCGGCTCGGCGCCGACCTGGGCCGGCTGTCGGAGCTCCGCGGCTCACGGGTGCGCGCCGACGTCGCGATCCTCTGGGACCAGGAGTCGTTCTGGGCGCAGGACCTGGAGTGGCGCCCCAGCGAGGACGCGTCGCACCGCGAGCGCGTGGACGCCTTCTACGACCGGCTCTGGCGCGACGGCCTCACCGTGGACTTCGCCCAGCCGGGCCAGGACCTGTCCGGCTACCGGCTGGTGGTCGCCCCGGCGTCGTACCTGCTCCGGGCCGACGACGCCGCGAACCTCACCGCGTACGTCGCCGCCGGCGGCACCCTGCTCGTGTCGTACTTCAGCGGCATCGTCGACGAGCACGACGCCGTCCACGCGGGCGGCTTCCTCGCGCCGCTGCGCGAGGCGCTCGGCCTCACCGTCGAGGAGTTCCTCCCGCTGCGCGCGGGCGAGGAGGTGGGCCTGGCCTACGGCGCCGAGGGCACGGAGCTCACAGGCACCGTGTGGGCCGACGACGTCGCGCTCGTCGGCGCGCAGGTCGTCGCCTCGTACGTGGGCGGGCCCAAGCCGGGCGGTGCCGCGATCACACGCCACCGGCACGGCGCCGGCACCGGCTGGTACGTGTCGACCCGGCTCGGCGTCGACGCCCTGGCCCTTCTCCTGGGCGACGTCTACGCGGACGCGGGCCTGGCGCCGTCGGGCCTCGACGAGGACCTGGAGGTGGTGCGCCGCCACGGCGAGGCCGCCGACTACCTGGTGGCGGTCAACCACTCCGCCACGGACCTGAAGCTCCCGGAGCAGGTGGTGTCCGCGCAGGCCACGGACCTGCTCACGGGTGAGCCGGTGACCGGTGCCACGCCGGTCCCGGCCGGGGGTGCCCGCGTCCTGCGGCTGCCCCGCTGAACCGCTCGCCGGCGGCCGCACCACCGCGGCCGCCGGCGGCACCACGTCAAGGAGGACGTATGAAGCACGGAGCACGTCTCGCTGCCGCGGCCCTCGCCGCCGCGGCCCTGGCGGTGTCGGCCGCCGTCCCCGCCCACGCCAAGCCGAAGGTGACCGCCGCGCCGGCGTCGTTCGCCAACCCGGGCTTCGAGTCCGGCCTCACCGGGTGGGACGTCCGGTCCACCACCGGCGACAAGGCCGCCGCGAAGGTCGAGGCCGGGGGCGCCGTCCCGTGGGCCCCCTCGGGCGCGGGCAACCACCTCACGCACTGGGCGGACCACGCGTACCAGGTCACCACGTCGGACGGCGTGTCCGGCCTGAGCACCGGCTGGTGGACCGCCAGCGCCTGGGTGAAGTCGGGCGCGGGTCTCACCAGCACGCGCCTCACCCTCACGGGCTGCGGCGGCGGCCGGGACGGGTCCGTCGTCGTGCCGTCGACGGAGCAGGACGACGCGTGGCTCAAGGTCTCCGTGTCGGCGTACGTGGCCGACGGGTCGTGCACCGTCGGGATCGCGACGGCGGGCGCGGCGGGCGCCTGGGTGAACGTCGACGACCTGACGCTCGAGCCGGGCCGCGCCCAGCGCGACGTCCGGGGCGGGGACCTGTCGGGCGTCGCGAAGAACGAGGACTTCGGGGCCAGGTACGCCGCCGCGAACGGCGCGTCCGGCGACCCCATGGAGATCCTGGCCGACGCGGGCATGAACCTGGGCCGGCTGAAGGTCTGGGTGAACCCTGCCGACGGCTACAACGAGGTGACGCACGTGGTCGAGTCGGCCAAGCGCATCGAGGCGGCCGGGATGGACGTCATGATCGACTTCCACTACTCCGACCGCTGGACCGACCCGGGCGCCCAGGGCGTCCCGGCCGCGTGGGCGGGCTCGACGGTGCCGCAGCTCGCGCAGCACGTGCACGACCACACCGCCCAGGTGATGCGCGCGCTCGTGGCCGCGGGCGTGAGCGTCGAGTACGTGCAGGTGGGCAACGAGATCAACCCGGGCATGCTCTGGCCGTACGGGCAGACGTGGGACGTCACGCCGGGCGACGGCGTCGAGGGCGCCCAGTGGGACAGCCTGGCGCTGTTCCTGGAGGCCGGGCACGACGCCGTCAAGGAGGTCTCCCCGGGGACGCGGACGATCCTTCACCTGACGAACATCAACAACGGGATCGGCTCGCTGACCTGGTGGTTCGACGAGGTGACCAAGCGGGGCGTGCCGTTCGACCTGATCGGCCTGAGCTACTACGGCTACTGGCACGGCTCGCTCGCCGACCTGCAGGAGGCGGTGGCGACCCTGTCGTCGCGGTACTCGCGTGACGTCATGGTGGTCGAGACGGCGTACCCGTTCACGCTCACGGACGACACCCCCGCGTGGGAGAACGTGATCGACCTGCCGTCCGAGCTGGTGCCGGGGTACCCGGCCACGCCCGCCGGGCAGGCGGCGGCGTTCCGCGCCGTGCAGGACGTCGTGGCCTCCGCGCCGGGTGGCCGCGGCCTCGGCGCCGTCTACTGGGAGCCCGCGTGGACCTCGGTGGCGGGCAACGGCTGGGACCCGGCCGACCCGTCGTCGGGCAACGCGTGGGAGAACCAGGCCATGTTCGACTTCTCCGGACGCCTGCTGGCATCGGCAGCGGCCACGCTGGCGCCGTAACCGCTCCACCTCACCCCGCCGAGGCAGTACCTCCGTCCGACGGAGGCACTGCCTCGGCGGGCTGGTGCGGCGATGAGCCATGATTGTGCGCAGTCCACAGTGAAGGAGCTATTCGTCATGACCACGCCGCAGTGGGTCGAGTCCTGGGCGCCCGAGGACGGCGCGGCCCGCGTGCACGCCCTGTTCGCCGCCGCCTTCGAGCCGGGCGCCGCGCCGGGGGTGTGGTCCGCCCCGGGCCGCGTCAACCTCATCGGGGAGCACACCGACTACAACGCGGGCCTCTGCCTGCCCACCGCTCTCCCCCACCGCACGTACGTGGCGCTGCGCCCGCGCGAGGACGACCTGGTACGGCTCACGTCCGCGCAGGCGGAGGGCGTCTGGGAGACCCGGCTGTCCGACGTCGGCCCGGGCACCACGAGCGGCTGGGGCGCCTACGTCGCCGGGGTCGCGTGGGCGCTGGCCGAGGCGGGGTACAAGGTCTCGGGCTTCGACGCCGCCGTCGACTCGTGCGTGCCGTTCGGCGCGGGCCTGTCGTCGTCGGCCGCCCTGGAGGCGGCGTTCGCCGTCGCGCTGGACGACGTCCACGGCCTCGGGCTCGGCGCGAGCGACGCGGGCCGAGCCGTGCTGGTCGACGTCTGCCGCCGGGCCGAGAACGAGATCGCCGGGGCCCCCACGGGCGGCCTGGACCAGTCGGCGTCGCTGCGCTGCGGCGAGGGACACGCCCTCCTGCTCGACTTCCGGCCGGGTCTGACCGCCGCCGAGTCGGCGCAGCCGGTGCCCTTCGACCTGGCGTCCGCCGGGCTCACCCTGCTCGTGGTCGACACGCGCGCCGAGCACTCCCACGCCACGGGCGAGTACGGCACGCGGCGGGCGTCGTGCGAGGAGGCCGCCGACCGGCTCGGCGTGGCCTCGCTGCGCGACGTCGTGGACCTCGAGCAGGCCCTCGCCGCGCTCGAGCCGCACGACGCCGACGGCGTCCTGCGCAAGCGCGTGCACCACGTCGTGACGGAGATCGAGCGGACGGCCGAGTTCGCGGACCTGGTCCGCGAGGGCGGCGCCGAGCGGGTGGGCCCGCTCATGGTCGCGTCCCACGAGTCGCTCCGCGACGACTACGAGGTCTCGTGCCGCGAGCTCGACCTGGTCGTGTCGGCCGCGCTGGACGCGGGGGCGCTCGGCGCCCGGATGACGGGCGGCGGGTTCGGCGGCTCGGCCATCGCGCTGGTCCGGCTGCCCGACGTCGGACGGGTCGCCCAGGCGGTCGCCGACGCGTTCGCAGAGGCGGGCCTGCGGGCGCCGGTGTTCCTCGACGCGCCGCCGTCGGCCCCCGCAGGCTGAGACCCCCTGCGCCGAGGCAGTGCCTCCGTCGGACGAAGGCACTGCCTCGGCGAGTCCCCGCGTGGCTCAGTAGCGGATCGCGTCGATCACCTTGACGCGGACCGCGTAGATCGCGGGGATCAGGCCCGCGAGCGCACCCACGCCGACGGCGCAGGCCATCCCGACCAGGGCGGCGCTGAACGGGAAGCCGGGCTTGTCCTGCAGGCGCGTCCCGAACGCCGCCTCGATCGGGATGTTCTTGACCACCGCGACGGCGATCACCACGCCGACGAGGCCGGCGACGACCGTCGCGACGACCGACTCCATCAGGACGCCGAAGAACACCCGCCCGCCCGTGGCCCCGAACGATCGCCGGATGCCGATCTCCCGGATCCGGTACCGCACCGTCACGAGCGAGATGTTGAGCAGGCCGAGACCGCCCAGGACCAGGGCGAAGCCGCCCACCCCCAGCACGACCCACTGCAGCGCCTGGTCCAGGGCGAACGGGTCCTCGTACGGCGGCTGGACCTCACCCTGGATCCCGGCGGCGTTCAGGTCGCGGGTGATCACCGTGGCGAAGTCCTTGCTGAGCTCGGGCGGGACCCAGAACTTGTGCTGCTCGGCGCGGGCCTGGTCCGGCAGCCACCGGGCGACGTGGTCGAACAGGACGAACGCCCGCGGGCCCTCCTCGGGGAATCGCGTGGGCAGCTTCCCGACGACGATCGCCGTCACCGGCGACGCGTCACCCTCGAGCAGGACCGAGGGCCGGTCCGCGACCGCCGCGCCCGGCGTGTACGTGTCGAGGAAGGCCTGGTTCACCACGAGGACGGGCGCCAGACGCTCGACGTCCTGCTCGGTGAACCAGCGGCCCTCCTCGACGTCGAGCCGCATGATGGTGCCGTAGTCCGGGTCGACCGACGTCCACTCGGACCCCATGGGGGTGGACGCTCCGCCCGCGACGTCCACGCTGATCCAGGACTCGGTCGTGTGGTAGGAGATGTCGTACCGCTCGGCGACCTTGTCCACCGCCGCGTCGACCTCCTGCGCGTCCTGCGGCACGGGACCTGACCCGTAGGTGTACGCGACGATGGTCCCGTCGCGACCCGACTCACGCTCCGTCTGCTCCGCCATGGCCTGGCCCAGCATCGTCACCGCGGCTGTGACGGCAGTGATGGCCGTGACGGCCGCCGCGACGCCGATCAGGGCGAGGAGCACGCGCACCTTGTGGATGCGCAGCTCGTCCCACGCCTCGATGATCGCGCCCACGAACCCGGTCATGCGGTCGCCTCCAGCTCCGGGACGGGTAGCGCCGCCGCCTCCGCCTGCTCGACCACCGCTTCCGGCGCGTCGAGGTGGATGGGGACCAGGACGCCGTCGGCCAGCCGGAACTGCCGGTCCGCGCGGGCGGCGATCGCCAGGTCGTGGGTGATGGTCACGAGGGCCGAGCCCGTCTCCGTGGCCGCACCGTCGAGGAGGTCCATGATGGCGCGGCCCGTGTCCACGTCGAGCGCACCCGTGGGCTCGTCGGCGAGGATGACGCGGGGGCTGCGCACCAGCGCCCGGGCGATCGCCACGCGCTGCTGCTCGCCACCGGAGAGCTTCTCGGGCATGGTCTCCAGGCGGTCGCCGAGGCCCACGCGGGCCAGCATGTCGGCAGCGAGGCGCTTTCTGCTCCAGAACTGCTTGCCCCGCGCGTACATCAGCGGGGCGGCGACGTTCTCCAGAGCCGTCCGTCCGCTCAGCAGGTTGAACTGCTGGAAGACGAACCCGAAGTTGTCGCCGCGAGCGCGGGCCCGGGCCCGGCTGCGCAGGGCGCCGACGGGCGTGCCCTCCAGGAGGTAGTCGCCCGAGGTGGGCGAGTCCAGCAGCCCGAGGATGTTGAGCATGGTCGACTTGCCCGTACCCGACCGGCCCACGATCGCCACGTGCTCCCCCGGCCCCACGGTCAGCGTGACGCCCCGCAGGATCTTGAGCACGTTGCCGTTCGGGAGGAGGACGTGCCGGGTCACGTCGCGCAGGTCGACGAGCGGCGCGGGGTCCGGGGCGGGCGCCAGGTCCGGCTGGCGGTCCGGGCCGGGGCCCGCGTCCGTCTCCGGTGCTGCGCCCGGCCCGAAGGCGACGGCGGGGGTCTCGGCGGTGTCCGAGATGGCGGCGTCCGTCATCCGAAGCACGCCTCCTCGAAGGCCTGCGCGGTCTCCATGTCACCGGAGTTCAGGGCGTTCTCGTAGGCGGTGGTGTCCTCGCAGTCGGGACCGTCCTCGGTCTTGTCCGCGAGCGGGGTGAACTCCAGGATCTTGTCGCCCTCGGCGAGGCCCTCGGTCACCTGGATCTGGGTGCCGTCGGTGAGGCCCAGCTTGATCTCGCGCTCCTCGGGCTCGGCACCCTCCTCGGCGACGACCCAGACCTTGCCCGTCTGCGACGAGCCCAGGACGGCGCTCACCGGCACGACGACGGCACCCTCCGCGTTGCCGTTGACGATCTCGATCTCGGCCCCGAGGCCGGGGAAGGCGGTCACGCCGGCCGGGATCGCGCAGCGGACGCTGCCGGTGGTGGTCGCCGCCGGGTCGGCGGCGGCCTCCGGCCCGGTGCCCGCACCGGTCGCGGCGGCACCGATCGTCAGGCCCGTGCAGGTGAACGGCGCGGGGCCGCCCTTGAGGGTCACCTGCGCCTCGCCGGCCGCGCCGACCAGGCGGTACTGCTGGTCCGCCGTCAGCGTGCCCGACACGGACAGGCTGCCGGGCGTCACCGTGCCGATCGTGACGCCGACGGTGACCTCCTGGTCCTTGAGGACCGTGACGTCGAGCGTGCCGCCGATGGGAGCCTTGATCGTGGTCACGGTGACCTTGGGCTTGCGCTCGGTCACCGTCTCCTCGCCCGTCGTGGGGTCGGTCTTGATCAGCGGCTCCTGCGGCTCTTCGAGGCGGATCTTGAGCACCTCGGCGTCGGCGCCGACGGCGCCGTCCGCAGCGATGATCTCCGAGACCTTGCCGACGGCCGTGGCCTTGATCTCGACGGGCGCGTCGGCCACGACGGAGGCCGGGACGACGACGGAGTTGGTCACCGTCGCGGTGGACACCTCGATGACGGAGTCGGTGATCTCCCCGGTGGGCTGGAGAGCGTCCGGCGTGTCGAGCTCGGCACCGGTGAAGGCGATCTTCACCAGGGCGGCGGCGATGACCGCCCAGACGACCAGCCGAAGGATGGGAAAGACGTACTGCCGGGTGATACCCAAGACGGGCTCCTCGCGTCGGCGCGGAATGCGGCGGTTTGTGGGGGCAGCTGCGATCCGGAGGACCTGCACTGCAATGGCACGGACAGTAGCGGACTTCTCGGTCTTATCGCCCGCACTCTCTCGCTTACGCTCCGCACGGTACTACACAGTGCGCACTACCGGGAAGCCTGTGCCCCGCGTGGCGCTGTGGGTATGGCTGTGGCGGGAATCCATGACCGAATTCCCGCCACAGCCATACCCACAGCCTCGCCTACAGGTCGTAGGTGGCGACCACCGGGGCGTGGTCGCTCCAGCGCGCCTCGTACGTCTCCGCACGGTCCACCTCGACCTTGCGGGCTGCGGCTGCTGCGGCCGCGTTCGCGAGCTGGTAGTCGATGCGCCAGCCGGAGTCGTTCTCGTAGGCCTTGCCGCGCCACGACCACCATGTGTAGGGACCGGGCCCCTCACCGCCGTGCTCCCGGCCCAGGTCGGTCCAGCCCGCGGCGAACCAGCGATCGAGGTAGGCACGCTCCTCCGGGAGGAAGCCCGCTGCCTTGAGGTTGCCCTTCCAGTTCGCGATGTCCACGTTCTTGTGGGCGATGTTCACGTCACCGGCGACGACGACCGGGTGGTCCAGGGCGGCCAGCTCGGCGAGGCGCTCGGTGACCTTGTCCAGGTAGGCGTACTTCGCGGTCATCGTCGCCTCCTGCCCCGGGCTCGTGGAGCCCGAGTGGATGTAGGTCGACACCACCGTGACCAGCCCGCCGCCAGGCAGCTCGACGTCGGCCTCCACCCAGCGGCCCGTGTCGACCGGGGGCTCCGGCTCGCCCTTGCCGAGGCCCACGCGCACCGCCCGCACCGGGTGCTTCGACGCGACGAGCACCCCCGCGCGACCCTTGATGTCGCACGACTGGTGCGCCACGTGCCAGCCCGCGAGCAGGTCGTTCACCACGTCGTCGGGCGCGCGCACCTCCTGGAGCAGGAGCACGTCCGGAGAGCGGGTGGCGATCCAGGCGTCCATCCCGCGGCGGAACGCGGCGCGGATCCCGTTGACGTTGGCGGTGGCGATCTGCAGGGGCACGCCGGAAGCCTACGCGGCGCGGGCGCCCGCGCCGGGTCACCACACTGTGACGTCTCAGACGGTGACGTCGTCGCCCTTGTAGGCCGCCTCCAGGGTGGGGATGTCGATCTTCTGCATCTGCAGCATCGCGTTGGTCGCGCGCAGGTTGGCGTCGGTGGAGTAGTCACCGCACAGCTCCTCGAGCCGCTTCGGGATGACCTGCCAGGAGACGCCGAACTTGTCCTTGCACCACCCGCACTCACTGGGTGCACCGCCGTCGGCGATGAGCAGGTCCCAGTAGCGGTCCACCTCCTCCTGGGAGTCGACCAGCAGGTAGAACGAGAACGCCTCGTCCAGGTTGAAGACCGGCCCGGCGTTCAGCCCGGTCACCGGCTGGCCCGCCACGGTGAACTCGACGATGAACGGCGTGCCGGGCTCCACGTCCGGGAGACCCTCCGGGGCCTTGATGACCTTGTCCACCGACGAGCCGGGGATGTTCGCGGCGTAGAACTCCGCCGCCTCGACCGCCTTGTTGTTGCCGAACCACAGGTGGGTCCTCAGGCTGACCATGACTGCCTCCTCGCATCGTGAACCCTCCCGACGAGGATCCCTCAGGAGCGCAGACCGGGCGCGGGAGGAAAACTCATCGACGGCTCCACCACATGTCACGCCCGATGGACCCTGATCGCTCCCTGCCCTAGACTCGGAACAACGCGATAGGGAGAAGATCCTGAGCGTCTCGCCTCAGCCCCTCACCTCGGTGGGGGGCTGCTGTGCTTCTCGGGGCCTCCAGATGCGCTCCCGGTGAAGCAGCGGCGCGACCGTCGCCCACAGCTGCTCGTTTGCGCGCTCCGCACGCTTGTCACCTTCCACAACGTCCGAGACTCGCTGATGGATGAAGGCGACGAGGTCCGCAGCCTGGACCGGGCGACTCATCTCCGACGGCACAAAGTAGAGCGTGTCGAGGATCCGCCGCGGGCTACCTCGATAACCCCAGACGTTTCCATGGCGCGTCCCACGCAAAGCCTGCTGCGCTGTCAGAGCCGAGTGATGCTCGTCGGCGACAACCATCAGTTCCTGGCCCCGACGATCGGCGTAGCGATCCATCTTTTCGAGCAGGTGCAACAGGGTGGCTACATGCTCGTTGCGCTCGTCCGCATATCGCCGTCTGAAGGACCGTCGGTCGAGCCCTTCCACGAAGAATGCCTCCGCGTGCTCCGCGACGACCTCAAGAGCCTGGCGGTAGATCGAGACGCGCGCACGAGTCATCAACCTCAACGGTGCCCAAGCCTCAGTCCCCTGAAAGAGGTCGTGCCCATGCAACTCACCTTCGGGAGCGAGCCCGTCGTACGCCGCGGACGCACGTTCCATGACGGAATTCAGACCTTCCAGCACGGGCCTGACGCTGAATTGATCCACGAGAAGCCCGAGGGTCCGGTAGTGCAAGCGATTCGAGGACTCATCGACATAGGCAAGGAGCACCGAATAAGGCTAGAGCACTCACTCCGGTCCGGCCCGCCCAGCGCAGCAGAGCACCGATGCAATCGATCGCCGCCGTCAGCGTGATCGGCAGTTTGGTGGGGGGGGGGGGGGGGGGGGGGCCGGCCCCCCCCCCCACCCCCCAGCACCCACCCCCCGGGGGGGCCCCGGGGGGGCGCCCCCCCCCCCGGGGGGGGGGGGGCGGGGGGGGGGCCCCCCCCCCCCCGCGGCCCCCCCCCGACGTCAGGCGGCAGAGAGGTCCGCTCAGGCCGGGGTGAACCCGGACCCGCGGACGAGGCGCGCGAAGGCGCTCGGCGGCGTGTCGGTGCGCGGGTCGAGGGACACGACGGTGACCGTGTTCGTCCCCACCTCCACGACCGGCCACGGCACGTACAGGCTGTGCTGCGGCCCGACGGCGTCGAACCGGCCCAGGCAGAAGCCGTTGACGAACGCGACCCCCCGGCCGACGCCGGCGACGGCCAAGCGCGTGTCGGCCTGCTCGCGCGCGACGAACGTCCCGGTGAGCGTCAGCGGCGCCACCGCGGCGAGCGCCTGGTCGGCCGGCCCCGGCGGGCCGACCGGGTGCAGCTCGTCGAGCCGGACGACCCGGCTCGTCCAGCCGTGCACCACCTGGCGTTCGTGCATCACCTGGCCGGTGATGCCCTTGGGCTCGCCCACGAGAGGCCCGTAGTTGACGCGCCCCAGCGTCTCAACGACGACGTCGACGCGCAGTCCTTCGTGGGGCACCGCCGGCAGCGGCACCTCCACGACCGGCCCCGCACCCCCGCCGACCAGGCGGCCCGCGGCGTAGACGGACGCGCGATCGTGGACCCCGGTGAGGCGCAGCGGGAGCGGCGCCCGCGGGCCGCGCACCACGGCCGTGTGGACCAGCACCCCCTGGTCGAGCCCGAGGTCCTCGGCCGTCGGCACGGCGGAGGTCCGCACCGCGGGCGCCGCGGCGAACGCCGACCCGGCGACGGGCACGAGCGGGAACGCCTGCTCCTCGAGCTCCGGCCGGCGCAGGGGCACGTCGGGCACCTCGGACTCGTCGCCGACCGAACGGCGGAAGCCGAGCAGGACGTCGCGGAAGCGCCAGAACGTCTCGGTGGGGTCCCCGCGCTCGTCGACCGGCGCGTCGTAGTCGTAGCTGGTGATGGTGGGCTGGTACTCGCCGTCGTGCACCGGGCCGCCGCGGTTCGCGCCCGCCCACGGGCCGAAGCTGGTGCCGCCCTGCGCCATGTAGAGGTTCACCGAGCCGCCGTGGTCGAGGATCTCGCGCAGCGCCTTCTCGGCGTCCTGCGGCTCGCGCTCAGTGTGGTCCTCGCCCCAGTGGTCGAACCAGCCGTCCCAGAACTCCATGCAGATGCGCGGCTGGTCGGGCCGGAACTTGTCGAGCGCGGCGAACGCGCGGCCCGCCCGGCTGCCGAAGTTGACGGTGGCGAGCACCCCCGGGAGCGTGCCGCCCGCGAGCATCCAGTCCTCGTCGCCGTCCGACGTGAACAGCGGGACGTCGATCCCGCGCGCCACCAGACCCGCCCGCAGGTGCTCCAGGTACGCCGCGTCGGACCCGTAGGACCCGTACTCGTTCTCCACCTGGACCATCGCGACGGGCCCGCCCCGCGTGTGCTGCAGGGCGGCGATCCGCGGGATGAGCTCGTCGAACCAGCGGTCCACAGCCGCCAGGTACGTCTCGTCGACGCACCGGATGCGCGTCCCCGTGCGGGCGGTCAGCCAGGCGGGGAGCCCGCCGTTCTCCCACTCGGCGCAGATGAACGGCCCGGGCCGCACGATGACGTCGAGCCCCTCGCGGTCCGCCAGGGAGATGAAACGCTCCAGGTCGGCGAAGCCCGTGAAGTCGTAGTGCCCCTCGTCCCGCTCGTGCAGGTTCCACGGCACGTACGTCTCGACCGTGTTGAGCCCCATCGCGTGCAGCATGCGCAGCTGCCGGGACCACTGGTCGGGGTGCACGCGGAAGTAGTGCAGGGCCCCCGAGAGGATGCGGTGCGAGCGGCCGTCGCGCAGGAGCTGCGCGCCGGACACGGTCAGGCTGGTCATGCTGGTCTCCCTCTCGGCGGGGCTGGACGTCGGACGGGCACGCGGCGGGACGGGTCAGGCGATGTGGGCGAGGCTCGACTCGGGCACGTCGTCGGCGAACTCCACGCCGCGCACGTAGCGCTCCGCCTCGCGGAGGGCGGCGTCACCGAGGCGCAGGAGCTCGTTGCCCTGCGAGCCCGCGATGTGCGGGGTGAGGACCAGGTTGGGCGCCGTGAACAGCGGCGAGCCCGCGTCGAGCGGGTCCGGGTCGGTCACGTCGATGACGGCGTAGAGCCGGCGGGCCCGGAGCTCGGCCACGAGGGCGTCCTGGTCCACGAGGCTGCCGCGCGCGGTGTTGATGAGCGTGGCGCCGTCGCGCATCCGGGCGAGCGCCGCCGCGTCGATCATGTGGTGCGTCTCGGCGTTCGCCGGGGCGTGCACGCTCACCACGTCGCTCCGTCGCAGGAGCTCGTCGAGCCCGACCCGGGTGGCCCCCGGCACGTCGTCGGGCGCCACCGGGTCGTAGAGAAGCACCTCGACGTCGAACGGCGCGAGCAGCTCGATCACCCGGCGCCCGATGCGCGAGGCGCCGATGATGCCCGCGACGAGCCCGTTGTTGCCCCACCTCTGGTACCGGGCCGACGGCGGCCGGTAGTCCTGCGTGGCACGGTACTCGTCCGAGATCGCGAAGATGCGCTTGCCGGCCAGGAGGATCGACGCGAGCGTGTACTCGGCGACGGGGAGCGCGTTCGCCCCGGCTGCCGTACTGATCCGGACGCCCCGGGCGTACGCCTCGGCCGTCATGACGCCCTTGGTGGAACCGGCCGTGTAGACGACGGCGCGCAGCTTGGGCATCCGGTCGAGCAGGGCGGCGTCGAGGAGCGGCGCCCCCCAGCCGGCGACGAGGAGCTCGATCTCGTCGACGGGCCCGGGAAAGCGGCCCTCGCTGTCCAGGACGCCGGGCAGCAGGTCCACGATCTCGCCGATGCGCTCGGCGGCGTCGGAGCCGAACAGGCGCGCGGGGAGGTCCGGCAGCATGGCGAGGGCGGCGACAGGTCGGCGGGCGGTCACTTGAGCGCCCCCGCCCCGATGCCTGCCTTCCAGTAGCGCTGCAGGGTGAGGAAGAGCGCCACCACCGGCAGCATCGCCAGGAGCGAGCCCACGATGACGAGCGGCGCGTAGGTCGGGTCCGCGAGCTCCTGCTGGTTCCACGTGTAGATGCCGAGCGCCACGGGGAACAGCGACCGGTCCGTGAGCATGACCAGCGGCAGGAAGAAGTTGTTCCAGATGGCGCTGAACGCCATGAGGAACAACGTCACCGCGGCCGGGGTCAGCACAGGCAGCGCGACGCTGAAGAAGGCCCGGAAGTCGCCCGCACCGTCGATGCGCGCCGCCTCGATGAGCTCGCGCGGCACGTAGGACGCGATGAAGATGCGGGCCAGGTACACCCCGAACGGGCTCGCGACCTGCGGCAGGAAGACGCCCCAGAAGGTGTTGACGAGCCCCGTGCTCGACGCGAGCAGGTACAGCGGCATGGTGGTCACGGCCGCCGGGACCAGGACACCGATCAGCACGAAGGCGAACGCCTTCTCCTTGCCGCGGAAGTCGTACATCTCGAAGGCGAACGCCGCCAGCAGCGAGACCAGCACCGACAGCGCCGCGCCGACCCCGGCGTACGCCACCGTGTTGAGCATCCAGCGGCCGAAGATCCCGCCGTCCTCCGCGAACACGCGGGACAGGTTCTCGACGAGGTTGAGGTCGGCCAGCGTGAAGCCGTGCGTGCCGACCAGGTCGGCCGTGTCCTTGGTCGACGCGATGACCAGCCAGGTGAGCGGCAGCAGCGTGTAGAGCGCGAACGCGGCCAGGACCAGGTTGACGACGATGCGGGACGCCCAGGCGGGACGCCGGCCGGAGGCCGCGCGTGCGGAGCCGCGGACGCGGCCGGGGATGCCGCCGCGGGGCGGCTGCACGGCACCGGCGCCCGTGGGTGCGACGGGCACCGGGGGGACGGAGGTCGCGGTGGTCATGACGAGGCCTTTCGTCCGACGCGGGTCACGAGCCAGGACAGCGCGCCGATGACGACGGCGAACAGCACGGCCGACGCCGCGGCGTAGCCCATGTCCTGCTCCACGAAGGCGGTCTGGTAGATGAACATGTTGGGCGTCCAGGTGGAGCTGATGGCGGGCGCGCGCGACGCCAGCAGGAGCGGCTCGGCGAAGAGCTGCATGGCCCCGACCACCGTGAAGAGCACGGCGACGGTGACGGCGCCGAGGATCATCCGGGTCTTGATCTGCAGAGCGGTGCGGATCGGGCCCGCGCCGTCGATCGACGCCGCCTCGAGGACCTCTCCGGGGATCGCCTGCAGCGCCGCGTAGAAGAGGATGACGTTGTAGCCCAGGTGCAGCCAGGTCGCGAGGTTGCCCAGCGCGAAGAGGGCGGAGAGCCGGGACGTGAGGTCCCACGTGCCGCCGGCGGTCTCGAACGCCTCGATCAGCGGGCTGACGCCGGGCGTGTACAGGTACAGCCAGATGATCGCGGCGATCAGCGCCGGGACGATGTGCGGCACGAACAGGGCCAGCCGGAAGAACGGCCGCGCCTTCGCGGCGGCGGAGTCCAGCAGCAGCGCCAGGACGAGCGCGATCGCGATCATCACCGGGATGTACACCAGGCAGTAGAGCAGGACGTTGACGAAGCCGGTGAGGAACTGGCTGTCGCCCAGGGCCTGCGTGAAGTTGTCGAGGCCGACGAACACCTGCTCGGTGCCGCCGAAGCCGAGGCCGCCGGTCGTCTGCTCCGAGTACAGGCTCAGGCCGAGCGAGTACAGCAGCGGCAGGATCGTGAAGATCCCGTACAGCACGAAGAACGGGGCCAGGAACAGCAGCACCATGCGGGGGAAGCGGGCCCGGCGGGCCGTCGCCGGCCGTGTCGCCGTCGCTGTCGCTGTCGTGACGCTCATCGTTCCTCCTTTCGGGGCTGGGGGCACCAGCGGTCGGCCGGTGCCCCCAGCTCGTCGCGTCGTCGCGGTCGGTTGCGGCTCAGGTCACTTGACCGAGATGCCGCGGTTCTTCATGTCGGCGATCGTGGCCTCCTGGGCCGGGCCGAAGATGTCGGTCAGCTTGACCTCGCCCGCCTTCACCTTCGCGCTGCCGTCGGCGAGCGAGGTCAGGGTGGTCGACGTCGCAGGGCCCCACAGCCAGCCGGTCGGGATCGCCTCGACGCCCTCCTCGGCCACGGCGTAGATGTCCTGGCCACCGAAGAACGCGGTGTCGAAGGCCTCCGACGCCGCCTTGCGGGCCTCGTCGTTCGCCGGGAACACGGTGGACGCGCCGCCCGCGATGCGAGCCTCGATGCCCTCGGGGCTGGTGGTCATCCACTCGATGAACTGGAGCGCCGCCTCCTGCTTCTCGCTGTTGGCGCTGATGCCGAACGTGGAACCGCCGTACATGGCTGACGCCGGGCCGTCCGGGCCGGGCAGCGGCGCGACCTTCCACGTGCCGGCCTGGTCCGGGTAGGTCTGGGTGAGACCCGCGCCGTACCAGGAGCCGCTGATCACGGAGAGCAGCTGGCCGGCGGCCTGCTTCTGCTGCAGCACCTCGGCGTCGTCGGTCCAGACCAGGCCGCGGTCGACGAGGTCCTGCTGGAGCTCGGCGCTCGCCTGGGTCTCCGGGCTGTCGATGTCGATCTTCCACGACTCGCCGTCGACGGCGGCCCACGTGGCGCTGTGCTGCCACGCCAGGGCGGCGTAGGCGGCCGGGTCGCCGAGGGTCGAGGCGCCGATGCGCACGTTGGGGTCGGCGGCGGCCACCTTCTCGGCCGCGGCGACGTACTCGTCCCAGGTGGTCGGCACCTCGATGCCGTACTGCTGGAACAGGTCCTCGCGGTAGAAGAGCTGGTACACGCCCAGGTCGAGCGGGACGGACCAGGTGGTGCCGCCGAACTGGACGAGCGACTTCACGGACTCCGGGAAGCTCGAGTCCACCAGGTCGCCGGCGACGTCGCTGATGTCCTGGAGCACGCCCTGGGTCGCCATGTCGGCCACGCGGGGGTACTCCACCGTCACGACGTCGGGCGCCGTGCCGGTCGTGACCTGGTTGGTCAGCTGCGGGTAGTTGTCGGCGCCGCTGGCGACCTCCTGGAAGGTCACCTTCACGTCGTCCTGGGACGCGTTGAACGCGTCGACGACCTGGGCGGAGTTGCGCAGCCACGAGGAGAACGTGATCTCCACGGGCCCGGTGGGCTCCTCGGTCTCGGTCTGCGTGTCGGCCGGGGCGTTCGACGCGCAGGCGGCAGTGGCTGCGAGAGCCGTGACCGTCAGGGCGGCGAGCGCGGTACGCGACGTCTTGCGCCAGTACTTCATCGGACTGCTCCTCCGTCGAGGGGGTGGGTGATTGACCTCACCTCGCGCTATCGATCGGAGCGGGTCAAGGCGAGTTTCGAAAAAAGGTTCAAGAAAGCCTCCACTCGACAGAAACGATCACTTCCGCCCTCGTGGCGATCGCCGTTCGACGTCCTTGCGGGCTCCTTGCCGCGGCCCGCTCCGGCAAGGAGCGGCTGAAACAGCGTCCTTGGGGTTTCCCTGTGATCGAATCGACGCTAGATTGATCGATCGAAGGCCTGATCGATCACTTCGGCAGAGAGGCACAACGATGGCCCGCAGCGTGCAGGAACGTCGGCGCGAGATCCTCCAGCTGCTCGCCGAAGCGTCGCCCCGTCGGCTCTCGGACCTGTCCCACCTGCTCAGCGTCTCGCCGGTGACGCTCCGGCGCGACGTGGAGGACCTCGCGGCCCAGGGCCGGCTGCGACGCACCCACGGCGAGGTGGCCGCGCTCACCGACGAGGACCGGGCGGGCCGCGGGCTGCCGATCACGGTGGGCATCGTGGTCCCCCACGCGGAGTACTACTTCGGCGCGGTGATCCATGGCGCCCGCGCGGCCGCGGCCAACGCCTCGGCCGGCGCACGGCTCACCCTCGGCGTCTCGGCCTACGACCTGCCGATCGAGCGCCGCCTGGTGGCCGGGCTCATCGAGCGCGGCGTCGACGGGCTCCTCATCGCGCCCACCCCCGACTTCGAGACCGGAGAGCTGAGCGACCCCGTGCAGGCGTGGCTCGCGTCCATCCCCGTGCCGGTCGTGCTCGTCGAGCGTCCCGTGGCGCCCGGCGGCCGGGCCTCGATGCTCGACGGCGTGGGCTCGGCCCACAGCGTCGGCTCGGCGGGCGCGGTCCGTCACCTCTCCGACCTGGGGCACCAGCGGCTCGCGTTCGTGGCGATCTCGGGCCCCAACACCGCGCACGTGCGTGACGGGTACCGCCGCGGTGTCGCGGGGTGCGGCGTGACGTCGCTCGGCGAGCTCTACGAGGACCTCGCCGACCCCGCCTCGCTCGACGGCGAGATCAAGCGGCTGGTCGACGAGGGCGTCACCGCCCTCGTGGTGCACAACGACCAGCTGGCCCTCCGGCTGCTCGGCCGGTTCGACAGTCTCGGCCTGCGCGTCCCCGAGGACCTCTCGCTCGTCTGCTACGACGACATCAGCGCCGAGCTCGCCCAGCCCGCGCTCACCGCCGTGGCGCCCCAGAAGGCCGCCGTCGGCCGCCGGGCGTTCCAGCTCCTCGCCGAGCGGATCGCGCAGCGCGCCGCCGGCGAGGGCCGGACGGGCGCCGAGCGCGTCCAGCTCGTGCCGCTCCTCCACGAGCGCAGCTCCACCCGCGCGCTCCGCTGACCGCGGACGAGGTGACCGTCTCGGCGAGCCATCCCCGCCGAGACAGTCACGTCGTCGCCGTCGCTCCCCCGCCCGCCCGGTGCCGGTACACCACGACGGCTACGTCGTCGCGAGCCGTGCCCGGCACGAGGGCCTCCACGAGGTCGTCGGCGGGCGTGCCCGACGCCGGCCCGCCGAACAGCTCGCGCGCCGTCTGCTCGAGCCGGTCCAGGCTCACCCGCAAGGACTCGCCCCGCCGCTCGACCAGCCCGTCGGTGCAGAGGACGAGCGTGTCGCCGGGCCGCAGGCGCGTCAGCGTCTCCCGCCGGGGCTGGTTCCCCACAGCGAGCGGCGCCCCCCGTGCGCCGTCGAGCCACGCGGTCCCCCGCCGTCCGACGACGAGCCCGGGCGGGTGCCCTGCGATGGCGTAGGTCAGGGTCCCGGTGCGCTCATCGAGCACGCCGCAGAAGACCGTCGCGAACTCGGCCCCGGGCAGCGACGCCACGAACCGGTCGAGAGCGGTCAGGGTGGCCGCAGGCCCGTGCTCCTCCAGCAGGAGAGCCCTGGCCGCGCTCCGCAGCGGCCCCATGCGGGCGGCCGCCTCCAGCCCGTGGCCGCTGCAGTCGCCCACGATGATCCCGCGCAGGCCCTCACCGAGCCGCACCACGTCGTACCAGTCGCCGCCCACCGCGAGGTTGCCGTCGGCGGGCCGGTAGGCGGTGTACCAGCCCGCGGGCGGCGTCACGGGTGTCATGGCGAGCTGCAGCGTGTCGGACACGGTCCGCAGCTGGTCCACCTCGCGCAGGTGCTCCACGGTCACCTCGATCGCCCGGGCCACCACCGACGCGAGGAGGACGAGGAACGACCGGTAGGCCTCGTCGAAGGGCCGCATCGGGCTGGGAGCCAGGACCAGCACGCCGTGGATGCGGCCGGACGCCGCGACGAGCGGCGCCAGCACGACGTCGTCCGCCAGCACGAGCGGCTCGCCGCCCGCCAGCGCGGCCTCCAGGTCCTCGGGCGGCGCAAAGACGTCCGGGCGGCCGCGGTGGCTCGTGGCGAGGAGGCTCAGCCCGGACGGCGTGTCGAGGTAGAGGTCCGCGCGGAGCAGGTCGCGGCTCGCGCCCAGGACCTCGACGGTGCGGAGACCGATCGCCTCCAGGTCGTGGATGGCGTCCTGCAGCGCGGCCGACAGGTCGCCCAGGGTGGTGAGCCGACGGCGGTCCACCACGTGGGCCGTCGTCTCCGTCGCGATGTCCAGGACGCCGCGCACCACGCCGTGCTCGTCCTTGAGGGCGCTGTACGAGAAGGTGAACGACGTCTCCTCGAGATAGCCCGACCGGCGCATGTAGAGCACCATGTCCTCGATCCACGTCGGGGTGCCCGTCGTGAGCACCTCGTCGAAGAGCGGGGAGATCTGGTCCCAGATCTCCGCCCAGACCGTCGCCGCGGGGGCGCCCATGGCTGCCGGGTGCTTCTCGGTCCCGAGCATGGCCCGGTACCCGTCGTTGTAGATCATCGTGAGCTCCGGGCCCCACCCGACGAACACGGGGAACCGGGTGCTGAAGCACAGCTCGACCGCGACGCGCAGCGTCGAGGGCCAGCCGGACGGCGGGCCGAGCGGCGTGGCGGCCCAGTCGACCGCGCGAGCGGACGCCCCCGACTCGCTTCCCTCGGTCGCGAGGGCGAACCAGTCAGCATCCATGATCGGACGCTACACAGAACATCCCCGGCTCACACTCGGCGCACCGGGGATGTTCAGGATCGTCTCAGCGACGGGGTCAGGCCGGGACGATGTTGACCAGCTTGGGCGCGCGCACGATCACCGTGCGGACGCCGCGCCCGTCCATCGCCTTGACCACGTTGGGCTCGGCCAGGGCCGCCTCGCGCAGGTCGTCCTCCGAGATGTCGGGGGCCACCTCCAGGCGCGCCCGCACCTTGCCCTGCACCTGGACCACGCAGGTCACGGTGTCCTGGACCAGGTACGCCGGGTCGGCGACCGGGAACGGCTCGCGGGCGAGCGAGTGCTCGTGACCGAGCCGCGACCACAGCTCCTCCGCGATGTGCGGGGCGATCGGGGCGGTCATGAGCACGAGCGGCTCGACCGCCTCGCGCGGCACGCGGTCCAGGCCCGTGAGGTGGTTGTTCAGGGTGATGAGCTTGGCGATCGCGGTGTTGGGCCGCATGTTCTCCATCTCGGCCCGCACGTCCGCGATGGCGCGGTGCAGCACGCGGAGCGTGCCGGTCTCGGCCGGCTCCTCGCTGACCGTGAGCTCGCCCGTCTCCTCCGAGACGACGTTGCGCCACAGCCGCTGCAGGAACCGCTGCGAGCCGACGACGGCCCGCGTCTCCCAGGGCCGCGACAGGTCCAGGGGGCCCATCGACATCTCGTAGACCCGGAACGTGTCCGCGCCGTACGACTCGTACATCTCGTCCGGCGTGACGACGTTCTTGAGGGACTTGCCCATCTTGCCGTACTCGCGGCTGACGGGCCGGCCCTGCCAGGTCCAGCCGGCCTGCTCGTCGCCCTCCACCTCGGCGGCGGGCACGTACTGGCCGCGCTCGTCGGTGAAGGCGTAAGCCTGCACGTAGCCCTGGTTGAACAGCTTGCCGAACGGCTCGATGCTCGACACCGCGCCCAGGTCGTAGAGCACCTTGTGCCAGAAGCGCGCGTACAGCAGGTGCAGCACGGCGTGCTCCACGCCGCCCACGTACAGGTCGACGCCGCCCGCCGGGCCGCTCGTCGCGTTGTGGTGCGCGCCGAGCCAGTACTTCTCCAGGGCCGGGTCCACCACGTGCTCGGTGTCCGTGGGGTCGAGGTAGCGCAGGTAGTACCAGCAGGAGCCGGCCCAGTTGGGCATCGTGTTGGTGTCGCGGCGGTACTCGCGCGGCCCGTCGCCCAGGTCGAGGGTGACCTTGACCCAGTCCTCGTTGCGGCCCAGCGGCGCCTCCGGCTCGGAGGTCACGTCGTCCGGGTCGAACGTGCGCGGGGCGTAGTCCGGCACGTCCGGCAGGTCGACGGGGAGCAGCTCGTCGGGGATCGCGAGGGGACGGTCCTCGGAGTCCCAGACGATCGGGAACGGCTCGCCCCAGTAGCGCTGCCGGCTGAACAGCCAGTCGCGCAGGCGGTACGTCGTCGTGCCCTCGCCGATGCCCTTGGCCTCGAGCCACTCGACGATCGCCGCCTTGGCCTCGGGGACGGTCAGGCCGTCGAGGGAGAGGTCCGGGCCGCTCGACCCCACGACCTTGCCGTCGCCCGTGTACGCGCCCGTGAAGTCCTCGGCGAACCCGCCCTCGGGCTCGACGGTATAGATCACCGGCAGGTCGTACGCCTCGGCGAACGCGAAGTCGCGCTCGTCGCCGCCGGGCACCGCCATGATGGCGCCGGTGCCGTAGCCCATGAGCACGTAGTCGGCCGTGAAGACGGGGATCTGCAGGCCGGACACCGGGTTCACCGCCAGGTGGCCCGTGAACACGCCGGTCTTCTTCCCGGCGTCGGCCTGGCGCTCGACGGCGGTCTTGCCCGCCGCCTCGCGACGGTACGCGGCCACGGCCTCGACCGGCGTCGCGTAGCCACCGGTCCAGGAGCTCCGGGTGCCGTCCGGCCAGGCCGAGGGCACCTCGTCGAGCAGCGGGTGCTCGGGCGAGACCACCATGAACGTGGCGCCGAACAGCGTGTCCGGGCGCGTGGTGAAGACCTCCACCTGCCCCGCCGCGCCGGCGGGGTCGTACTCGGCGGTGCCGACCACGTCGAAGCGGACCTTGGCGCCCATGGACCGGCCGATCCAGTTGCGCTGCATCGCCTTGACCTTCTCGGGCCAGTCGATGAGCTCCAGGTCGTCGGTGAGACGGTCGGCGTACGCCGTGATGCGCATCTTCCACTGGCGCAGGCTGCGCTGGAACACCGGGAAGTTGCCCCGCTCGGAGCGGCCGTCGGCCGTGACCTCCTCGTTCGCGAGCACCGTGCCGAGGCCCGGGGCCCAGTTCACCGGGGACGAGTCCACGTAGGCGAGGCGCTGCGCGTCCACGACGTCACGCTGCTCCTCGCGGGACAGGGCCGCCCAGACGGCACCGCCCGCGTTGTCGCCGTCGTGCCCCGGGACCGGGCGGGTGCCGGCGGCCAGCTCGGCCTCCAGCTCGGCGATGCGCCGGGCCCGGCCCGTGCCGCCGTCGGGCCGCGGGGCGTCCGCGTCGTACCAGGAGTCGAAGATCTGCAGGAAGATCCACTGCGTCCAGCGGACGTAGTCGGAATCGATCGTGGCGAACGTGCGGCGCGGGTCGTGCGCCAGACCCAGCCGGCGCAGCTGGCGCCGCATGTTGGCGATGTTCGCCTCGGTGGTGTCGCGCGGGTGCTGCCCCGTCTGCACGGCGTACTGCTCGGCGGGCAGGCCGAAGGCGTCGTAGCCGAGCGCGTGCAGCACGTTGTCGCCGCACATGCGGCGGAAGCGGCCCGTCACGTCCGTGGCGATGTAGCCGAGCGGGTGACCCACGTGGAGGCCCGCCCCCGACGGGTACGGGAACATGTCCATGATGAAGAACGGGTCGCCCGACGGGCCCTCCCCGTCCGGTCCCGCGAGCGGCCCCGTGGGGTTCGCGGCGTGGAAGGTACCGAGCTCCTCCCAGCGGTCCTGCCAGCGCAGCTCGATCTCCTGAGCGAGGGCCGGGGTGTAGCGGAAACGGGGCTCGTCCGAGGTGGACGGTGCAGCGGTGGAGCGTTCTGCGGCGTCGGGCGTGGTCACCCACGGGAGTCTACCGATCCGCTCCCCCGCCCCGCTCACCGGTCCCGGGCCCGAGCACGCCGGCCCTCGGGGCAGCGTTCACCCTCGGTTCGCCGCGCCCTCACCCGGGGGCCACCTCCTCCCGGTCGAATCGAGCGCATGACGCCGACACCTCCCCGATCGACCCGTCACCTCCGCGCCCGCACCGCCGTGGCGGCCGTCCTCGCCGCCTGCACGGCCCTCGCCCTGGGGACCGCCCCCGCGGCGGCGACCGCGACGCCCGCCACGGACGGCCGCGGCGGGCGCGCCCCCGCCGACCACGTGATCCTGTTCGCGCTCGACGGGTTCGACGTCGAGTACCTCGACGACGCGCCCATGCCGAACCTGCAGCGGCTGATCCGCCGGGGCAGCGTCACCACGTCCACCGGGGTGATGACGTCGATCACGAACCCGTCGTGGTCGTCCGTCGCCACGGGCGCGTGGCCCGAGCGCCACCGCAACACCGCGTACTGGTTCGACCCGGTGACGAACACCGCCCGCGGCCAGCAGCGCGACCTCGCCGTGCCGACGATCGCCCAGGCCGTCCGCGCCCAGGGCGGCACGGTCTTCTCCGCCCAGTGGTTCATCCTGCAGAACTACGGCGTGTCCTACGGCGACCCCGAGGGCCTCTACACGCAGCCCGGCGGCGAGTGCTCGCGACGGGTGGACGACGCCGTCGCCGTGATCGGCGGCGAGCCCGTGCTGTCCGCGGGACGCGAGGTCACCATGGCCGGGGTGCCGGAGCTCCTGGCGGTGTACTGCGACACGCTCGACGCGATCGGGCACGACGGCGGTGACGCCGACCCCCGCATCCCCGCCGCCCTGACCATGATCGACCAGCAGCTCGGCCGCATCATCGAGGCCACCCAGGACGCGGGCACGTACGGCCGCACCGCCTTCGTCATCACCGGCGACCACGGCATGACCACGTTCGACAAGGGCTTCGCGGCCGAGGCCCTCGCGGCGGTCGCGGAGGCGGGCTACCAGGCGGAGGTGCTCACGTCGGGCCGCTCGCCCGCGGCCGGGACGGACGTCACGGTCGTGGTGGGCGGAGTGGCCGACCTGCGCCTCGTCGGCGAGGCCGCCGGCGACCCGGAGGCGGAGTCCCGCATCCGGGCCGCGCTCGAGGCGCTCCCGCAGGTGCGTGCCGTCTACGACAAGGACGACCAGCGCGCGATGCGCATGAGCCCGAACCACGGCGACCTGATCGTGGAGCCGGAGCCCGGCTGGTCCTTCGGCGCGACGCCGGCCGACGCCGCCGGCCGGCACGGCGCCACGACGGAGCTGCACGTGCCGCTCGTCCTGGCCGGCGCGGGCGTGCGCCCCGGCGTCGGCCCGCGCGACCCGCGGCACGTCGACCTGGCCCCCACCATCGCGGCCCTGCTCGGCATGACGCCGCCGTCGGGGGCGCAGGGCCGGGTGCTCACGGAGGCGGTCCGCACCCGGGGATGAGGCGCGGTCCGCTTCGAGAACGTCATCAGGTATCGCTACCGGCTCGGTAGCGATACCTGATGACGTTCTCGAAGCGGACCCCGGCCGGCGGACCCGGCGGGGAGCCGGCTCAGGCGAACGAGGCGATGAGGTGGTCGCCCACCGACACCATGAGCCACGCGACGGCCACCACGTAGCCGATCACGAGGATGATCACGCGGTTGCCCACCACGAGCTGGCGCACGGTCCCGCCCGCAGGGAGGTACCCGGCCTGGACCCCGCGCACCACCTGGAACCACAGGAGCGGCCACATGATGGTCCACACGACCATGCAGGCGGGGCAGAGCGCCACCAGCGAGTAGAAGCTCGTGTACATGAGGAAGAAGATGAGCGCCTGACCGAGCACGGTGCCCGCGAGGAGCGACAGCCAGTACCAGCGCGGCAGGCGCGCGCCGACGAGCAGCACCACGCCGGTGGTCATGACCACCGGGAACGCGAGCAGGCCCAGGTACGGGTTGGGGAAGCCCAGGAGGGCGCCCTGCCACGACTCCATGGCCGCCCCGCACTGGACGAACAGGTTGATCGAGCACGACGGCTGGTGCTCCGGCTCCACCAGCACCAGGTACTTCTCGATGGCGAGCCACATCGACGCGCCGAACCCGACGAAGCCGAGCACGAGCAGCAGGATCCCGAAGGTCCGGTCGCCCAGAGGCCGGGGTCCGACGGCGTAGCCCGCCTCGTCGAGGTCGGTCGCCTCGGTCTCCGGCCCGTCGGTGGTGGTGCTGTCGGTCACGTGGCGCTCCAGGGTTCGGCCGGTTCCGGCAGGGACAGTTGGCACAGGGCGGCGGCCCAGCCGGCACCCAGGTGCGGCAACCGTACCGCCGCATCCTGGGGCCATGCTGACAGGCAGGTCACCGATCCGTCACGCCCCGGGTGCCGCGGGGTGCACCACCCGCTGCCGCGCGAACGCCAGCAGGAGGGCGAGCCCCAGCACGGTGACGACCGCCCCCGCCCAGGCGGGGGCGAGGTAGCCCCACCCGCCGGCGATCACCGCGCCGCCGAGGAACGCCCCCGCCCCGTTCGCCACGTTGAGCCCGGCGTGGCACAGCGCGGCGCCCAGCGACGGCGCGCCCGGTGACAGGTCCATGAGCCGGGTCTGGAACGCCAGCCCGAGCATCTGCGACGTGACGCCCAGCAGGAACAGCGACACGAGCGCCGGCACCACCAGGTGGCCTGTCAGCCCGAAGGCGACCAGGGACGCCGTCGTGCTCACGAACCCGATGACCACGGCGCGCATGACGCCCAGGTCGGCCAGGCGCCCGCCGAGCTGCGTGCCCACGGTCATGCCCACGCCGAACAGCGCGAGCACCCAGGGCACGTGGCCCTCCTCCAGCCCGGTCACCCTGGTCATGGTGGGCGCCACGTACGAGTAGACGGCGAACAGCCCGCCGAAACCGACCGAGCCTGCCACGAACGCCGCCCAGAGCGGAAGGTTGCGCAGGCTCCCCAGCTCCGAGCGCACCGAGTTCCCCGTACCGCCCGCGGTGCTGGGGACCAGCCACCAGAGCCCCGCGACCGTCAGGAGGCCGAGCAGCCCGATCACCACGTACGACATGCGCCAGCCCGCCTGCTGCCCCACGAACGTGGCGAGCGGGACACCCACGACGTTGGCGATCGTGAGCCCCGTCATCATCGTGGCGACCGCCTGGCCCCGCAGGGCCGGGCCCACGACGGCGGCGCCCACCGCCGCGCCCACCCCGAAGAACGCGCCGTGCGGCAGCCCCGCGAAGAACCGGCCGACCACGAGCCACTCGATGCTGGGGGCTGCCGCCGAGAGCACGTTGGCGACCGTGTAGGCGGCCATCAGGAGAACCAGGAGGCGCTTGCGCGACATCCGCGCCGCGGCGACGGTGAGCAGCGGCGCTCCCACGACCACGCCGAGGGCGTAGGCGGTGATGGTGTGCCCCACCTCGGGGTCGGTGGCCCCGAGGTCGGCGCCCACCTGGGGCAGCAGGCCCATGGCCGCGAACTCGGTGGTGCCGATGGTGAAGCCGCCCACCGCCAGCGCCAGGAGGGCCGGTGCGGCGGAGCGGAGCGTGGGCCCGGCGGCGGGACCGCCGGTGAGGGTGGCCATGACGTCTCCCGGTGGGTCGAATCGATCTGAGGGACCGCGTCGACAGCACCGGCGACGAGAGGTGGGTTACCGCACGACCTTACCCCGGCACCCCGACCCAGACGCGCGAGGCCGCGAGGAGCCCGAGGTCGGCGGAGTGCTCGGCGGGGGTGCCGCCGTCGGGCCGTGCCGCAGGCCGCGTCCAGCGGACGGCGACGGTGCCCGCGTACTCGCGGCGGGCGACGACCTCGACCTCCACGTCCAGGTCGAAGCCGATCTGGCCCAGGTAGCGCAGCGCCTCCGGGTCGGCGTCGCTGATGCGCACCACGGGGCCGGCCGCCCCGGCCGTGAGGCTCGACAGGGGCACCGCGTGCGGGCGCACGACGGTCCCGTCGGCGCCGGGGATGGGGTCGCCGTGCGGATCGCGCGACGGGTGGCCGAGCCGCGCGTCGATCCGGTCGACGAGCAGGTCGGAGACCGCGTGCTCCAGCACCTCGGCCTCGTCGTGGACCTCGTCCCAGCCGTAGCCGAGCTCGACCACGAGGTACGTCTCGAGGAGGCGGTGCCGCCGCACCATCGCGAGGGCCAGCCCGCGGCCCGTCTCCGTCAGCTCGATGCCGCCGTACGGCTGGTGCTCGAGCAGGCCCTGCGTGCTCAGGCGCCGCACCGTCTCGGAGACGGTCGACGCTCCCACGCCCATCCGGTCGGCGAGGTGCTTGGTGGTGACCTTCTCGTCCGACCACTCCTGGGCGGACCACACCGCCTTGAGGTAGTCCTGCGCAACGGCGGTCAGCTCGGCCGGGTTGGGAGGTTCTTCCACGGACACGAGCCTACGTGTCGTCCGGCGACGGGCTCGCCGCGGGCGACGGGCTGACGGTCGGCGCCGGGTCGGGGACCTCGCCCGGCAGAGGCACGGGGTCGGGCACGGGCTGGCGGTCCGACACGGTCGCGGTGGCGTCGGGCGCGATCGTGACGACCTGCCAGTCGACGAACCGGCGCGTGGCCGGGTCGAACCGCAGCACCGTCAGCTCCGCCGTGCCGCGCAGCGGCCCCACGGTGGGCTGGCCGGACGCCGCGCCGGCGGTGCTCGCGCTCACGTAGCGCAGCCCGTAGCCCACCGGCTCCGGCCCGGTGCGGCGGTGCGTGTGCCCCGACACCTGGAACGGCACGCAGCCCGACTCCAGCGACGGCTGGCCCACCGCGGGCGTGTGGATCAGGAGCAGGTCCACCCTGTCCTCGCCCGTGTAGGACCCGTCCATCCCGGCCTCGCCGGCCACCTCGCAGGCCGTCTCGGCGAGGCGCTCCCCCGCCGACGCGGGCGTGTCGGCGCGCGCCACCGTGGTTCCCGCGCCCACGCGCGTCTCGAGCGGGTCCCGGTCACCGAGGATCCGGACCCCGGCGACCTCGACCACGTCGCCGTCGAGGACGATCTGGCCGTGGCTACGTTCCTGCCGGGACGTGATCTGCGAGTCGTGGTTGCCGTCGGAGACCACCATCGGCACGCCGTCAGGCAGCGCCGAGGCGAAGGAGTCGACGCACACCGACTCGACCCCGGTGCCGTTCATGGTGGTGTCGCCCGCGTTGAGCACGGCGGCGGCCTGGGACCGGCGGGCCGCCTCCCGGATGAGGGGCGTCATCCCCGTGTTGCAGTGCAGGTCGCTCACCACGAGGAACGGGACCAGCTCCTCCTCCGGCGACGGGCTGGGGCTGGACCCCGCCTCGCCCGCCGGCGAGGCCTCGCCCCCCGCCTCGCCCGCCGGCCCCGCCTCGCCCGTCGGTGACGTGGCCACCAGAGGTGCGGGGGACGACGTCGGGCCGCCGAACGGCAGGGCAGCCGCGCCCTCCTGGCTCTCGTCCCACGCGTCCCAGGCGGCGACGAGGTTGGCGTGCGCGTCGAGGTAGAACTCCTCGTTCTGCTCGTAGACGCCCACGAGCTGACCGCCGTAGGTGTCGATGACGCCCGCCAGGCGGCCGGTGATCCGGGCACCCTCCAGCGCCGTGCCGGCGAACACCGGCGACGCCGGCCGGCCCGTCTCGTCGGGGCGGGCAGGGCCGCTCGCCGTGGACGAGCCCCACACCAGCGCGGCCACCAGGACCCCCGCGGTGATCTGCCACGTGCGCGGGGCCAGCACCCCGGCGAGCTCCGCCCGGCGAGCCGCTCCGAGGAGGAGCCACAGGGCACCCGACGCGGCCGTCACGAGCACCAGCCCCAGCGCCGTGTTCCGGACGGCGTCCCAGACGAGAGCCCGGGCGACGCTCCCGACCGTCTGCGCGGGCGACGAGAAGAACTGGAGATACGAGTCCAGGTCACCGGCGAGCGCGTCGAGGGTGGCTGCCTGGTCCACCGCCGTCAGGTCGGCCGGGATCTCCTTGACCGTGACGCGGACGCCCAGGTTCAGCGGCAGCGGGGAGTCGATCTGCAGGGTCCCGAGGGGTCCGAGGTCGGCGACCACCGCGTCGTCGGCCGTCACCTCGTAGACCGCCTCGTGCGGGCCCAGGCTGAGCTCCGCCCGGGCTGTGGCCAGGCCGTGGACGGCGCAGGCGAGGACGACCACGACGATCGCGAGCGTCCAGCGGACCCAACGGGGCGGCGTGCGGTGTGCTCGGCTCATCAGTTGACCACCCTTGCCGAGCGGGCGCCGAGACACAAGCCGGGAACGTCCCAGGTGAGGGGCGCCCGCGTGCGGCCGGGTGCGGCCGTCAGCCCGTGCGCCGCGACTTCTTCGACTTCTTGGCGCTCTCGACGCTCCGCCGCAGGGCCTCCATGAGGTCGACCACCTGCGCGCCGCCCTCCTCCTCGGCCTGCTCGCCGAACGTCTCGGCCGTGCTGATCGCCTCGCCCTTCTCGATCTTGGCCTCGATGAGCTGCTTGAGCTGCACCTGGTACTCGTCCTCGAACTGCTCGGGCGTGAAGTCCGCCTCGAAGCTCGTGACCAGCTGCTGAGACATCGCGAGCTCCTTGTCGCTCACCTTCGCCGGCTCGTCGAGAGAGGGAAAGGCCGCCTCGCGGACCTCGTCCGCCCAGAGCAGCGTCTGGAGCACCAGCACGTCGTCGCGGACGCGGAGCGCGGCCAGACGGGTGCGCTGCCGCAGCGCGAACTTCACGACGGCCGTGCGCTCCGTCTCCTCCAGGGTGCGGCGCAGCAGCACGTACGCCTTGGTGCTCTTGGAGTCCGGCTCGAGGTAGTACGTGCGGTCGAGCATGATCGGGTCGATCTGGTCGGTCGGCACGAACTCGACCACCTCGATCTCCCGGTCCCGTTCCGCCGGCAGCTGGGACAGGTCCTCCTTGGTGAGCACGACCGTGTGCTCCCCGTCGTCGTACGCGCGGTCGATGTGCTCGTAGGCGACCTCCTCGCCGTCGAGCTCGCACACGCGCCGGTACCGGATGCGCCCGCCGTCCTTGTCGTGCACCTGGTGCAGCGGCACGTCATGGTCCTCGGTGGCGCTGTACAGCTTCACCGGGACGTTGACGAGACCGAAGGTGACGGCGCCCTTCCAGATGGCCCTCATACCTCTATGGTGCGCCCGCCGCGGGAGACGCGCCATTTTCCGTCGGCCGCCGGTGGCGCGACATACTGGTGAGCGTGAACCTCCCCGTGGGCTGGTCCGTCCTCCTGCTCGTCGCGGCCGCCTGGAACCTGCTGATCTGGCCCCGCTTCTGGCAGCGCATCGCCGCCGACCCGCGCTCCCGCGACGAAGCCGGCCGCGCCACGCGGTTCCTCACGGTGCACGCCGTGCTGATCGGGGTGTCGGTGGCGCTCGCCGTGGCACTCGGCGTCCTGGGCGTGCTGTCGCTCCTGCCCTAGCTTTTCCTCGCCGCGGGGGGCGGGTCAGAGGCCGGCCGCGTCCAGCTTGGAGCAGAGCTCCGCGTTGGTGGGCTCCACCAGGTGCGCGCCGTCCGGGAACACCAGCACGGGGATGTTGGTGCGGCCGCTGATCGCCTGCGCCTCGTCGGCCCGGTGGGGCTCGGCCTCGAGGTCCACGTAGAGGTAGTCGACCCGGCGGACGTCCAGCACGGCCTTGGAGCGGCGGCAGTCACGGCACCACTTCGCGCCGTACATCACGAGCCGCTCGGGCCGGTCCGCCAGGGCGGGGCCGGCCAGGTCACGCGGGGCGAAGGCGTCCATGATCGCGATGTCGTCCGAATTCACCCGCTGGACACTAGCCGAGCACAACCCTTGCGAGGGTAAAGACACGGCAACGATTTCGTGAATCTGCGTCGTGACCTTGCCCACTGCCCGGCGACGGCGACGGCGCCGTCGCCCGCGCCGGGCGAGGTCCGGCCCCGCGGGCCAGTATGGCCACATGGCTGCGTCCGAGACCCGCACCGTCGACGTGGACGGCCGGCGCCTGCGGCTGAGCAACCTCGACAAGGTGCTCTACCCGGCGTCGGGCACCACCAAGGGCGAGGTGCTCCACTACCTCGCCCAGATCGCGCCCGTGCTCATCGCGCACGCCGCCAACCGTCCGGCCACCCGCAAGCGCTGGCCGGACGGCGTCGAGGGCCAGATGTTCTTCCAGAAGAACCTCGACGCCTCCACCCCGGACTGGGTCAAGCGCCGGGCGATCCAGCACCGGTCGGGCACCAACGAGTACGCGCTCGTCAACGACCTGGCCACCCTCACCTGGCTCGGCCAGACGGCCACCCTCGAGATCCACGTTCCGCAGTGGCAGTTCGGGCGCACCGGCGTGGCGCACAACCCGGACCGCCTGGTCCTGGACCTGGACCCCGGCCCCGGCGCGGGCCTGCCGGAGTGCGCGCAGGTGGCGCGCTGGGCACGCGACGTCCTCGTCGGCATGGGCCTCGACCCGCTCCCCGTGACGAGCGGGTCCAAGGGCATCCACCTGTACGCGGCGCTCGACGGCAAGCAGGACTCCGACGCCGTCTCCGCGGTGGCCAAGGAGCTCGCCCGCTACCTGGAGGCCGAGCACCCCGACCTCGTGGTCAGCGACATGAAGAAGTCGCTGCGCGAGGGGAAGGTGCTCGTGGACTGGTCGCAGAACAACAGCGCCAAGACCACCATCGCGCCCTACTCCCTGCGGGGCCGCGAGCACCCCACGGTGGCGGCGCCCCGCTCCTGGGACGAGCTCGACGACCCGGGCCTGCGCCACCTCGAGTACCCCGAGGTGCTGGAGCGGGTCGAGCGGGACGGCGACCTGCTCGCCGGCCTCACGGCCGGGCACCTCGCCCAGCTCGAGCCGACGCCGGAGCGCATGGCCACGTTCGACCGGCTCGCCGTGTACCGCTCCAAGCGCGACGCCTCCCGCACGCCCGAGCCCGTGCCCGACGCCGCCGCGGAGCCCGCCGCGCACGGCCGCGCGCCCACCTTCGTGATCCAGGAGCACCACGCCCGCCGCCTGCACTGGGACTTCCGTCTGGAGCACGACGGCGTCCTGGTGAGCTGGGCGCTCCCCAAGGGCGAGCCCACCGACCCGGGGAAGAACCACCTCGCGGTGCAGACCGAGGACCACCCCCTCGAGTACGGGTCGTTCGAGGGCTCCATCCCGCAGGGCGAGTACGGCGCAGGCGAGGTGACGATCTGGGACGCCGGCACCTACGACCTGGAGAAGTGGCGTGACGACGAGGTGATCGCGACGCTGCACAGCCCCGAGCGCGGCTCTCGGCGGCTCGCCCTGATCCGCACCGGCGGCCGCGGGGGCGACGACGAGAACTCCTGGCTCATCCACCGCACCAAGGACCAGCCCCGCGGAGCCGCCGGCCCGGCCGGCCTGGCGTCGTCGGCCACGCCCGAGGCGGGCGCGCCCGAGGCGGCCACGCCCGAGGCGGCCACGCCCGGGGCGGGGACGGACCAGGGCGACGCGGCCACCGGGGGCGCGCCACCGTCGGGCAGCCTCCTCGCGAAGGCGCGCGACCTGCGGCCCATGCTCGCGACCGCGCCCTCCGGCGGGGACCTGCCGCGCGGGGGCGACGACTGGGCCTTCGAGATGAAGTGGGACGGCTTCCGCACCTTGGCCGTGGTGGAGGGTGGCGAGGTGCGGCTGATCAGCCGCTCCGGGCAGGACCTCACCGTCACGTTCCCGGAGCTCGCCGCGCTCGCCGCGATGGTGGACGGCGACGCGGTGCTGGACGGCGAGATCGTGGCGCTCGACAAGGACGGACGGCCCGTCTTCGGGCGGCTGCAGCAGCGCGCCAACCTCCGCCGCCCGGGCGACGTGGAGCGCGCCCGGCGCCGCGTGGCGGTGGACCTCATGCTGTTCGACGTGCTGGAGGCGGGCGGGCGGTCGCTCGTGGGCGAGCCGTACGACGCCCGGCGTGCGGAGCTCGAACGTCTCGTCGACGCCCGCCCGCCCGTGCACCTGCCGCCCGCGTTCGACGGCGACCTGGACGCCGCGCTCGCCACGTCGCGCGAGCTGCGGCTGGAGGGCGTCGTCGCCAAGCGCCGCCGGTCCACCTACGCACCCGGGCGGCGGTCGCGCGAGTGGCTCAAGCTCAAGCACGAGCAGACGCAGGAGGTCGTGGTGGTGGGCTGGCGGCCCCTGCGGTCCGCGGGCGGGCGCACCGACGACCGCCGGGCGGGCGGGCTGCTCCTCGCCGTCCCCACCGCCCCCGAGACCCCCGGCGACGACGCCACGGTGCTGCGGTTCGTGGGACGCGTCGGGACGGGCTTCACCGACAAGGACCGGCGGGAGGTGGTCTCGCGGCTGGCGGCCATCGAGCGCAAGACACCCCCGGTGGACGACGTCCCGCGCGTGGACGCCGTCGACGCCCGCTGGGTGACGCCCCGGCTGGTGGGCGAGGTCGCCTACACCGAGTGGACCGACGGCGGCGCCGGCCGGCTGCGGCACCCCGTGTGGCGGGGCTGGCGGCCCGACAAGTCGGCCGACGAGGTGGCCGTCGAGACCTGACCGATGATTTCCGCCCGCCCCGTCCGTCGGACGGGGTACGACAACACACCTCCCGAAGGAGAGAGCGATGCCGATCTACGTCAACCTTCCCGTCGCCGACCTGGACGCGTCCAAGGCGTTCTACGAGGGCCTCGGGTTCTCGATCAACCCGCAGTTCACCGACGAGAACGCGGCTGCCGTGGTGATCGAGGAGGGCGTCACCGTGATGCTGCTCCGCAAGGACTTCTTCACCACGTTCACCAAGCGCCCCGTGGCGACCGACGGCATCGAGGTCATCACCTCGATCGAGGTCGACAGCCGGGAGAAGGCCGACGAGCTCGCCGAGAAGGCGTTCGCCACCGGCGGGTCCGAGACCATGGAGGCCCAGGACATGGGCTGGATGTACTCGCGGGCGTTCGCCGACCCCGACGGGCACCACTGGGAGCTCATGTACGCGGACGAGAAGGCGATGGCCGAGGCGTTCGCGGCCGAGGGGACGGCGGCGGGGTCCTGAGGCGGGGGCTCGTGGCACGCTGACCGTATGACCCCTTTCTCCCCCGCGGAGCACGCCGACCGCCGGGCCCGCGCCGCCGCGCAGGCCGCCCGGGCCGGGCTGGACGGCGTCCTCGTCGCACCCGGTCCCGACCTGCTGTACTTCCTCGGCTACACGCCGTCCGCCGTCACGGAGCGGCTCACCCTGCTGGTCATCCCGGCGGACGGCGATCCCGTGGCGGTGGTGCCGCGGCTCGAGGCGCACGACCTGGCCCTCGGGACCGGTGGCGTTCTCGACGCGGTGGAGTGGACGGACGGCGAGGACGAGTACGCGGCGGCCGGACGGCTGCTACGGCGAGGTGGGCGCTACGCCGTCACCGATGCCACCTGGGCGATGCACGTGCTGGGGCTGCAGCGCGCCCTCCCGGGAACGTCGTACGAGGCGTTCACGCGGGCGCTGCCCATGCTGCGCGCGGTCAAGACGCCCGAGGAGGTGGGGCGGCTGGCCGCGGCGGGGGCTGCGGCGGACGCGGCGTTCCTGGCGGTGTGCGGGCTGCCCTTCGCCGGCCGCCGGGAGCGCGACGTCGCCACCGACCTCGGCCGCCTGCTGCGCGAGCACGGCCACGAGCAGGTGGACTTCACGCTCGTGTGCGCCGGCGAGAACGGCGCCGACCCCCACCACGACGCCGGGGACCACGTCATCGCCGACGGCGACATGGTGGTGCTCGACTTCGGCGGCCTGCGCGACGGGTACGGCTCCGACACGACGCGGACGGTGCACGTGGGGCCGCCGTCGGCCCAGGAGCAGGAGGTGCACGACGTCGTCCGCGCCGCCCAGGAGGCCGGCGTCCGCGCGGTGATGCCGGGCGCCACCTGCCAGGACGTGGACCGGGCGGCGCGGGCCGTCGTGGACGACGCGGGCTACGGCGAGCACTTCATCCACCGCACCGGCCACGGGATCGGGCTCACCACCCACGAGCCGCCCTACCTCGTGGAGGGCGAGGAGCAGCCGATCGAGGCGGGGATGTGCTTCTCCGTGGAGCCCGGCGTCTACCTGCCCGGCCGGTTCGGCGTGCGGATCGAGGACATCGTGGTGGCGTTCCCGGGCGCGCTCGGCGAGGCGGTCCCGGGCGTCGACCCGGTCCGCGACGCCGCCGTCCGCCTCAACCGCACCCCGCACGAGGTCCAGCTGGTGGGCTGACCCGCGCGCACGGCGGGCCCGGCGGGACCGTCGCTGTCACCCCAGCCGTGATCGGCAATTCGGTGCGTGTTCGGCAGTTCGAACTGCCGAACACGCACCGAACTACCGATCACCTGCGGCCCACGTGGGTAACGGCCGCTCCGTGGAGGGGTGCGGTAGCAGCCGGACGGGCCGCATCGCCGCCCGGACGGCCTCCGGGAACCGGCGTGCGATGCGCTCGACCACCTGCTCCGGGCGGTCTGCGGAGGTCACCCGGACAACTCCCCAGCCCTCCTCGCGGATGTGGTCCTCGCGTCGCTTCTCGTCGAACAGGGCGCGTTCCGGGTCGTACCCGGGCTGGAGCGCGCCGGCCCGGTACTTGACCCGGCCGTCGAACTCCGCCAGCAGCCGGAGCTCCTCCCAGCCGAGGTCCCCGCGGTACGTCCCGGAGGGAGTCCGGATCGGCAGCTGGGTCGCAGGGCGCGGAAGACCTGCCTGCAGCACGGTGTACCGCGTGCTGCTCTCCCACGCCGACTCGGCTCCCTGGTCGCCGAGCTGCAGCACCAGCCGGGCTCGGTTGCGGCCTCGCGGGTCACGGCGCGCCTCGACACAGGCCAGCGCAGCGTCCCTGTCCAGTCCGAGGGCGAGCGCGTGGTCCACGATGACGAGGGCACGCAGCGGGTGCACGGTCGCGCAGCAGTCGGCGACGGTGCGTTCGAGGGACGTGGTGAGGATCCCGCCGACCAGTACGCGTTCGTCGTCACTCAGGTCAGCACGGTGCCGGGCGATGTCCCGAGCCGCGGCAGATGACGCGTTGTAGCCCTGGATCACGTGCACCTTGGCCGGGAGCCGCCAGAGGCGCAGCCCGTGGAGTAGGGCCGCCGACTCGTGGCTCACGCACGCCTGGCCCAGTTGCAGGCTCACCGCGGCGACGCGCGCGAGAGCCTGTTCGTGAGCCGCGGCGTACCGGTTCGCTGCATCAGGTGGGGATGCGGGCCGGTAGGCGCCACGCCGCAATCGCTCGACCTGTCCGGAAAGCGTCGCTCGGCGGAGCGCGAGGCGGTCATGCTCACGCGCGATGAGGATCTCGGACGGGATGTGGACCATGCGGCCAGCGTGAAGGAGCCCGCCGGAGGGCGCAGCGGGTCCGGACACAGGCTGTGTACGACGCCCGGGATCCGCGGCATGTGGTCGGGCTCCGGCGCCGATGAAACTCCAGACGTGATCGTTAGTTCGGTGGGGGGGGGGGCGGGGGGGCGGGCCCGCCCCCCCCCCCCCGCCGCGGGCGCGGCCCCCCCCGAGCGCGGGCCCATCAACCCCCTGAGTGTATGGTTTGTGGGGGGGGTGGCCGGCCTTCCCACCGCCCCAACCCCCACCGAACTGCCGATCGCGCGGACCAGCCGGAGCGCTGCCCGTCGAACGCCGGGCAGGGCGCCTACTGCGCCGCGTGACCGTGGCGCCAGTAGCCCACGAAGTCCACGTGCCCCTTGGGCACACCGCGCTCGTTGACCAGGTGCCTGCGCGCGCCCGTGGCCAGCGAGGACTCACCGATCGCGTACGCGTAGACGGTCCCGTCGAGCAGCTCGGCGGCGCGCAGCGCCTCGAGCGCCGCCGCCCCCGGAACGGCATGGTGCCCGACGGCGTCCTCGGTCGCCTCCGCGACGAGGGTCGCCCCCACCGGAACAGCCCCCGCCGGGGCAGACCCCGCCGGAGCAGTCCCCGCCGGGGCAGACCCCGCCGGAGCAGTCCCCCCGCCACGCACCGCACCGGGCACAGCACCGGCGCCCACACCGACCCCCGCACCGGGGGCGGACAGGAGAGCCGCCCGGCCGCCGTCGGGCACGGTGTCGCGGACGACCCATCGCACCTCGACGCCGGCCGGCGCACGGAACTCCTGCCGGTCCGCGTCGGTGCCGACCTCGACGATGGCGAGGCCGCGAGCGCCGGCAGGCAGCGACTCGCAGATGCCGGCTACGGCGGGCAGGCCCGACTCGTCGGCGACGAGGAGCGTCCAGTCGTGGTCGTGGCGCGGGTTGTAGCCCACGCCCTGGTCGAGGATCCCGACCTGGTCGCCCACGGAGCAGCCCGTGGCGAAGCCGCAGCCGGGGCCGACGGTGCCGTCGTCGGCGGTGTGGACCACGAAGTCGACGTCGATCTCGTTGACCTCGGGGCGCGCCGCGCGGATCGTGTACGACCGGACCCAGGGCCGCTTGGGCTTGGGCGTCGCGAGGTACTGCGCATACCAGCCCAGGTTCGAGGTGCGCGTGGGCAGGCGCAGCATGTCCTGCCCGGGACGCCCGAGGAACAGTCGGAACCACTGGTCGAACCCCTGGAGGGTGAGCGCGGCGATGCCTTCACCCCCGAGCGTCACGCGGGCCATGCCCGGCGTGACCAGCGTGGTGCTGACGACCTCGGCGACCATGACGTGCGGGTCGACGGCCTTGCGTCCCTTATAGCCCATGGGAGGAAGGTTAGGCGAACCTAACCGCCTTTGACCAGCGGCGTCCGGGAACGGCGTCGAGGTGTGGTGCCTGGGTGGGTCGCGCGCCGGCGCGCACGGTCATCGTCGGGGACGCGTGGAGCCGCGGACGACGAGTCGGACCGGCACGTCGCGGTGCTCCGCGGGCGCGTCGCCGTCGGCGATCCTGCGGTGCAGCAGCCCGACGGCGATCCGTGCGAGCTCCGGGTGGTTCGGGTCCACCGACGTGATGCCCGGCGGCACGAACCGCGACACGTCGAGGTTGTCGAAGCCGACGAGCTGGACGTCGTCGGGTACCCGCAGACCGCTGTCCGCGAGTGCCGCCACCGCACCCAGGGCGATGACGTCGGTCGCGGCGAAGACGCCGTCGAACGACAGGCCCGACGCGATCACGGCGAGCAGCGCCTCGCGCGCGGACTGCGACGAGTACGGCTCTATCGGCACCACGTAGCGCTCGTCGACCGGCAGGCCGGCGGCGAGGTGCGCCTGCTCCCAGCCGACGCGGCGGTCCGAGGCCATCTTGTGCTCGGACTCGAGCGTGCAGCCCAGCGCCACGATGCGGCGCGAGCCGCCCTCGATCATGTGCGCCGTCGCGAGGCGCGCGCCCTCCTCGTTGGCGAGGCGGGCGTGGTCGAAGCGGTCGGGCACGTCACGCTCACCGAGGAGCACGATCGGCTTGGTGGTGCGCACCCGTTCGAGCCGCTTGCGGTCCAGACCGGCGACCGACAGCAGGACGCCGTCGTACATCTGCATCCGCGCGACGCTGAGCGTCTCCATCTCGAAATCCGGGCTCGCGCCGGTCCGTTCCAGGACGAGGTGGCGGCCCTCCGCCTCGACGAGCGGCGCGATCTCGTCGGCCAGCTCGCCGAAGTAGTCGTGGAAGCTCGGCACGATCAGCGCGATCGTCTCGGTCCGGCCGGCCCGCAGGTGCCGGGCGGTCAGGTTCACCTCGTAGCCCAGCTCCTCGACCGCGGCCAGCACGCGGGCCCGCGTGGACGCCCCGACGGGCCGTCGCTCGTTGAGGACGTTCGACACGGTCATGCTCGAGACGCCAGCGGCGCGCGCGACCTCGGACATCGTCACCATCGGCATGCTCCTGCCCATTCCGCCGGTCCGCTCACGGCGACTGTGTCGCCCGGCACGGGCGTCAGACCTCGGCCGCTTCCGGCTCCGGTTGCACGAATCCCCGGGCGACGAAGAACCGCTCGAGGAGGTAGCACCACCATAGGAGGATCAGGCCAGGTACCACGAACACCGCGGGCATGAAGTTCCACACGGCGACGCCCCCGAGGAGCAGCGCGATCCCGAGCAGGAACGTCAGGCTGGGCGTCGTCAGCCCCAGGATGAACCCGTTACGCACCTGGCGCCTGGTGGGGTTGGTGAAGCGAGCGGTCAGGGGGAGGCACCAGAAGAGCAGGAGCACGAGGAACAGGCCGGCGACGACGAGCGGTATCAGGACCTCGGCCAGCCCGAGGGTGGGCAGGTAGGAGAACGTGAGGATGCCGATGGCCGCGACCGGGACGGCCAGCAGGCCCACGAGGGTCGCCTGCCTCCAGCTCTGCCGCCAGGCTTTCGCAGCGACGGCCAGGAGGCCCGCGTCCTTGCCCAGGACGTACCGGCGGCAGACCTCGTAGGCGACCGCGGTCCCCGCTCCCGCCGTCACGACCAGGGTGAGGCTCACGAGCCAGAACATGCTGATCACGATGACGGAGCCGAGCGCGTCCAGGGTGCGCCACAGTCGCGAGGCGGGGTTGAACCGGAAGATGGTCGGAACCTTTCAGCGGGCACAGAGGTGCGGCCTGAGGGCGCGGAGCCGGCATCCCGTGATGTACGGGATGCCGACGCCGTCAGCCCTTCACGGAGCCGATCATGAGACCGGACACGAAGTGCTTCTGCAGGAACGGGTAGACGAACAGGATCGGGACGGCCGCCACGACGGTGATCGCCGACCGCAGCGCGATGGGGGTGGTGACCTGCCCGCCCTGTGCCACGGAGGCCGCGCTGCCCGCGACGCCGCCGTTCGCGCCGGCGTTCATCGAGCTGGCCAGCAGCTTCTGCAGCTCGTACTGCAGGGTGGACAGCCACTGCTCACCGGAGTTGTACAGCAGGGTGTCCAGCCAGGAGTTCCAGCTGCCCACGGCCACGAACAGACCCACCACGGCCAGCGTGGGCTTGCACAGCGGCATCACGATCTGCCACCACGTGCGGAACTCGCCCGCGCCGTCGATCCGTGCCGACTCGATGATCTCGTCGGGGATCGACTTCATGTACGTGCGCAGGATGATCAGGTTGAACGCGCTGATGATCACCGGCACCCAGTAGGCGTGGAAGGTGTTCAGCATGCCCAGGTCCCTGATGAGCAGGTAGTTGGGGATGAGCCCGGCGTCGAAGTACATCGTCAGCACGAAGATCAGGGTGATCGGGCGGCGGAAGATGAACTCGTTGCGGCTGAGCGCGTAGGCGAGCATCGAGGTGAACAGCAGGTTGGTCGCCACCACCACGACCGTCTTCAGGACGCTCATGAAGAACGCCTGATAGATCGTGTGCATGCCGAGCACGACCTCGTAGTTCTTCAGCGAGAACGCCCGGGGCCAGATGCCGATCCCGCCGCGGACGGCGTCCATGCCGTCGTTCAGCGAGATGGCGAGCGTGTTGAGCAGCGGGTAGATCATGAGCGCCGCGAGGAGCAGCAGGAAGGTCGTGTTGAGCGTCGTGAAGATGATCCGCTCGGCCGGCCACCGCCGGCGGAACGACCGGCGTCGTCGTGCCGGCGGCGCCAGGGGCTTCGCGGCAAGGGTGCTTGACATGAAGTCCTCCTAGACCAGGGTCTCTTGGTTGAGGCGCTTGGCCGCCAGGTTCGCCGAGCCCACCAGGATGATGGCGACGACGGTCTTGAAGATGCCCGCGACGACGGCGAGGCTGTAGTTGCCGAGCTCGTAGCCGTACCGCAGCACGAAGACGTCGATGGTCTCGGCCGTCTCGGAGACCAGGCCGTTGCCGAGGAAGTACGGCAGCTCGAAGTTGGTGGACAGGATCCAGCCGCTGTTGATGATGAGCAGCACGACGATCGTGGGCATGATCCCGGGGAGCGTGATGCTGAACATCTTGCGATAGCGGCCGGCTCCGTCGACCTCGGCGGCCTCGTACAGGGTGGGGTCGATGGCGGTGATCGCGGCCAGGTAGAGGATCGTGTTCCAGCCCAGCTCCTTCCACAGGTTCGTCCCGGCGACGATCCCCCAGAAGTAGTTCGGCTCGGTGAGGAACAGGATCGGCTCGTCGACGAGGTTCAGGCTCAGCAGGGCCTGGTTGATGAACCCGCCGGACGACGGCAGCGACAGCGCCACCGACGCCAGGCTCGCCACGATCACCCAGCTGAGGAAGTGGGGCATGTAGGTGATGTTCTGCATGACCCGCTTGAACGGCAGGCTCTTGACCTCGTTCAGCAGCAGCGCCAGGACGATGGCCCCGAGGGTCCCGACGACCAGCGTCAGGACCGACTGCCCGATCGTGTTGACCACGACCCGGGCGAACCGTTCCCCGTTGACACCGGTGAAGAGGTCCACGAAGTTCTCGAGGCCGACCCACTCCTGCTCCCAGATGCCGCCGCGGCCCGGCTTGTAGTCCTGGAAGGCGATCGCCCAGCCGTAGACCGGGACGTACTTGAACAGGATCTGGTACAGCAGCAGCGGGACGGCCATCGCGAGCAGGACTCGCTGCGCCCAGATCCTGTCCCAGGTGATCTTGCGCCGGGGTTCGTTCGCTGCTTTCTTCCGCGCCTTGCGCTTCGCGGAGCGGGAGCCGTTCGCGGGCTCCGGGTCCGGGTCGAGCCCGGTGGCGGCCACAAGCGTTGTGACCGGGGCGTCCGTCATCTGTCCAACCTCGTTGTCAGGAGCAGTGGGTGGTGATCGAGAACGCGTCGTGGTGGGGGCACGCCCCCAGCACGACGCGTTCTCGGACTGACTGTTACCAGTTGGCCAGACGGTCCTTGATGCCGGCGTTGATCGCCTCCTCGTACACCGCGACGTCGACCTTGTCGATGGCGTCGAGGTAGGCCTTCCAGTTCGCCTCGAACTCGGACGGCTCACCCGCGATGATCTTCGGCAGGTGCTGCACGTTCGCGTCGGTCAGCTGCTGGTTGACCTCGTTGGCGTCGTCGGAGAGCGTGATGTTCCACGCCGGGTAGTACGCGGGGTTCTCCGGCGGCTCGTTCACGAACTCGCGCCAGGTCTTCTTGCCGTACTTCTCCATGAAGCCCTTGTCGTAGTCGGTCAGCGTCGCGAAGAACTCCGCCGGCTGGTCGTCGGGACCGTAGGCGTTGCCGTCGGAGAACTGGCCCTGGTGCTTGGGCAGCATCTCGAGCAGCGCCTCGAGGCGGTTGGAGGCACGCCAGGTGGTGTCGCGGGCGTTCGCCCGCTGCTCGTCCGTACGGAAGAAGACGCCGTCGTCGCCGACCTGGTAGTCCTCGCCCTCGATGCCCCAGGAGAGCACCTTCTGCCACGGCTCGCTGAGCATCAGGTCGAGGAACTTCAGCGCCTTCTCCGGCTGCTCGCTGGAGGTGGAGACGCCGAACCCCTGGTTGGTGTTCATGACGTCCCGGTCGGCGTACCAGGGCTTCACGCCCTCGTACGTCGGCATGAGGGGCACGTAGGTGTACTCGTCCATGCCGGCGCTCTGCAGCGACTGGGTGGCGGTCTGGAAGTTCCAGCCCTGGTCGTGCATGCCGAGCACAGTGCCGGTCGCCAGCTTCGCGGTGTACTGGTCGAACGTCAGGGTGAAGGACTCACGGTCGACGAGACCCTTGTCGTACTGCTCGTTGAGGACCTTGTAGAAGTCCTTCGCGATGTCCTTGTCGGCGTAGATCTCCGCGGTGTTGTTCTCGTCGACGATGACGCCACCGTTGTTCGGGGAACCTGCCAGGAGCGCCGGCGGGTTGGTCATGCCCCACTCGCGGCCCTCGGACGCCAGCAGCTCGAAGCCGACGGTCGGAGCGCCGTTCGTCTCGGGGTTCTTGGCCTGGAAGTTCTCGATGAGCTCGAAGTAGCGCTCGAGGGTCATGTTCTCGAGCTCCGGGTAGCCGGCGTCCGCGAGCACGCGCTTCTGGATCCAGAAGGCAGGGCCGTAGTACGTGCCGCCCGTGATGTCGCCGTAGAAGCGGTTGTAGTTCGGGATGATGTACAGGCCCGGGTCCACCTCCGTGCCCGAGTAGCTCATCTTCTTGATGTCCTCCTCCACGTGCGTGGCGAGGTTGGGGTAGTCCCCCGTGGCCAGCATGTCGTCGAGGGGCAGGAGAGCGCCGCCCTCCAGGAGGCGCATCTCCAGGTCGCTGGTGCCGACAAGGTCGGGGAACTCGCCGCCCGCGAGCATGACGCCGATCTTCTGGTCGACGTTGTCCGGGGTGACGATCTCGTACTTCAGGGTGACACCGAGCTGCTCCTCGATCAGCTTGGTGATCTTGTTGTCGGGAGCAGGCGCCTGCGCGGCAGCCGTGATCCAGACGGAGAGCTCCGTCGGGTTGCTGGGGGTCAGCGTTCCCGACTGGTCGGCGAGATCACCCTCGGGGATGACGACCTCACCCGGAGGGACCTCCTCGTCCCCAGGGGTGCATCCACCAAGTCCCACTGACACCACGGCAGCCAAGACAAGAGCTGACAACTTCGGTCGCGCGAAACGCATCAAGGTTCCTCCCTTGCGGACAGCTCCTGTCGTCCATGACCGGAACCGTGCACACGGACGCGAGCGGTGCGTCGCATCCTTATCCCGTGCGGGATTTAGCGATAAACTAGGGGGGCCCTGGCGCGCCGTCAACTATCGCGAGTCTCACGATGATCACGACCCCAGCCCGCAGCAGCGTCACCCGTACACCGGCGGATAGACGATGGTGCCGCGCAGGGTCGGGTCCGCCGGGTCGTACGCCTGGAGCAGCCGCACCTGGGCAGCCTCGGGCGGCGCCCACTCGGGCAGGTGGATCAGCAGGCCGTGGTCGCGCGCGGTCTCGAACCCGAACCGCCCGTAGTAGGCGGGGCTCCCCTCGAGCACCACGAACGGCTCGCCCGCCGCGTCGGCGCCTGCGAGCGCCTCCCGCACCAGGGCCGCACCGATGCCCTGCCGCTGCCGCGCGGGCAGCACGCCGAGCGGGGTCAGCATGGCGGCGGTCCGCTCGCCGCTCTCTCCGACCACGGAGCAGCCGGTGATCATGACGAAGCCGGCCACGACGTCGTCGGACACCGCGACGAGCGACGTGGCCGGGCGGTAGACCCATGACTCACGGATGCGCTCGACGCCGTCGGCCACGCGGGACTCGCCGAAGGCGGCCACGAGCAGGTCGCGCACGGCGGGGAAGTCCGCGGGCGTCTCGGCCCGGATCTCCAGGCTCACGCGTCGCTGCCCTGCTCCGCCGCGTACGCCGCACGCTCGGCGGGCGACTTGAGGAGGCAGAACTCGTTGCCCTCGGGGTCGGCGAGGACGACCCAGCCGCTTCCCGGGCCGTAGATCCCGCGGCGGTCGGCCACCACGGTCGCGCCGTGCGCCACGAGGGTGGCGAGCTCGGACTCCTGCGGCAGGTCGCGCGGGCGGAGGTCGAGGTGCAGGCGGTTCTTGACGCTCTTGGGCTCGGGCACCTCGATGAAGAGGACGTCGGGCCCGTCGCCGGAGGGGTCCACGATCATGCACTCCTCGTGACCTGGCTCGTTGGGGTCGCCGGGCACGTCGGCGTAGCCGAGGACCGGCTTCCACCACTCGGAGAGCGCGTAGGCGTCACGGCAGTCGACCGTGACGTGGGAGATGAAGGCAACCATGGCCCGACCGTCCCACGCCGCGTCGGCGGGCGCCCAGGCATTTTCGAAACATCCGTACCGATAGATCGGCCCAGGCTATGGCCCTGCGGGTGGTGAGACGGGACACTAGGTCCCCGTGAGCCGAGGACAACCGAGCGCACAGCCGGACGACGACACCCGCGCCACCGTCGCGGTGGCTCCGGGACCCCTCGGCCTCCTCGACCCCGTCGCCCGGGTGGTGCCGTTCGGCGGCCGGGACGCCGAGCTGGCCGACCTCCTGGCCTGGTCCCGCGACCGCGCCCCCGCGCAGGTGCGGCTCCTCACGGGCCAGGGCGGGGTGGGCAAGACGCGGCTCGCCGTCGAGCTGACCGCACGGCTCGTCCGGGCCCGGTGGCGGTGCCTGTGGGTAGGCCCGGACGACTCCCCCGAGTCGGTGGCGGACGTCTGCCGCCCGTCGAGGTTCCACAGCGGCCCCGTCCTCGTCGTCGTCGACGAGGCGGCGATCCGTCCCGGCGTCGCCGCCCTCCTGGACGCCACCGGGGTGGCCGCGCGCAACCGGCTGCGCGTCCTGCTGCTGGCCCGCACAGGCCGCACATGGTGGCAGCGGCTCCACTGGCTGAGCGACCTCTGGTCCGAGCACCCCGTGGTGACCAGCCACACGCACCTGAACGCGGCGACGACGATGCCCCCCGCCGAGACGGTCGCCACGGCCGTCGAGGCGTTCGGACGGTACCTCGGGGTCGCGGTGCCCGCACCGGCCGTGGCAGCGACGACCGGGCCGGTCCGGCAGCTCGAGCTGCACGCAGCGGCGCTCGTGTCCGTGCTGCGGGCTCGCGACGGCACGCCCTCGGCCCGGGTGGAGCCGGCGAGCGGCCTCGCCGACCTGCTCGACCTGGAGCGGGCACGCTGGGCCGCGGCCGCCCCGCCGGCCACGAGCCTGGCCGACCTGGACGACGCCGTCGCGTCCGCCTGGCTGATGGGACAGCGTCTCGGACCTCACCCGGCGGGCAACGCGGCCGCCGTGCCCGGCCGCCTCGCGGAGCTGCACGTCGCACGGCGGCTGAGCGCGTCGCCGGCGCTGCGGGAGGCGGGCACCCGCGGCCTGAACCCCGCGGCGGCGTTCCAGGTGGCCGCCTTCGCCTGCCGGCTGGACATCGACAGCCCGGGGGTCGCCGAGGCGGCGACGCTGCCCACCCAGCTCCTGCGCCGCGTGGTGACCGGGTTGCCGGACGACCCCGAGCTGCTCGGCACGATCCGCACCCTGCTCCCGTGGCAGCCCGGCCCTGGGCTGGCGCCCATCGTGGCCGAGCTGGCGAGACGGCAGGCCGCCGCGCTGCCTGCGTCGCGCCTGGCGCAGCGGGCGGAGGCCCTCGAGAGCCTGGGGCGAGCCCTGCACACCGCGCACCCCCGCGAGGCGCTCGGGCCCAGCCTGGAGGCGGTGCACCTGCAGCGGGAGCTGTTCAGCCGGGCGCCCGGGCGCCACCGGGAAGGCCTGGCGTCGGCGCTGGCGCACGTCGGGGTGGTCCAGCGCACCACCGGCTCGCCCGACGACGCGCTCGCCGCCGAGCTCGAGGCCCTCGCCCTCTGTCGGGCGGCGCCACGGGAGGACGCCGTGTGGACCGAGCCCGTGCTGGCGAACGCCCTGCGCGCGACGTCGGTCTCGTACCTGTACCTGGGTCACGTCGAGCAGGCCGAGAAGTACCAGCGTGAGGCCGTGAAGGTGCTGCGGCGGCTCGCGCACCGCGACCCTGTGGGGTTCGAGGCCGAGCTGGGCGGGGTGCTCGCCAACCAGATGATGCTGGTCGAGAGCGGGCGGCCCGAGGAGGCGCTGACCGCGACGCGGGAGGCGGTGCGGATCCTCCGGCGGCTCTCGCGACAGCGGCCCGACCTGCACGAGAGCTCGCTGGCGCGGGCGCTCTCCAACGTGAGCCACGTGTGCACGGCGCTCGGGAACCTGGACGAGGCGGTCCGCACCGCGGAGGAGGCCCTGGCGATCCGCCGCCGGCTCGCCGAGGACGACCCCCAGTTCCGGTGGGAGCTCGCCTGGTCCCTGTCCGGCCTGGCGGCCGTGCGGTCGGAGCAGGGCAGGCTCTGGGACGCCGCCGAGCTGGGGCGCGAGGCGCTGGCGATCCGGCGAGGGCTCGCTGCCGACTCCCCCGTGCGGTACGAGGAGATGCTCGCGACGGCCCTGTCGAACCTCGGGGTCACGTACTCGCGCCTCGGGATGTTCGACGACGCCCTCGCCCTCGAGCGGGAGGCTGTGGGCCTGCGCCGCACGCTCGCCGCGACGACGCCGGACCGGTACACGCAGCAGCTGGCCCGCTCCCTGTCGAACCTCGGCGTGCGGTACTCCGACCTGGGCCGGCTGGAGGCCGCAGTGGCCCCGACGCGCGAGGCGGTCGCGACGCTGCGGCCGCTCGTCGACCAGGACCGCACGCGGTTCCTCCCCGACCTCGCGCACGCCCTCGCCAACCTGGGCGCCACGTTCACGGACCTCGGGCGCCCGGAGGACGCCGTCGGCCCGGTGGACGAGGCCGTCTCGCTGTACCGCGACCTCGCCGCACGCCACCCCGACCGGTACCGGCCCGACCTGGCCCGGTCGCTCGCCACCCTCGCGAGCGTGCTGAGCAGCCTGGGGCAGCGCGCCGAGGCGCTCGACCAGGTGGCCGAGTCGGTGGCGATCCGCCAGGAGCTGGCCGCCGCCGACGGCGAGCGGTTCCAGGAGGACCTCGACCGGTCCGAGGCGCTCCTCGACGAGATCAGGCGGGCCGCGGGTTCCGGATCCCCACCCAGCTGATCAGGCCGCCGAGCACGAGCAGCCCGCCCGTGACGACCAGACCGCGGTGGAACGAGCCGACGTCGAGCGCACCGCCGAGGATCACGCCGGCGAAGGCGACCACGACGAGCCCGGCCACGCGCGCGACGGCGTTGTTGACGGCCGACGCGATGCCCGCGTCGTCGGCGGGGACGGCGCCGAGGATCGCCGAGGTGAGCGGAGCCACGGTCACCGCGAGGCCGAGGCCGAACAGCAGGAGCCCGGGCAGCACCTGCGTGGGGTACCAGGCGGTCTCGTCGGTGGTGAGGAGGAGCAGGTAGCCCACCCCCGCGAGGATGGGCCCGGCGGTCATGAAGAGCCGCGGGCCGTGGTGGCCGGCGAGCGTGCCGAACCGGGTGGACAGCGCGAGCATGGCGAAGGTCGTGGGCAGCTGGGCGAGCCCGGCCCACGTCGCGCTGTAGCCGGCGACCTGCTGCAGGAACAGCGTCACCACGAACCCGCCCAGGCCGAGGGCGCCGTACACGGCCGCCGTGGCCAGGTTGCCCCAGGCGAAGTTGCGGGAGGAGAACAGGCGCAGCGGCAGCATGGGGTCCTCGGCGCGGCGCTCCCACGCGAAGAACACCACGAGCAGGACGACGCCCGCGGCGAGCGGACCCCACACCGCGGCGGCGCCCCAGCCGAGACGGCCGCCCTCGATCAGGGCGTACACGGTCGCGGCCAGACCGAGCGCGACCAGGGTGGCGCCCCGGACGTCGATGCGGCGGCGGGCGTCGCCGGAGGACTCCGGGACCCCGCGCACCAGCCACAGCGTCAGCGCCACCACGGGCAGGTGATCCAGAAGACCCAGCGCCACGAGAGCGTGTCGACGAACAGCCCGCCGACGAGCGGGCCCACGATCATCGCCGTGCCGGTCCAGGCGGTCCAGCGGCCGATGGCACGGCCCTGCGCCGCCCCGCTGTACGCCGAGATGATGAGGGCAAGCGAGCTCGGCACCAGCAGCGCACCGGCCACGCCCTGCAGGGCCCGCGCCACGACGAGCACGGGTCCCGTGGGCGCAACGGCGCAGAGCACGGACGCCGCGGCGAACCCCGCCAGGCCGACCACGAGCACCCGGCGCCGCCCGTGGACGTCGGAGAACGAGCCCGCCACGAGGATGAGCGCGCCGAGCGTGACGAGGTACGCGTCCACGACCCACTGCTGGAGCGCCAGGCCGCCTGCGCCGGGGCCGCCCAGCTCCGCCGCGATGGCGGGCAGGGCCACGTTGACGACCGTGCCGTCGAGGAACGACACGAACGACGCCAGGATCGCGACCACGAGCACGCGGCGCTGGAGAGGGGTTGCTGGTTCCGGTGCCGCTGAGGTTGTCACCCGGTCACGCTATGCCCCGTCACACCGTTCGGGCAGGATGCCGCACATGGACCTGACACACGCTCCCCGCGAGGATGCGGACGGACCCCGTCCGGGGGCGGCGATCTCGCTGACCATCCGGGACGCCACGGTCGACGACGCCGGTGCGTGCGCCGCCATCTACGCGCCGTTCGTCCGCGACACGTGGGTGAGCTTCGAGGCCGAGCCGCCGGACGCCGACGAGATGGCGCACCGCATCCAGACGTACCAGCAGCGGCACGCCTGGCTCGTCGCTGAGCTCGACGGGCGGGTCGTGGGCTACGCCTACGCCACCCCGTACGCCGCCCGGGCGGCGTACCGCTGGTCGGTGGAGACGAGCGTGTACCTCGCGCCCGACGCGCGGGGGCGGGGCGCGGGGCGCCGGCTGTACGAGGCCCTCTTCGCCCGGCTGCGCCGCCGCGGCTACCGGCGCATCGTCACCGGCGTGGCCCTGCCCAACGAGGCGAGCGAGCGCCTCCACGAGTCGCTCGGCTTCCGCCGCGTGGGCACCTTCGAGCGGATCGGTTGGAAGCTGGGCGGCTGGCGCGACGTCGCCCGCTTCCAGCTCGACCTCGTCGAGGAGGACACCGCGGCCGACGGCGTCCCGGCGGGCCCGGGCGGGCCGGCCGCCCCGGCGGAGCCCTCCTGAGCGGCTGTTGCGCCGGCGGCTCGGCGCCCGCGTCGCCGGTCTGTCGGAGGCGCGCACATTGGTTCGGCAGTTCGTCGTCGGTTCGGCGCCGGGCGCGCACATCACTTCGGCAGTTTGTCGTCGGTTCGGCGCCGGGCGCGCGGGACAGGTCAGAAGTAGTCGCGGACGTGTACCTGCCGTCCGCCGAAAAGGGCTGACCACGTCGCGTCGTCGTCCGCCGGGCCGGTGAGCTCGCCCGCGAGGCGCAGGTTCGCGGCCGACTGAGCGCCCGCGTACAGCTGCGCCAGGCCGCGCGCGGAGAACACGGGGCGGCCGTGTCCGCCGCCAGCGCCCTCGTTGCCCGGCGCGACCCCGCCCCCCGGTGACGGGTCGGGAGAGGCGACCGTGACGCCGTCGGCCACCTCGAGCACGTAGGCGCCGTCCAGGCTCGCACCCCGGACCGCGAACGGCAGCCGCGCCGTGAGCGGCGCGAGCCGCAGGCCACTGAGCGCGCCTGCCACGTCGAGCACGCTCAGCATGTAGGGGCGGGTGCGGACGACCGTCGTGGTGAGGTCGGGCAGCACGTGCCAGGCGGGGTCCAGGCCCGACGTCGCCACGCGCACCCTCCCCACCACGGACGACGACGCCCCGAGGAACCGCCAGAGCGCTCGGGCGGCACCACCGGTGAGGGCGACGAGGTCGTCGGCCTGGATGACGGCGCTGCGGGGGTCGTAGCCCTGCCCGCGGTCCCAGGTGGTGAACCCGGTGATCACGCCGTCCTCCACGGCGACCGTCACGCCCGTGTAGTCCTCCAGCCACCCCTGGTCGGTGCTGAAGGGGGCTTCCGCCCGGGCGAGCGGCCCGTTCTGCGCCGACGCCCACCGGGCGTGCACCTCGGCGAGGACCGGGAGGTCCGACGGCGTGGCGCGACGCAGCTCGACGCCGGGCGCCGCCGCGACCCGCTGGAGGGCCGGCGACGCGATCTCGACCGCGTCGAACGAGCCCACGATCTCGTAGCCCCAGCTGCGGTAGATCCCCGGCGCCGTGGGGAACAGGGTCGAGACCGCCTCGCCGAGACCGCGTGCCTCTGCCAGCGCGGCGTCCATCAGCGGCCGCAGCAGTCCCTCGCCGCGGCGCTCGGGCGCGACGGCGACGCCTGCCACCCCGGCGGTCGGCACCTGGTCGCCGTGGAACCAGGAGGTCATGCCGAAGACGGTCAGCCGCGCGACGAGCACGTCGCCGTCGAACGCGCCCCAGGACCGGCCCGGCGAGGCCGCCCACTCCTCCTCGGGGGGCAGCGGGGCGGGGCCCGACGAGCCGTACGCCTCCGCGCCGAGGGTCCGGGACTGGTCGAGGTCGGCATACAGGAGTCGACGGACCTGGAGGTCTGCGCTGAGGCTCATCCCGCGACGGTACCCCGGTGGGGAGAACTGCTCGGGATCATTTCTTGCGACCATACCTGGAGGTAGGTATGGTGGCGGCATGGTCGACTCCCGGTCGCGGCTCGTCGAGGCCGCTCAGCAGCTGTTCGCACAACAGGGCGTGGGCGCGACGAGCCCGCGGGAGGTGCTCACGGCGAGCGGTGTGGGTCAGGGGAGCCTCTATCACCACTTCCCCACCAAGCACGACCTCGCCTTCGCCGCGGTCACCGCCACCGCCGCCCAGGTCCTCGAGGGCGCACGTGCTCAGCTGCGCGCCGACGGGCCGGCGCTGGACCGCGTGATCGCGTACCTGGAGCGGCCGCGGGAGGCTCTCGCCGGCTGCCGGGTGGGCCGCCTCACCGCCGACGAGGCGGTCATGACGGACGACGAGCTGCGCGGCGAGGTCGCCACCTACTTCACGGGCCTGCTCGACGACGTCGCGGCGGTCCTCCGCGAGACCGGCCTGCCGGCGGAGGCCGCCGCCGACCGTGCGCACGCGGCCGTCGCCGTCATCCAGGGCGGGTACGTCCTGTCCCGCGCCACCCAGGATCCCGAGGCGATGCGTTCCGCCATCCGGGGCTTCGTCGCGCTGCTCGGGGCCGGCCTCCCCGACCCCGCCCAGCCCTGACCCCGTCACCCACTCCCCCAAGGAGAACCGATGCACCCGGGTACCGCACCACCGTCGAGCACCACGTTCCGCGAACGCGTCCGCGCGCTGCCCACCTTCGGCAAGGGTCTTCCGGCGCTCGATCCAGAGGACACGCCGCCCACGCCGCACGACCTGTTCGTCCGTTGGTTCGACCAGGCCGTCGACGCCGGGCTGCAAGCGCCCCACGCGATGACGCTCTCCACGGCGGACGCCGCCGGGCGCGTGCATGCCCGGACGGTCGTGCTCAAGGACGTGTCCGCGGACGGCTGGTGGTTCGCCGGGCACGCCACGAGCCGCAAGGGCCGTGACCTCGCCGAGAACCCGAACGCCGCCCTCACCTTCCTCTGGCGCGAGCTCGGCCGTCAGGTCCGCGTGACGGGCCCGGCGGTGCCGGCAGCTCCGGAGGAGAGCGCGGCCGACTTCCTCGCCCGGCCGGACCCGTCGCGCGCGGCGGGGCTCGTGAACCGGCAGGGCGAGCCGCTCGCGTCGCAGGCCGAGTACGCCGCCGCGTTCGCGAGCGCGCTCGACGCCGTCCGGGCCGACCCTGGAACGGTCGCGCCCACGTGGACCGCCTACACGCTCACGCCCACCGAGGTGGAGTTCTGGCAGGCGAGCGACGACAAGGGGCAGACCCGGCTGCTGTACCGCACGGACGGGAACAACTGGGAGAAGGGACTCCTCTGGCCATGAGCACCGACCCGAGCACCATCCACCCCGAGGTCACGCAGCACATCCTCACCGACACGGCGGCCGCGCTCGACGCGCTGATCGAGGCTGTGCGCGCACTGCCCGAGGGCGCCGAGCGCGAGCCGTCGGCCCTGCCCGGCTGGACCCGGGGTCACGTCCTGGGCCATGTGGCGGGGAACGGCCGCGCGCACGCCCGCCAGGCGGAGCACGCCGCCCGTGGCGAGACCGTCGCGTACTACGACGGAGGCATGGCGGGCCGCGACGCCGAGATCGAGGCGGACTCGACGCTGACACCGGCCCAGCATGTCGCGGCGCTGGAGGCCGTGCGGGAGCGGCACGCCGTCGGCTGGCCCGTCCCCGGCGCGCCGCTGTGGTCGGCGCCGGTGGCCTACCGGGACGGCGTGCTGCACGACTGTCTGTTCGCGTGGTGGCGTGAGGTCCGGATCCATTCGGTCGACGCCCAGGTCGGGATCGGCGTCGACTCGTGGGACGACGAGCTGTGCGCCCACCTGCTCACCTGGCTCGCCCCGCGGCTTCCGGAGGGCGTGACGGTGGCGCCGGACCCTGCGTTGGGGCCCGCTGGCGACGCTGCGGGGACGGAAGCACCGGAGACCGGCGGCGCCGCGGAAACGGGAGCGTCGCAGGCTGCGGCGGGCGAGACCGTCGTCGCGGGCGACCTCCGGGACGTGGTCGCGTGGCTGGCCGGGCGGGAGCCCGAGCGCACCCCGCGGGCCACCCGCGACGGTGCGGAAGTGCCCCTCCCGGAGCTGCTCCCCTGGCCGTGACCGGCCCGCTGCCGCCGAATCCACCGTGAGGGACGTCACGCGCCTGGACCCTGTGACCTGAGTCACGGACTTCGTTCAGTATTTCACAAGCGTCGTAGTCTATGGCCCGTGACTTCCTACTCACGGACCGGAGACGAGGTCGACGTCGCGCTCGTCGGCGGCGGCATCATGAGTGCCACGCTGGGCGCGCTCCTCAGCCTCCTGGAGCCGACCTGGACCATCCGGATCTACGAGCGCCTGGACGACGTCGCCCTCGAGTCGTCGAACCCGTGGAACAACGCGGGCACCGGCCACGCGGCGCTGTGCGAGCTGAACTACACGCCCGAGCGCGCGGACGGTTCGATCGACATCAGCAAGGCGGTCAAGATCAACGAGCAGTTCCAGGTCTCGCGCGAGTTCTGGAACCACCTGCTGACGGCCGGCCTCATGGAGGGCACCGAGTTCATCAACGTCACGCCGCACATGACGTTCGTGCGCGGCGAGGAGAACGTGGACTACCTCCGCCGTCGCTTCGAGACGCTGCGCGAGCACCCCCTGTTCAACGACCTGGAGTTCACCACCGACCCGGCCGTGATCCGGGAGTGGGCACCCCTCCTGGTCGAGGCCCGCGACCCGGGCGAGCCCGTCGCGGCGACGCGCGCCGCCGGCGGCACCGACGTCGACTTCGGCGCGCTCACCCGCAAGCTCGTCGGCCTGACGGTCCAGCAGGGCGCCGAGCTGCACGTCGAGCACGAGGTCAAGGGGCTCAAGAAGCTCCGCGACGGCCGCTGGCGCCTCACGCTCCGCGACCGTTCGTGGAACGCCCCGACTCGCAGCAAGACCGTCACGGCCCGCTTCGTGTTCGTCGGCGCGGGTGGCGGCGCGCTGCCGCTCCTGCAGGCGTCGGGCATCAAGGAGATCCGGGGCTACGGCGGCTTCCCCATCAGCGGCGAGTTCCTGCGCACCGAGGTCCCGGAGGTCGTCGCCCAGCACCACGCGAAGGTCTACGGCAAGGCCGACGTCGGCGCCCCGCCGATGTCCGTGCCGCACCTCGACACCCGCGTGGTGGACGGCAAGAGCTACCTGATGTTCGGCCCGTACGCCGGGTTCAGCCCCAAGTACCTCAAGAAGGGCAAGTACCTGGGCCTGATCACGTCGCTCCGCGCCCACAACGTCTTCTCGATGCTCGGCGCCGGCGTGAAGAACCTCGACCTCACGCAGTACCTCGTGGGCCAGGTCGTCGCGCAGCCGGAGACCAAGTTCCACGAGCTCCAGCGCTTCATGCCCACCGCGCAGCCGGACGACTGGGAGACCATCACCGCCGGCCAGCGCGTCCAGGTCATCAAGTGGGTCAAGGGCAAGGGCGGCGTGCTGGAGTTCGGCACCGAGGTCATCGCGTCGAAGGACGGCTCCATCGCCGGCCTGCTCGGCGCCTCGCCCGGCGCGTCGACCGCGGTGTCCGCGATGGTGGCCCTCCTCGAGCGCTGCTTCCCCGGCCGCTACGCCGACTGGGCCCCCGCGCTCGGATCGATGATGCCGAGCCTGGGCGGCATGGCCGACGACGCCGCCGCACTCACCTCGAGGGAGCAGGTCACGGCGCAGTAGCCCTCCCCCGTCCGCCGTGGGTACACGAATGGTCGCCCTCCGACACTGGAGGGCGACCATTCGTGTACCCACAGCGGGGCGGGGAGGCGGGGCAGGTGGGCTACGGCAGGTAGGGGTGGAGGTAGCCGCACATGCCCAGGGTCGTGTTCGGCCGGCCGTCGAGCGCGCGGACCGTCGCTCCCGCCAGGTGTGCGACCGACCCGGCCGCCAGCGCCTCCACGTGCGTGGCGCTGAGCGCCGCCTGCGCACCCGGCCCCGCGGCCAGCAGCTCCCGCCAGCGCGGCAGCCTCTCCGAGACGAGCGCGCCCGCCGCCTCGTGGAACCGCCGCAGCGCCTCACCATCGCCGGCCTCCACGGCAGAGCGCAGCCGCAGGTACCCGCTCACGGCGAGGTCGCGTCGCGCGCGGGCCAGGTCCTCCGACGGCGTCCCGTCCGGGTCGCGCACGTTGGCGGCAGCGGCGTACGTGGCCGGGTCCCCCACCACGTCCGGAGGAAAGGTCATGACGGCGTCCCCCGCCTCCGGCAAGCCGCTGTTCGACATGACGACCAGCACGTGCAGGTCGCCGTCGTTGATCGCACGGTGGATCGTCCCGGGCGGGAACCACACGACGCGACCCGGCTCCAGCGGGTGCACCTGGACGCCCTCGGTGGTGAGCGTCTCCAGACGGCCCGACCCGCCGAGCACCACGTAGCACTCGGTCGAGACCAGATGCAGGTGCGGGGAACCGCCAGCGAGCCCGTCTTCCGTGGGCCAGGAGTACACACGCAGGTCGCTGAGCCCGACAGCTCCGGGCAGGACGGGTGTCGTCATCGTCACCCTCCCATCCTGCCCTACGCCCGAGGATCTCGGTAAGCGTTTCCAGGCCCCGGACGCAGCCCACTCACACCGGCAGGCGCTTGCGCCACTCCCGGATCGCCACCGCGGGCCGGCGCCGGCTCGTGCCGTCCCAGTCCACGTCGAACCCGTGCCGCGCGAGGGTCTCGACGACCTCCCGGCCCGCGGCCACCTCCTTCTCGACCACCGCAACCTCGTCGAACGCCCCGAACGCCAGGTGCAGCCGCGCGCCCACGCCCGCCAGGTCGTCCGCGTCCTGCTGGTGGAAGAACGTGTAGGCCCACGGACCCGGACCCGGAGCCGCCTCGCCTCCGGACGTCTCGCCCGAGCCCGGCGCCTCCCCGCGGATCTCGGCGTGCCCGCACGTCTGGCAGCACGTGAAGTTCATCCGGGCCACCACGCCCTTGCGCTCGAGCTCCTCGAACGCCGCGGCCAGCCGCGCGAAGTCGCCTTCGTCCTCCCAGTCGGCCTGCTCGGTGAGGCGGGCCGCCCACTCCTGCTGGACCACGCGCTCCACCGTGCCCTCGGCGACGCTCAGGTCCGCCCCGCCGGCCTCGTCCATCGCGAGCTCGACGGTGCTCTCCAGCACGTCCTCGTAGGACCAGAAGCCCGTCCGGATCTGCGTCCGGGCGTGGTCGCGCGCGAGAGCCAGCACGTCCTCGACCGTCTGCTGCACATCGTTCATACCTGCACCCTAGGACGGGTCACCGACACTCCCGGGAGACACTCCGGAATGCCGCCAGGTGAGGCATGGTTGGACCGTCGCCAGCACGTGAGAACACCACGGATCAGCCCCACCTAGGACGGGAACCATGACGGTAGAGCTCGGTATCGACACCTTCGGCGACGTGACGTTCGACGACGCCGGGAGGCCCAAGGGACACGCCCAGGTGCTGCGCGACCTCGTCGACGAGGCCGTGCTGGCCGACCAGGCGGGCCTGGACGTGATCGGGGTGGGCGAGCACCACCGTGAGGACTTCGCGGTGTCGGCGCCCGAGGTGGTGCTCGCGGCGATCGCCGCCAGGACGGAGCGCATCCACCTCAGCTCGGCGGTCACCGTGCTCAGCAGCGACGACCCCGTGCGCGTCTACCAGCGGTTCGCGACGCTCGACGGCCTGAGCGGCGGCCGCGCCGAGGCTGTCCTCGGCCGGGGATCGTTCACGGAGTCGTTCCCGCTGTTCGGCTACGACCTCCGCGACTACGAGGACCTCTTCGAGGAGAAGCTCGCCCTCTTCGCCGCCCTCCTGCCGCAGGAGCCGGTCACGTGGGAGGGCCGGCTGCGCCCGTCGATCGACGGCATCTCCGTCTATCCCCGCGTCGAGGGCACGCTCCGCACCTGGGTGGGGGTGGGCGGCAGCCCCGAGTCGGTGGTGCGCGCCGCCCGCCACGGGCTGCCGCTCGTGGTCGCGATCATCGGCGGGGCGTCGGCGCAGTTCGGCCCCATCGTGGACCTCTACCACCGCGCCCTCGAGAAGCTCGGCAAGCCCGACCTCCCGGTCGCCGTCCACTCCCCTGGCCACGTCGCCGACACGGACGAGGAGGCCAAGGAGCAGCTCTGGCCCCACTACGAGCAGCTGATGAACCGGATCGGCCGCGAGCGCGGGTGGGGCCCCACCACGCGGTCTCAGTTCGAGGCGACGGCGTCCCGCGCCGGCGCCCTCTACGTGGGGTCACCCGAGACGGTGGCGCGCAAGATCGCCACGACGGTGAAGACCCTCGGCCTCTCCCGCTTCGGCCTCAAGTACTCCAACGGCACCCTGCCGCACTCGCAGCTCATGCGGTCGATCGAGCTCTACGGCACCCGCGTGGCGCCCATGGTCAAGGACCTCCTCGCGGAGTCCTGATCCCGCCGCCGGCGGGCCGGGCCGCGGGGGCGGGGGCGGCGCGCCGTCCCCGCCCCGCCGCATCGAACTACTTCGAGCACAGGCCAGGAGTAGCCTGCCTCACATGGTCCCGGAACCGCGACAATCCGCTCATCCGGAGACGTCTGCCGGTCGCCTGTCCGCCGCCGCCGGACGTCGCCCGCGCGCGACCGTCTACACCGTGGCCAAAGCAGCCGGCGTGTCTATCTCGACCGTCTCGCTCGCCATCAACCAGCCGCACCGGGTCGCGGACGCCACCCGCAAGCGGATCCTCGCGGTGGCCCGGTCCCTGGGCTACCGCCCCGACGGCGCCTGGCGGGCTCGCACCGGCAGCCGCCCGGTCGGGATCGCGGTGGCCGCCCCGTTCACCAGCCACACCAGCTATGCCCGGCGCATGACCGGGGTGCTGGACCGTGTCCGGGACTCCGGGATCGACGTGATGATCTACGACGTCGAGACGGCGGCCGCCGGGACCGCGCTCCTCGACGCCCTGCCCGTCCGCGCCGGCGTGGACGGCATCCTCGTGATGGGCGTGCCGCTGGCCCCTGGCGGCAGGGGCGCCCTCGCGGAGTGGGGCCCGCCCGTGGTGCTGCTCGACGCGCAGGAGGACCGGACGCCGTCGGTCCTCATGGACGACGAGCAGGGCGGCCGGCTCGTCGGCCGGCACCTCGCGGGACTGGGGCACCGCCGTGTCGCGTTCCTGCGCGACACCCCGCAGTCGCCCGACGCCGCCTCGGCGAGCGCCCTCCGCCGCGACGGCCTCGCCGAAGGGCTCGGCGGTCCGGAGAACGCGGAGGTGCTCACGCTCGACGCGACCGCGGTCGAGACCGGCAACGAGACCGGCGCCGCGACCGGCGCCGTCGGCGGAGGCACCGCCCTGCTGACGGCGGTACGCGCGGGGGTCACCGCCGTCTTCGCCGCCCACGACGAGCTCGCCGCCCGCGCCGGCAGCGAGCTGCGCGCGGCCGGGGTGCGCATCCCCGAGGACGTCTCCCTGGTGGGGTTCGACGACGGTCCGCTCGCCGCCGCCCTCGACCTCACCACCGTGCGGCAGCCGTTCGAGGAGTCGGGCCGCACGGCCGCTGACCTGCTGCTCCGCCTGATGTCCGACGGCACGAGCGTGACGCGCATGACGCTCTCGGTAGAGCTGGTGGTGCGGGCGAGCACGACGCGCGCCAAGGAGCTGGCCCCGGCGCCCTGATCGCCGGCCCGCGCCGCGCACCACGGCGCCCTCCCGCGCACCACCGCGACCCGTTCGACCGGATGCTCGTCGCGCAGGCGGGCCCTCAGCCCGCCACCCGCGACCCGATCCGCTCCACCACCCCGGCCAGCACGGGGGCCGCGATCCCGTGCGCCTGCGCCCGGCGCAGCATCGCGCCGCCGATCGCGTCGAGCTCGCCGGGGTTCCCGGCCTCGACGTCGGCCTGGAGCGACGACCGCATGCTCGCGGGGAACCCGCGCAGGATCCCGGACAGCTCGTCGCCGCCGGTCGGCACGCCCTCGGCCGTGGCCACCGCCGCGACCTCGGCGAGCAGCGCGTCGGTCAGCGCGGGGTCGCGGTCCAGAGCGGCACCCAACGAGGACTCCGCGAGGGTGGTGAGCAGCGCCATCGGTCCCAGGAACCGCAGCTTCTTCCACAGCACCTCGGCCTGCGTGCCGCCGGTCGCCACCTCGATGGGCGTGTCCCGGAGCGCGTGCACCAGGGAGAGGTGGGCCGCGTCGTCGGGCACCACGACCCGCAGGAGGCGACCGCGGTGCCGCACCCGCGGCGGCCCGAAGCCGCCCGCTCCGGTCCGGAGCGTCTCCCCCGCGATCGTGGCGCCCACGACGTCCAGCCCGGGCAGCGCCGCGCGCAGCGCGTCCAGGTGCTCGAGGCCGTTGAGGAGGGTGACCACCTCGGCGGGGTCCGTGCCCGCGAGCTGAGCGGCCGCGGCCTCGACCCCTTCGGCCTTGACCGCCACCACCACCCGGGCGCCGCGCGGCACCTCGGTCGCCGCCGCGAGGGGCGCGTGCCAGGTGCCGAACTCGTCCGTCTCGACGTCCAGGCCGTGCTCGGCGACCTGGCGGGCGGTGCGCTCCCGGGCGACCACGACGACGTCGTGCCCCGCCTTCTGGAGCATCGCGGCCACCAGGCCGCCGATGGCGCCCGCGCCCACGACGGCGACGACGGGTAGGTCAAGGGGGGTGCTCGCGCTGGTCACGGGTTCACCCTACGGCCGTCCGGCGCGGAAAGGGGAGCCCCCTCCCAGCTCCCGAGGGATCCCTCACAGCTCCCGGAGGATCGCCTCCACCTGCTCCTTCGCGTCACCGAACAGCATCTGCGTGTTCTCCCGGAAGAACAGCGGGTTCTGCACGCCCGCGTAGCCGGTGGCCATGGAGCGCTTGAACACCACCACGTCCGCCGCCTTCCACACCTCCAGCACGGGCATGCCCGCGATGGGCGACGACGGGTCGTCCTGGGCGGCCGGGTTCACCGTGTCGTTGGCGCCGATGACGAGCACCACGTCGGTGGCCGGCAGGTCGCCGTTGATCTCGTCCATGCCCTCCACCACGTCGTACGGCACGCGCGCCTCGGCGAGCAGCACGTTCATGTGGCCGGGCAGCCGCCCGGCGACGGGGTGGATGCCGAAGCGGACGCGGACGCCGCGGTCGCCGAGCCGCGCGGCCAGGTCGGCGACCGGGTACTGGGCCTTCGCCACAGCCATGCCGTAACCCGGCACGATCACCACGCTGCGCGCCGCGGAGAGCAGGGACGCCACCGCGGGCGCGGTGGTCTCCCGGTGCTCCCCCTGCGGCCCGACGGCGGACGGGTCACCCCCGCCGGTCGCGTCGCCCGTGCCGAACCCGCCGAGGATGACGCTCACGAACGACCGGTTCATCGCCTTGCACATGAGGTACGACAGGATGGCACCGGACGAGCCGACGAGGGCGCCCGTGATGATCAGCAGGTCGTTGCCGAGCATGAACCCGGCCGCGGCGGCGGCCCACCCCGAGTACGAGTTGAGCATCGAGACCACGACGGGCATGTCGCCGCCGCCGATGGCCGCCACGAGGTGCCAGCCCAGGGCCAGGGCGACGACCGTCATCAGCACGAGGGGCAGCAGGCCCCCGGTGCCCGCGTCCGCGAACCACCAGCCGAGCAGGACGCTCACCACGAGCATGCCCAGGTTGAGCCAGTTGCGGCCCGGCAGCGTGAGGGGCGCCGACCGGATGCGGGCGGACAGCTTGAGGAACGCGACCACCGACCCCGTGAACGTCACGGCGCCCACGAGCACGCCGACGAACACCTCGACCAGGTGGACGGTGTCGGTGGCGCCTGCCGCGGCGTCCGTCAGGAACGACCCGTACCCGACGAGCACCGCCGCGAGCCCCACGAACGAGTGGAGGAGCGCGATGAGCTCCGGCATCTGCGTCATCTCGACGGTCCGGGCGCGCCACGTCCCCACCGCCGCGCCGACCACGAGCACCAGCACGATGAGGGCGGCGGTCACCGCGACCGGCCGCTCGGACCGCTCCAGCGCGAGCCCCACCGTGGCCCCGAGCGCCAGCACCATGCCGCCCATGCCGAGGAGCACGCCGCGGCGGGCCGTCTCCTGCTTGGAGAGCCCGGCGAGGGACAGGATGAACAGGACGGCCGCGAGGAGGTAGACGGCCTGGACCACCGACGTGACGGTCATGCCCCACCTCCGCGACGGAACATGCCGAGCATCCGGTGCGTCACGAGGAACCCTCCGAAGATGTTGATGCTCGCGACGGCGGCGGCGACCACCGCGAGCAGCGTCACCACCCAGCTCGACGAGCCGATCTGCAGCAGCGCACCCACGAGGATGATCCCCGACACGGCGTTGGTCTGGGCCATCAGCGGCGTGTGCAGGGAGTGGCTCACGTGCGAGATGACGTAGAAGCCCACCACGACCGCGAGCGCCAGCACCGTGAAGTGCCCGGCGAGCGAGGGCGGCGAGACGGACACCAGCAGCCCGGCCGCGACGACGCCCAGGGCGAGGGCGACCCGGGAGGTGAGCGACCGGCGTCGAGCAGCGTCCATGTCCTCGACGGGCGGAACGCTCGGAGGCGGGGCCGGCGCCGCCGCCGTCACCGCGACGGGGGGCGGCGGCCAGAGGACCTCGCCCGCGTGGGCGACGGTCATCCCCCGCACCACGGGGTCCGTGAGGTCGAGGGCGAGGTGCCCGTCCTTGCCGGGCGTGAGCAGCGCGAGCAGGTTCGCGATCGCCGTGGCGACCAGCTCGGACGTGTGCCGGGGCATACGGGCCGGCAGGTCCGTGTAACCGAGGACGACGACGCCCCCCGGGGTCACCACCCGCTCGCCCGGCACGGTGACCTCGCAGTTGCCTCCGCCGGACGCGGCGAGGTCCACGATCACGCTGCCCGGCCGCATCCCGGCGACCATGTCGGCGGTGAGCGTGCGGGGCGCGACGCCGCGCACGAGCGCCGTGGTGACCACCACGTCGGCGGACGCCGTCTCCGCCGCGTAGACGCGCGCGGCCGCGGCCTCCTGGTCGGAGGTGAGGGCGGAGGCGTAGCCGTCGGCGCTGACCTGCTGGGTGGCGGCGTCGGCACGGACGAACGTGGCGCCCATGGACTCGATCTGCTCGGCTACCTCGGGCCGCACGTCGAAAGCGCGGACCCGGGCACCGAGGCTCACGGCGGCGCCGATCGCGGCCAGGCCGGCCACGCCCGCGCCGATCACGAAGACGGTCGCCGGCTTCGTGGTGCCGGCCGCGGTGACCTGGCCACCGAACATGCCGCCGTACTCGGCCGCCGCCTCGACGACGCCGCGGTAGCCCGCCACGTTGGAGAGGGCGCTGAGCACGTCGAGGGCCTGGGCGCGGGAGATGCGGGGCACGGCGTCGAGCGCCAGGGCGGTGACGCCGCCCGCGGCGAGCGCCTGCACCCGTCCGGGGTTCGTCGCGGGGGCGAGCTGGGCCACGAGGTACGAACCGGCGGGCGGCTCGCGGTCCACCGGCCCCACGGCCGTGACCACGTCGGCGCCCCAGACCTCGTCGGCCGAGCCGACGGCGGCCCCCGCCGCGACGTAGCCGGCGTCCGCGAGGCTGGCTCCCGCTCCCGCGCCCGCCTCGACGACGACGTCGTACCCGAGGGCGACCAGCCTGCTGACGCTCGACGGCGTGGCGGCGACGAGCCGCCCCTGCTCTCGTGGGACCCCGATACGCATGCGACCTCCCGCTCGTCATGGCGCGCGCCGGTCCGGGCGACGCTGCCACAGGCAACGTATCGCTGGACGCACGCCGAGCGCCCGGCGCGCCGTGGCGTGTCCGTGTTGCACAGGTCACTCGGGCGCGTCAGCAACCGGTGGTCAGGTGCGGCGCAGACCCGCCAGGCGGTCCGGGTTGCGGAACACCAGGACCCGGGCGACGCGGTCGCCGTCGAGCTCGGCGAGCGCGGCCATGACGGGCTCGCCGTCGGCGAGCCACAGCGTGCCGGTCTCGCCGTTGATCTCGGCCGGAACGGCCTCCAGGCCGGTCACGTCCTCACGCTCCACGAACGCGATCAGGGCGCGCGCCACCTTGTCCTGGCCGCGGATGACCCGGCGGGCCGCACGGGCCTTGCCGCCGCCGTCCGTCACGAGCTCGATCCCGGGAGCCAGGGCCTCCACCAGCGAGGTGACGTCCCCCGTGAAGCAGGCGCCGAGGAAGCGTTCGGTGACCTCCTCGGCACGTTCCGGCGGCGCGAACCGGGGCCGCCGGGCGCGCACGTGCTCCCGCGCCCGGTGCGCCACCTGCCGCACGGCCGGCTCGGTGCGGTCGAGCGCCGCCGCCACCTCCGGGTAGGGGAGGTCGAAGACGTCGTGCAGCACGAACACGGCCCGTTCCAGCGGCGACAGCGTCTCCAGCACCACGAGCAGCGCCATCGAGACGTCCTCCGCGCGCTCGACGGGCAGGGCGGCGTCGGGCGACGTGAGGAGCGGGTCGGGCAGCCAGGGCCCCACGTACGTCTCGCGCGACCGCTTCAGGGCACGCAGCCGGTCGAGGGCCAGACGGGTCGTCACGCGCACGAGGTACGCACGAGGGTCCAGCACGTGCGACCGGTCGGCGCCCGACCAGCGCAGCCATGCCTCCTGGACCACGTCCTCCGCGTCGGCCGCCGCGCCGAGAAGCTCGTACGCGACCGTGAAGAGGAGGCGACGGTGCTCGGCGAAGGGCCGAGCGAGGTCGTCGCCCGGCACGGCCGGGCCCCCGCTCGCCTCCGTGCCGACCGCGCCCGGGCCCGCCTCGGTCACGCGGCCCCCGACGCCGACGCCAGGCCGCCCGCGAGCGGCACCTCGCAGCGGTCCGAGAAGCCCTGGGCGGACAGGCCGAGCGCCGCGTTGATCCGGCTGCGCAGGTTCTCGACGGCCACCATGGCCGTCAGCTCGACGAGCGCCTCCTCGCCGAGCGCGACGCGCAGCCGCTCCGCGAGGTCGTCGGTCACGGTGGGCGGCGTGGCCGTCATGGCCTCGGCGTACTCGAGCACGTCCCGCTCGAGCGGGGTGAACCGGTCCGAGTCGCGCCAGCCGGGCACGTCGTGCAGCTTCGCGGCGTCCATGTCGCCATGCTGCGCCTCCCAGTAGCCGAAGTCCACGCACCACGTGCAGCCGATGGACACGGCGCTCGCCATGACGGCGAGGGTCTTCAGGCTCGGGTCGAGGGCACGCCACCGGCCCACGCCCAGCTCGAGGACCGAGTAGGTGCGCGCCACGGACCCGTGGTGCCCCACAGCGGCCAGCGGGTCCAGCACTGCGCCGTACCGCCGGCGCGAGAAGGCCGCGAGCAGGCGGTTCTGCAGGGTTCGCGGCGGGTCGAGGCTGATGCGGGCTGACGTGGTCACGGTGCTCTCCCTCCACCGGGCGGCCTGGTGCCACCCGGTCGACCATCCGACGCTCGCGCACCTCGGGCTGTGACATCGCCGGGCGTGGCGCGCGTCACAGCGGCCGGCGTCACCAGTCCTGCGCCACCTGGGTGGGCGGCGGAAAAGTCACCGGCAGGCTCAGCGGGAACCGCGCCCACAGCGACGGCGCCCACGGGATCTCCGCCGGGTCGGCCGCCAGGCGCACGTCGAGCCGGCGGAGCACCGTCGAGATGGCGACCCGGGTGATGATCCGCGCCAGGCGGGGTGCCGGGCAGGTGTGCGGCCCCGTGCCCCACGAGAGGTGGGCCCGGTTGCCGACCTCGTCCCACGGGTCGCCCGTGTGGACCCGCCGGTCGGTGTTGGCCGCCTGGAGAGCCATCACCAGGGCGTCCCCCTTGCGCACGTGCTTGCCGTCGATCTCGACGTCCTGCGTGGCGTACCGGGGCGACAGGTGCGCGGGTGGCGCTGCGTACCAGAGCACGTGGTCCAGGGCGTCGTCGAGGTCCATGCGGCCCCCGGCCAGCCGGTTCGCCACCCGGCTGTCGCTGAGCAGGATCCGCAGGGTCTGGGTGATCCACGACATCGTGTACCCGTCGCCCGCGCCCACCACGGCGAAGATCGTGTTCATCACCTCGAGGTCGTTCTCGAATCCCGGGTGCTGCACCAGCGCGGTCGTCAGGTCGCGCCGCGGGTCGGCCCTCCGGGTGGCGATGTGGTTGAAGACGATGCCGCCCATCTCCTGGCCGCTCTCGGACGCCTTGTCGCCGCCGGTCCAGACGGCTCGTGCGAGCTCGACCAGGCGACGGCTCGTCTGCTCGTCGAAGCCGAGCAGGCTCGCCGTGGCGAGCATCGGGATCATCGCCGCGTACTCCCAGACGAGGTCGGCGCTGCCCCGGTCGGCGAACCGGTCGACCAGGGTCTCGCACTGCCGGCGGACGCTCTCCGCCAGCGCGGTCTCGTCCACCCCGGCGAACGCGTCGTCGACGGGCTCCCGGAGGCGGCGCCGGGTCTCGCCGTCCTGGAGGTCGGCCGCCATGCGCCCCTGGGGATTGATGATCTGGAGCAGCGTGGGCGAGGCCGGCAGCACGGAGTGGCCGTTCCAGTGCCGCGGGTCGTGGGAGAACAGGCGCTCGTTCCGCATGACGTCGCAGATCTCGCGGTGCCCGAGGACCAGCCACGCGGGCACGCCCGGCTCCATGTCCACCGGCGCGACGACACCCCACTCGCGCTCGAGCCGGTCGTACTCCGCCCGCGTCTCCGGGGCGGTCGTGATGTCGGTCAGCAACGTCAGGCCTGTCAGCCCGTCCAGCACGAGAGGCCCTGAGCGGGCCGGTAGGGCCCGGCCGTCCTCGGACGCGCCCGTTCCCTGCAGCCCGGCCACGGTGGTTCCCGTCATGTCCCTGCTCCCCCGTCGGCAATGTTCGACGGCCGGATGCTATCGGAAAACCTTCGCCCCGAATTGCGAGTTTCGTCTCACTGTTGTAAGGGAACCGAGTCTCAGGCCAGGAGCGTGCCCGGGTTCATGATCCCGGCGGGGTCCAGCTCGGCCTTGACCGCGCGCAGCACCCGCAGCCCCACCTCGCCCACCTCGCGCTCCATCCAGCCGGCGTGGTCGGCGCCCACGCCGTGGTGGTGCGAGATCGTGCCGCCCGTGGCGGTGATCGCGTCGTTCACCGCGGCCTTCGTGCTCGCCCAGGCCTCCGCGGCGCGCACCGGGTCGGTACCGAGGTCTCCCACCACCGTGAAGTACAGCGCCGCGCCCGTGGGATAGACGTGCGACACGTGGCAGAGGATCTTGTGCCCGGCCCGGCCGAGACCGGCCCGCAGCGCCTCCGTCACAGCCTCTCGCAGACCGTGCAGGCCGGACCAGGTCGTGGCCGTCTCGAGCGTCTCCACGAACACGCCGTGCTCCAGCAGGGTGTCGCGCAGGTACGGGGCGTCGAACCGGCCGTGCTCCCACGAGGCAGCGAGCCGCGGGGCCGCAGGCGACCCACCCGCTCCCGCCAGCACGCGGCTCGTGGCCTCTCGCCGCGCAGCGGCGAGGCCCGCCGGACCCTCGTGCAGCACCACGACCGAGCACCCCGTGGTCAGCGCCTTGCCGATCGCCCCCACCTGCGCGAGGCTCACCGACGTCTCGGCTTCGTCCGACAGCCGGATCACCGTGGGGCCGGTGCCGAGCTGCGCGACCTGACGCAACGCGTCGGCGCCCGCGGCGAAGTCGGGGAACGTCCAGGCGTCGGCGAACCGCTCCTCGGGCAGGCGGTGCACCCGGACCCGCACCCGGGTGATGACGCCCAGCGCGCCCTCCGAACCGAGGAACAGCCGCACCAGGTCGGGCCCGGCCGACGACCCGGGCGCCCGGCCGAGGTCCAGGGTCCCCGTCGGCGTGACCACCCTCAGGCCCGTGACCATGGTCTCGAACCGGCCGTGCCCGGCGGAGCTCTGCCCCGACGACCGCATCGCTGCGAAACCACCGATCGTGGCGAACTGGAAGCTCTGCGGAAAGTGCCCCAGCTCGAACCCGCGCGCGCCCAGCGCGGCCTCGGCCGCGGGGCCGGTAGTGCCCGCGAGGAGGGTGGCCTCGCCCGACAGCTCGTCGAGCGACACCAGCCCTGACAACCGGCGCAGGTCGAGGGAGACCACCCCACGGTGCGGCCCGGCGTGCGGGGCGAGACCGCCCGTCACGGCCGTGCCGCCGCCGAACGGCACCACTGCCAGGCCGCGCTCGGCGGCCACCCGCAGCACCGCCGCGACCTCGTCCTCGTCCTCTGGCAGCACGACGGCGCCCGGGGCCTCCTGCTGCGACGCCCGGCGGCGGAGCAGGTCGGGCGTCGACTTGCCGCCCGCGTGGAGGAGGCGTGCGTCCCGGTCGGCCCGCACGTGGCCGTCACCGACCGCCGCGGCGAGCGCAGCCACGTCGGCGGCGCCGAGCGGCGGCGTGACGACCTCGACCTGGTCCCAGGCGGGGGCCGGGACCCGCCGCGGCACGCGCCCGAGGACGCCGGTCAGGAGCAGCCGCAGCGACGCGGGCAGGTTCTTGGCCCGAGCCGGGTCGCCCCAGCCGTCCCACCGCATGTCGGTGCGCTGCCCAGCGGTGGCCGCCGTGTCCCCGTGCGTCACTGTTCGTCCTCGTCGTCGCCCGTGATGTGGGTTACAGTCTTACATATTATGGCAAAGCGTAACGCTCATGACGCTGCCACGGCCACGGAGGCGCACCTCCTCGCCGTGGCCGGCGCGATCCTGGTCGCCCGAGGACCACGGGGGCTGTCCGTGGCGGAGCTCGCCCGCGAGGCCGGGGTCAGCCGGCCCACCGTCTACCGGCGCTGGACGGACGCCCAGGACGTGGTCCGGGACGTCCTCGCTCACCGGGCGTCGGCGCTCATCGCCGAGGTCGGGGCCGAGCCGTCGACGCGCGAGGAGATCGTCAGCACCACCGTCGCCTTCATCACCCGCCTCGAGACCGACCCCCTGTTCTCCCGCCTCCTGGAGCGGGAGCCCGAGACCTTCACCCGCTGGACGTTCCAGCGTCTCGGCCGCGCCCAGCACGTCCTCCTGGACCTCCTCACCGCGGCGGTGACCCGCGCGCAGCAGCACGGGTCGGTGCGGCCGGGCAAGGCGTCCGACCTCGCGTCGATGGTGCTCCTCCTGTCCCAGTCGGCCGCGCTCTCGCACGCCGCGGTGGCGGAGGTCCTGGACGACGCCACCCGCCAGGCCGAGCTGCGCCGGGCCCTCGACGGCTACCTGCGGCCATGACCGGCTCCGCCCTGCACGCCGTCCGCCGCGCGCGGGAGCTGGACGCCCTGGCCGACCGGACCCTCGACCTGCTCGTGGTCGGGGGCGGCGTGACCGGAGCGGGCGTGGCCCTCGACGCCGCGGCCCGCGGGCTCGACGTCGCCCTTGTCGAGGCGCGCGACCTCGCGTTCGGCACCTCGCGGTGGAGCTCGAAGCTGGAGCACGGCGGCCTGCGCTACCTCGCCACCGGCGACGTGGCGGTCGCCCGCGAGAGCGCCCGCGAGCGCCACCTGCTCATGACTCGTACCGCGCCGCACCTGGTGCGCGCCCTGCCGCAGGTCGCGCCGTTCGTGCCCGCCGTGTCCCGGGCCCAGCGGATCTCCACCTCGGTCGGGTTCGCGCTGGGCGACCGCCTCAGGTGGTCGGCCGGCACGCCGGCCGCGCTGCTCCCCCGGCCGCGGCGGGTCAGTGCTGACGCCGTGCTGCGGCTTGCCCCGGCCACGGCGCGGTCCGGGCTCACGGGCGGGATGCTCGGCTACGACGGGCAGCTCGTCGACGACGCCCGGCTCGTCGTGGCTCTCGCCCGCACCGCTGCCGGGCTCGGCGCGACAGTCCTGACCCGCGTGCGTGCCGAGCGCGCCCGGGGCGACGGCGCCGAGCTCGTCGACGGCGTCAGCGGCGCTCGGCTCGCGGTCCGGGCGCGGGCGGTGGTCAACGCCTCGGGCGTGTGGGCGGGCACGGTGGACCCGTCGGTCCGCCTCCGGCCGAGCCGCGGCACGCACCTGGTGCTGCCCGCCGGCCTGCTCGGCGACCCGTCCGCGGCCCTCATGGCCCCGCTGCCCGGCTCCACGAGCCGGTTCGTCTTCGCCCTGCCGCAGCAGCTCGGCCGGGTGGTGGTGGGCCTCACGGACGAGGACGCGCCGGGCCCCGTCCCGGACGTCCCGGAGCCGACGCCGGGAGAGGTCGCGTTCCTGCTCACCACGGTCTCCCGGGTCCTGGAGCGCGACCTCGCGCCCGACGACGTCGTGGGTGCCTTCGCCGGCCTGCGCCCCCTGGTCGACACGGGCGGCGGCGCCACCGCCGACCTCTCCCGGAGGCATCACGTCGGCGTCTCCTCCTCCGGGGTGGTCAACGTCCTGGGCGGCAAGCTCACCACCTACCGGGCCATGGCCCAGGACGCGGTCGACGCCGCCGTCGCGCACTCCGGGCTGGCAGCCGGGCCGTGCCGCACCCGGTCGCTGCCGCTTGTCGGCGCCGGGCCGCTGACCGCCCCCGACCTGCCAGGAGCGCTCGGCTCCTGGCTCGTCGCCCGCCACGGCGCGGAGGCGACCCGGGTCCTGGCCGGGGCGGTGCACCCGGGGGCGCGCGACGCCGTCGGGCACGGGCTGGACGTCACCCGGGCCGAGGTGGAGTGGGCGGTGACGCACGAGGGTGCGCTCGACGCGGACGACGTGCTCGACCGGCGCACGCGGATCGGGCTGGTGCCCGCCGACCGGGAGCGGGCGCGCGACGTGGTGGAGGAGCTCGTGGGCGCGACGCTCGCCCGGCTGGGCTGCTAGGAGGACGCGCGGGCGGGCGCATACTCGTAGGGTGCCCGACACCTCGACCCTGCTGTCGTTCGCGGGGGTCTCCCTCGCCTTCGCGCTGCTGCCCGGACCGAACATGCTGTTCCTGACGGCGACCGCCGCCTCGCGCGGCCCCCGCCCGGCGTGGCGGTCGGCGCTCGGCGTGGAGACGGCGACGCTCATCTTCGCCGTCCTGACCGCGTCGGGGCTGGGTGCGCTGGTGGCCGCGAGCACGGTGGTCTTCCAGACGGTGAAGTGGGCGGGCGTCGCCTACCTCGTCTGGCTGGGAGTCCAGGCCTGGCGGCTCGCCGCCCGGCCCACGGCCACCGGGCCGACGGCGGTCGCGGCGGCGCCCGGCGGCGACGCCCGGCGCGGCTTCCTCGTGGGGATCTCGAACCCGAAGGTGATCCTCTTCTTCGTGGCGCTCCTGCCGCAGTTCGTCCGGCCCGACGCCGGTCCGCAGTGGCTGCAGCTCCTGGTCTTCGGGCTGTTCTTCACGGTCGTGGGGCTGGCCGTCGACGCGGTGTTCTGCCTGACGGCCGGAACCGTCCGCCGCCTGCTCGCGGGGCGGGTCTCCCACCCCGTGGTGCGGCGCGCTCCCGCGCTCACCTACTTCGGGCTAGCGGGCTGGGCCGCGTTCACGGGGCACCGGACCGCCTGACCCGGCGCGCGCAGGACGACGAGCGACACCGCGAGCGCCAGCAGGCCCACCAGCCAGCCGCCGGGGACGTCGCTCAGCCAGTGGTAGTCGAGGAGCACCATGATCACGCCGACGGCGAGGGCGACCACCACCGAGGCGGCGAGCGCGAGCCGGAGCCCGGCGCGCGACGGCCGCAGGCCGCCCCGGCCCAGCACGAGGTACGACGCCATGGCCCACGTGTAGGCCGCGTTCGCGGCGTGCCCGGAGGGGAAGGCGCGGCCGCCGCCGAACAGCTCGTCCACGCCGGTCCACGGCATGGTGCGGCCCAGGCCGAACTTGATGGAGTAGCCGACGACCGCGATGGTGGCCACGCCGACGAGGACGGCGACGAGCGGGCCCCGGCTGCGCGTGCGGTACGACAGCCAGGCGGCGAGCGGGATCACGACGGGGAGCGTGAAGAGCCGCTCGCCCCCCACGCTCGCGACGCCGTCGAGGACCTGCTTGGCCCAGCCGCCGGGCAGGTGGGCGTCGGCCCACAGGTGGAGGGGCCAGTCCCACGCCACGAACGGGCCGCCCACCAGGACCTGCCAGGTCGCGGTGCCGAGGAGCAGGGCCGACACCACAGCCGTGAGGGTCGCGGGGTCGCGGGCGGCACGCGCCTGCCAGGGCCGCGTCGCGCTGGGCGACGCGGCGATCACATCGCCTGCCATACGTGCGTGCCTTCCGAGAGATCGGCCCCGATGCTACGACAGGGACATGAACGTCTCCGGACAGGTTTCTGCAGGGACGACGACGGGAGCGTAACGGTCCGGTGCAACCTGGACGTCACGCGGCCGGGGCGACCGCCCGTCAGGCAGCCGTGCCGAGCTCGCCGACGGGCAGGCGCACGTCCCGGGCGCGGAGCAGCCGCACGTCGTGGACCGCCGTCCAGAGGCGGGAGGAGATCCTGCCCTCGCGGGCCACGACCGTCACCTCGCAGCCGCTCCGGCCCAGGCCTGCCGCGGCGTCCGCGAAGATGCCGTCCCCGGACGCGATCACCACGTGGTCGAACCGCTCGGCGACGTCCTCCTCGAGGACGCCCAGGAGGGCCAGGTCCGCGCCGTCGGGGCCGCTGCGCCACACGTACCGGGCAGCGCCCCAGCCGTCGGCGATCGTCAGGGCCGCTGCGTGGCTGGAGCCGACGACGACGAGGTCGCCGTCGGCCACGGGGACCGTGCGCAGGAGGTTCTGCCGGGCTGCCTCCACCGCGAGCCGGTCGGGGAGCCCGGTGCCGGTGAGGTTCTCGATGTCCACCAGGTGCAGGGCGCGATCACGAAACTCGCGCGGCATGCTGCGACGTCGTCTCACGGCTCGCTCCCGTCTCTCGCCCCTACGCGATGGAGGTACACCGTAGACGCCGGAGCGCGTCGGAAAGTTCCGCCATGCGCGAGGAAACCTGCACGTCACGCGGCTGTCACGCGCCGTGCGATGACTCCGCGCCGAGGCGGCCGTCGGTCTGGGTACGAGGCACGCACCGGAGCGTGCCGCACGACCGGAGGAGAACGCGATGCGACACCTGCGAACCATGGCAGTACTGCCCACGGTGGCCCTGGCGCTAGCGGCGTGCGCCCCGGCCGCGGCGCTGGCCGCGCCCGGGGCCGCAGCCGGGGCGGCCGAGCCTGCCGCGGTCACCGAGCACACCGGCACCATCGACGGCGCCCGGTACCGCGTCCAGGTCCCCGACGACTGGAACGGCACCCTCCTGCTGTACAGCCACGGGCACTACCCGGGCGAGCTCGTCCCGCCCGAGTACGTGCCCTTCCTGCTGGCGAACCAGGAGGCGACGGCCGACGCCCTCGTCGAACGGGGCTACGCGCTCGCGGCGTCGCTCTTCCAGAACGGCGGCCTCGACCTCACGGTACCGACGGCGGTGCGGGACCAGTCGAACGTGCTCACCTGGTTCGAGGAGAACGTGGGCAAGCCGGAGCGGACGTTCACCTACGGGTCGTCGATGGGCGCGGTGACCGCGGTCAAGCACGCCGAGCTGGAGCCCGACCGGATCGACGGCGTGCTGGCGGTCGGCGGGGTGCTCGACGTCGTCGGCTCGTTCGACGCGATCCTCGACCTCAACCTCGCGACCAGGGTGCTGCTCACCGACGGGACCGACGCGAACGGCAACCCCGTCGAGCTGGTCCGCCCCACCGACCCGGCCGCGAGCCGTGACGCGCTCATGGCCGGGATCGCGGCGGCGGCGGAGACGGCGGAGGGCCGGGCGCGGATCGCGCTGATCTCGTCGCTCCACGACGTCACCGGCTGGTACGACGTGCTGAGCCCCGAGCCGGCCGACCCGGAGTCCCGGGCCAGGGGGCAGGCACAGTGGCTGACGTGGGCGTACACGGCCGGCCTGGGCCCTTCGGCCCGCCCGGGCTGGGAGGCGATGCTGGGCGGCAACCCGTCGAGCACGTTCGACGGCGACTGGTCGGCCCGGCTGGCGCGGTCCGGTGCCGTCCGGGAGGTGCGCGCCGCCTACGCCGCGGCCGGCCTCGACCTGGACGCCGACCTGGCGGCGCTGGACGCGGCGCCGGTCATCCACGCCGACCCGGCGGCCCGCGCGGCGCTCGCGCAGCACCGGCCTGAGGGCACCACGCCCTCGCCCGTCCTCACCCTCCACACGACGGGCGACGGCGGTGCGCCGCCGTCGTCCGAGCGGTCGTTCCGGGACCGCGTGGCGCAGGTGGGCGACCCCTCGCGGTACCGCAGCCTGTATGTCGAGCGGGGCGCTCACCTCACGGTGAACGTCGCCGAGGAGCTGGTCGCCCTGGACGCGCTGGAGACGCGGGTCGAGACGGGGACGTGGCCGTCGCTCAGCCCGCGCCACCTGAACGCGCAGGCGTGGGCGTACGGGCCGGGCTACTTCGGGGTGTTCGACCCGGTGACCGGGGTGTCGGAGCACGATCCGGCATTCGTCCGCTTCGTGCCGCCGCGCCACGCCCGCCCGTCGTGGTGAGCGGCCGCGACCCGGCTGACGCATCCGCGTGATCGGCAGTTCGGTGGGTGATCGGCAGCTCGAGCTGCCGATCACGCACCGAGCTACCGATCACGCGGGCCGATCACGCGGGCGGATCACGCCGCCCGGCCGCTGGGCTCAGCCCTCGTCGCCCTCGTCGCCGCCGAAGAAGTCGCCCACCTCGTCGAACACCTCGCCGAGGACCATGCCGCCGACGATGCCCGCGGCCAGACCGCCCGCCATGCCGAGCCCGGCCCCATGCCCGCCGTGCCCGCCGTGCCCCTTGCCGGCATAGCCCTGCTGGCCGTAGCCCTGCTGGCCGTAGCCCTGGCCGCCACGGCCGCCGAAGAGCGAGCGCCGCTCGGCGAGCTGCGCCACCCAGCCCTCCACCTCGGCGCCCCAGTCGCGCACCTCGTCGAGGCCCACGGTGAAGCGCAGCACCGTGTCCTGCCCGCTGCTGAGGAACCCGCCGCGCTTGTCGGCCTCCAGGATCACGTCCATGCCGTGCGCTCCCGCGACGAAGGTCAGCTCGACCTCGTTGATGCGGCCTGCGTACTGGCCGGACGGGACCAGCTCGATCTCCTGGAAGAACGGCAGCTGCTGCGCGACCCCGTGGAGCCGGCCGTACTCCAGGTCGGCCGAGCGGAGGCCGAAGCCAAGCCGCCAGAACGCGTCCAGGATCGCCTCCTGGACCGGCAGCGGGGCCACGCGGAGCGGGTCCACGTCACCCTTGTCGACCGCCTGCGCGAGCGCCAGCTCCGTACGCACGCCGAGCCCGATGCCGATCGGGCGGCCCTGCAGCTCGGTGACCGGGGTCTCCGGGTGCAGCGGGATCGAGAAGGGCAGCGACCGCTCCTCCCCGGCACCCAGCCGGAACCCGCCCGCGACGGTGAACCGCCCGAACGTCACGGTCCCGCGGCTCTCGCCGTCGCCGTGCTCGGCCTCGACCCGTGCCTCCAGCTCGAGCGTCACGTGCTGGACCTCGGAATCTGACGACCCGCCCTTCAGCCGCACCTCACCGTTGACCGTCCCGCCGGGCCGCACCGCACCCGGCTCGAGCACGGTGTCCACCAGGGGTCCGCCCACGCCGAGCGCACCCAGCAGCTTCTTGAATCCCATCGACGCTCCCACTCCCATGGTTGTGCTGACATGCTCCGGCTTCCGAACGTGCCGAATGCGCAGATCGTTCCCACGGGGGTCACGGGGATGCTGCCGCGTCCCGGCACCAGGACCTCAGCGCGGCTCCAGCACCACGACGGGGGTCTCGCGCGAGCGGAGCGCGGCGTACCTGTCGATCCCGTCCCCCCAACCCTGGTAGCCCGCGAACCCCGCCCAGAGCCGCTCCCGCTCCTCTCCCTCGGCGGCCCGTCCGCGCACGATGCGGGGGCCGTCGACGGTGTCCACGGCGGCGTCAGGGGTGGCCGCCAGGTTGAGCCACCAGGCGGGCGGCGGGTCGCCCCAGCCGTTCATCGCGAGGGTGACGAACCGGTCGCCGTCGGCCCAGTAGCAGAGCAGGACCGCACGCTCCTCGCCCGACCGGCGGCCCGTCGTGCGCAGCCGGAGGATGCCGGCCTTGCCGGGCCGGGCCGCCGTGCCGGGCCGCGGCCGGGCGAGGGGGTGCCGCCCGCCCGTGAGGCGGTACTGGGCACGCTGAAAGCGCCAGGCAGCGCGTACGAACAAGCGGGGCGGCAGCCAGGGCCTGCCCTCCGTGGCGGGGGTGGGGCTCTGGTCCATGAGTTCTCCCTCGGCAGGGGTGCGACGCCGGATGTCTACACCGTAGACCTACAGCGTAGACAGGCGGGCACGGCGACCGCAAGGGTAGGGTTTCGTGGGTGTCCAGCCAGCCCGCCCCAGCCCTCCGAGGGCGTGGCCTGAGCCGCGAGCGCATCGTCGCGGCGGCGATCGGGGTGGCCGACGCCGAGGGGCTCGACGCGGTGAGCATGCGCCGCCTCGGCCAGGAGCTGAGCGTGGACCCCATGTCGCTCTACCGGCACGTCGGCAAGAAGGACGAGCTGCTCGACGCGATGACCGACGCCGTCGTGGCCGGGATCGAGCCCGTGACCGACGCCGACGGCTGGCAGGCCTCCGCCCGCGCCACCATGCTCGCCGCCCGCGCCACCATGCTGCGGCACCCGTGGACCGCCGCGGTGCGCAAGGCGAGCACCACTCCCACCCCCGCGGAGCTGCGCTACCTGGACACCCTCCTGGGCATCCTGCGCGACGGCGGGTTCAGCGTCACCCTGACGCACCACGCGATCCATGTCCTGGGCAGCCGCATCCTGGGGTTCAGCCAGGACCTCTACGACGACAGCGGCGACGCGTCGGCCGAGGCGTCCGAGGCGCAGGCCCGCGCCTGGGCAGCCTCCCACCCGCGGCTCGCGGAGCTGGCCGCCGCCGTGACGCACGACGGCGCCCTGGGCGGGTGCGACGACGACGCCGAGTTCCGCTTCGCGCTCGACCTCGTGCTCGAGGGCCTGGAACGCCGGCGCGCCGCGGAGCAGGCGACGAGAGCGTAGAAACCGTCCCTGCGCCCCGGAGACTGGGCCCGGCTCTGCGCCGGCCGGGTCACCGTCCGCCCCGTCTGAGACGCCCCCGCCGCTCAGGCCGCCGGGGCCACCGGCTGGCGGAGGATCGTCCGCAGCCGGGCGGGCTCGGTCCTGCGTGCGTCGGAGAGGTAGATCTCGTGGTGGCGCCCGCGGGGCACCAGTCCGTGGGCGGGCAGGTGCTCGTCGTGGAGCCGCGCGAGGGTGGGTGCCTCGTCGTCGTACGACCCCACGTGCAGGATCTGCACGCACCGCCCCTCCGCGAACGACTCCAGGCGGACCAGGTCGAGCCCCGGCAGCCGCTTCTTCTCCCGGGCCACGGCGAGCGCCTCGTCGACGACCTCCTCGCCGATCCACGCGGGCTGGACGATCATCATCGTCCAGTCCCAGGAGTCCTTGTCGCGCGTGCGGAAGGCCGCGAGGTCGTCCGCCGACCACAGGCCTTCGAGCGGTCCCACGGTGTGCACCCTGCCGAGCTGCGCCTTCGCCACCGCACGGACCGCGTAGGAGGCCGTGTAGAGCGCCTCGACGGCCTGGGCGTACGACGCGGCCGTGTTGGGGTCGCCGTGCCCGTCGACCATGAGGTAGCCCAGCTCCGGCACGTCGACGTGAGCGAAGTCGCGTGACCCCGCGTAGAGATCCTTGCGGTCCTTCTTGATGTCGTACGTGGTCATGGTGTCCTCCTCGGCGCTCAGCCTAGGCACCGCCCGGCGGACGCGGGGGTCGGCCGATCGGCTGCACCACGTTCCACCCATCGGCCGCCCGAGGGGTCGATCCGCGACGGGGCAGCGCCGCACCACCATAGCCGGGTAGCCGACGCAGACCCGGAGGAGCCCGACCATGACGACCACCCGAACCCCACCGGACCGCCCAGGCGTGGCCGGCCCGCCGCGCGGGCGCCTGGAGCACGTGGACAACCTGAGGATCCTGCTGACGGTGCTGGTGATCCTGCACCACGCCGCCTGCGTCTACGCCCCTCTCCCCCTGTGGCCGTACAACGAGCCGGATGGTGGCCCCACCGCGTTCCTGCTCATGATCTTCGTGACGCTGAACCAGATGTGGTTCATGAGCGCGTTCTTCCTCGTCTCGGGCCTGTTCGTGCCCGGTTCGTACGAACGTAAGGGCGGCCGGCGGTTCGTCGTCGACCGGCTGTGGCGGCTCGGGGTGCCGCTGCTGGTGTTCCTGCTGGTGCTGCGCCCTCTCGTGACCTTCCCGGCCTACCCGGCGGCGCGTGACCTCGCGGCGCAGGCGGGCGACGGCGACCTCCCGTACTGGCTCTTCTACGTCCTGAGCTGGGACGCGTCCTACCTGTGGTTCGTGGAGGTGCTGCTCGTCCTGTCGCTGGGGTACGCGGTGTGGCGCCGGGTCCGGGGCGGGGCCCAGGCCACGACGGCCACCCCGGCCGGGGCGCCGGCTCCAACGACCCCCGCGCGAGCCGCCCGGTCCCCTCGCCTCCGCACCGTCGTGGCGTTCGGCGCCGGGCTGACCGTGCTCACCTACCTGTGGCGCATCATCGTGCCGAGCCTCAGCTACTGGCCGGTCGTCGGCCTGCCGACACCCGACCACCTGCCCCTGTACGTCGCGTTCTTCGCGGTCGGCACGCTCGCGCTGCGCCGCGGCTGGCTCGAGGCCCTGACGCCCCGGGCCGGCTGGACCGGCCTGGCGGCGACCGTGCTGGGGATCCTCGCGCAGCTCCCGCTCGCCGCCGCACCGCTCGACACCACGGCGGGCAACGGCACCTGGCAGTCGCTGGTCGTCGCGGCCGGGACGGTGGCGGTCGCCGTCGGCCTGACGACGGCGCTCGGTGCGCTGTTCCGCGCACGTCTCGACCGGCAGGGCCCGCGCCTGCGGTTCCTCGCCGACCACTCGTTCGCCGTGTACGTGGTGCACGGCGTCGTGGTGACGCTCACGGGCGTCGCGCTCGCGCCGGTGGAGGCGCCCGCGCTCGCCACGTTCGCACTGCTGGCCGCGGTCGCCGTCCCGGTCTCGTGGGCGCTGGCCTGGGCGATCCGTAGGATCCCCGGCGCCCGCAGGGTGTTCTGACCGGACCGACCGACCGGTATGCTCCGGCTCGACGACGACGAAGCCGATGGAGGCTCGATGGCAACGACGACCGACGGCGGCCGCGCCGTTCCGGACACCGGCGCGCTGGTGCGCGACACCGACACCGGTCCCGTACGAGGTCTCACCGAGGACGGCACCTTCCAGTGGCGCGGCATCCCCTACGCCGCGCCCCCGGTGGGCGACCTCCGGCTGCGGGCGCCGCAGCCGCCGGAGCCGTGGGCCGGCGTGCGGGACGCCACGCGGTACGGCGCCGCCTCGCCCCAGTCGCCGGGCGACGCACTGACCGGCGTCCCCGCCACCTGGCGGCAGGACGAGGACTGCCTCACCCTGAACGTCGTCGCGCCCGCGGAGCCCGCCGAGCAGCCCCGCCCGGTCGTGGTGTACCTGCACGGCGGGGCGTTCCTCGTCGGCTCCGGGGGTTCGTACCTCTACCGCGGCGAGGGCCTGGTGCGGGCCACGGACGTGGTCTACGTGTCCGTGAACTACCGGCTGGGCGCCCTCGGCTGGCTGGACCTCAGCGCGTACGGCACCGCCGAGCGCCCCGTCGACACCAACCTCGGCCTGCGTGACCAGGTCGCGGCGCTGCGGTGGGTGCAGCGCAACATCGCGGCCTTCGGCGGGGATGCCGCCGAGGTGACCGTGATGGGAGAGTCGGCCGGGGCGTCGTCGGTCCTCGCGCTCCTCGCGTCGCCGCTGGCGAGCGGCCTGTTCCGGCGGGCGATCGTGCAGAGCGGGTTCTCGGACGCCCGGCCGCGGGAGGAGGCCGCGCGGGTGGCGGAGCGCTTCGTGGAGGAGCTGGGAGGCCGGGCCGCCCTCCTCGACGCCGGGCCGACGGCGTTCGTGGCCGCCATGGAGCGGATGATCTCCGCGGGCCACGGCAGCCTGCCCGTGGGGCCCACGCTGGACGACGACGCCCTCCCCGCCGATCCCCTGACCGCGCTGCGCGACGGCGCCGCGGCGGAGATCCCGCTGCTCATCGGCACCAACCGGGAAGAGGGCCGCTTCTTCCAGAAGCAGACGAGCATCTTCCCCACGTCGGCCGACAGTCTCGACCGGCTCCTCGGCACGGGCCCCGCGGCCGACGCCGTCCGTACCGCCTACCGCGGCTACCGGCGCCGTCGCGGAGTGGCGGCGCGGCTGGGCGGCGACGCCGTCTTCTGGGCGTCGTCCGTGGCCCTGGCCGCAGCGCACTCGGCACACGCCCCCACCTGGATGTACCGGTTCGACTTCGCCCCTGCCGCCCTCCGCCTGGCCGGGCTCGGCGCCACGCACGGCATGGAGCTCCCGTACGTGTTCGGCCGGGTGGACACGCCGGGCATGCGGAGGACGCTCAGCCTCGGCGGGGCGCGGGCAGCCGCGGGCCTGGAGGCCCGCATGCAGTCGGTCTGGGGCACCTTCGCGCGCCACGGCACCGCGGGATGGGAGCTGTACGACGTCGGACGCCGCCTCACCCGGGTGTTCGACGCCACCGACCGCACTGTCGAGGACCCGGACGCGGCGCGACGGCTGGCGTGGGAGGCGTTCGCAGCCCGGGAGTGACTTACATACATGCGTGTATGTATGCTTCTGGTGCCGACAACCAGGAGGACGCTCATGTCCACGTACGCCGCCCAGCCCGTCCGACAGATCGAGCCCACCGACCCCGTCGCTGTCGCCGCCGCGCCCTACAGCTACGCCGACACGTTCGAGCTGCGGCTGCCCGGGCCCGACCTCCACGCACCGGAGGCCTGGGTCCGGGCGGGGCTGGCCGCGACTCCCCCGTGGGTGACCCGGCTCCTCGGGTTCCTGGGGATGGGCAAGGGACCGCAGGACGATCCCGGCGCGGTGGGACCGTTCCGGATCGTCCACTCCGGGCCGGAGGTGATGCACCTCGAGGCATCCCTGCCCCTCATGCGCGTGACCATGGTGGGCCGCAACCCCGAGCCCACGCGCCGGACCTTGACGACCGTGCTGCACTACCGCCGGCCCCTGCTCTGCAGGATCGTCTGGGCCGCCGTCGGGCCGGCCCACCGACGGACGGTCGCGGGGCTCCTGACGAGCGAGGTCGCGTGACCCCCGAGGCCCCGCGCCCCACCCAGGCCGGCCGCCGCGAGGCGACCCGGGCCGCCCTGCTCGAGTCCACCGCCCGGCACCTGGCCCGGTACGGTTACGGCAACCTCGTGCTGGAGCAGGTGGCCAAGGACGCCGGGTACACACGAGGCGCCCTCTACCACCAGTTCAAGGACAAGGAGGAGCTGGTCCTCGCCACCTGGTCGTGGGTGATCGACACCATGTGGGAGGAGGTCGCCCGCCCGGTCGACGCCGAGCCGGACCCGGTCGCCGCCCTCCTGCTCCTCGCCCGCGGCCACGCGGTGTTCTGCCGCCGTGACATCGCCCGCCTGGCCACAGCGCTCCGGGTCGAGCTCTCCGGCCAGGAGGAGCACCCGGTGGGACGGGAGGTCGAGCGGTCCTACGAGATCCTCGTGGGCCTCTGCGCCCGGCTGATCGAGGCCGGCCGCGCCACCGGCGGCATCCCGGACGGCCCGCCGGTCCGGACGCTCGCGCTCGCCGTGGTCGGGGCGCTCGACGGCGTCGTCGTGGCCGTCGCGGGACACGCCCCGCACGACGAGCTGCTGGCGGCCCGCGCGGTCGCCGGGGTGCTCGGGATCCGCGTCCCGTGAGACGCCGTCCCCGGGCCACCGGCAGCGTGGCACGCTGTCCGGCGTGCCTCTGACGATCCGCGCCGCGCAGCCTGCGGACGCCCCTGACCTGCACCGTTTCGTCCTCGCGCTCGCCCAGGACGAGGAGTTCCCCGGCAAGGTCACCGCCCGGCCGGAGGACCTCGCGGCCGCCCTGACCGGACCCGAGCCCGCCGCGCGCGCCCTCGTGGCCGAGCACGACGGCGAGCCCGTCGGCTGCGCCATCTACGTGTTCGGCTACAGCACGATCACCGGCTGCCGCACGTTGCACCTCGACGACCTCTACGTGGTGCCTGAGCAGCGGGACCGCGGGGTGGGCCGGCGGCTGCTCACGGAGCTCGCCCGGCGCGCGGTCGACGCCGGCTGCTCCCGCTTCGAGTGGTGGGTGCTGCGCACCAACGAGCGGGCTCTCCGCCTCTACCGGCGGCTGGGCGCCCGGACGCTCGACGAGATCCACGTGGTGCGGCTCGACGGCACGCCGCTCGCCGCACTGGCCTCGGCCGCGGACGGCCCGGCAGACCTGTAGCCCCGGGTCAGCCGAAGGGATGACCCCGGATCACCAGGAAGGTGGTTGTGACCGCCTCCTGGCACCCGGCAGCATGGCCTCATGACCAGCGCCGACGCGAGCACCCTCCGACTCCGTCCCCCTTGCCACGAGGTCGACCCGCGCGCCGTCGGGTTGTGGGCCCTCCAGCTCGTGCTGCTCGCCGGCATCCCTGCCCTGATCCTGGGCGTCCTCGGCCTGCTCATCCAGCCGGCCCGCTTCTGGCTGCTGCTCCCCGCCGTCGTGATCGCCGTGGTGGGCGGGGTCTCCGCCGTGCTGTTCCCCCGTCACTGGTTCCGGCACCACCGGTGGGAGGTGACCGACCACGCCGTCTACACCCGCACCGGGTGGCTCTTCCAGGAGTGGCGGATCGCCCCGCTCTCGCGGATCCAGACGGTCGACACGGTGCGCGGCCCGCTGGAGCAGCGGTACGGCCTGGCGACGCTGACCGTCACCACGGCGTCCGCCAAGGGCGCCGTCAAGATCGAGGGTCTCGCAGCCGAGACGGCAGCCGACCTCGCCGAGGCGCTGACGCTCGCCACCGAGGCCACGCCCGAGGACGCGACGTGAGCGGGCTCGGGCGGGCACCGGAGGAGGCTGTGGCCCCTGGCGGCACGACCGGGCCCGCCCTGGCGTGGGATGGTCTCGACCGCCGCGCCGCCCTCGCCGGCGCGATCTACGCGGGGGGCTTCGCCGTCGGGGCCGGGTTCGTCACCGGCTACTGGGTGGTGGTCGAGGGCTCTGTCGCCACCGCCCTGACTTGGATCGTCCCGGCGATCCTCCTCGTGACGGCGAGCGGCTCGGTGTTCGGGGAGTGGATGCGACGGGTCACCGCGTACCGCGTGGGCCCTGAGATGTTCGAGGTCCGGACAGGCGTCGTCTTCCGCAAGCGTCTCGCCCTGCGGCGGGAGCGGATCCGCTCGGTGGACCTCACCGCCGGCCCCGTGCTGCGCGTGCTCGGCACGGTCACCGTGCGCATCGGCACGGGCGAGCACGCGGGCAAGGAGGGGACGGTCACCCTCTGGCCGCTGCGCCGGGAGACGGCGCAGGCGCTGCGTGCCACGCTGCTCGCGCACGCCGCGGGCGAGGAGGCCCGGGTCTCCGAGGGCACGCTCGCGACGCTCGACCGGCGCTGGATCAGGTACGCGCCGCTGTCGGTGCTCACGCCCGTCCTGGGCGGCGGCGCCTTCGGCGGCGTGCTGCAGGTGGCTGAGTGGTTCGGACAGCAGGAGCGCGTCATCGAGACGGTCGGGTCCTGGTTCGGGCCGGCGCCCGTGCTGGCGATCGTCGCCGTGCTCACCGCCGCGCTGTTCGTCGTCGGCGCCGTCGCCGCGCTCGGCCTGTGGGTCGAGATGTGGTGGAACCACACGCTGGAGCGCGAGGCGGACGGCACGCTGCGGGTACGCCGCGGCCTGCTGACCGCCCGGTCGATCTCGCTGCAGGAGTCCCGCCTGCGGGGCGTGGAGCTCGTGGAGCCCCTCGGGGCGCGGCTCGCGGGCGCGGCCCGGGTCGACGCCGTCGCGACGGGCCTCGCCACCGGTGAGGAGGACAAGACCGACAGCCGCACGCTCCTGCCCGCCGCGCCACGCGACGTGGCCGACCGTGTGGCCGCCGACGTGCTGCGTGAGATCGAGGCTCCGCCCACGGCCGCACCGCTGACGCCGCACCCCCGTGCTGCTCGGCGCCGCCGGCTGGGCTGGGCCGTCGGCGCCGTCGTCGCGCTGGAGGCTGTGCTCGTCCTCCTCGGCCTGCTGCTCACCCCCGTGCTGCTGCACGTGGCGTGGGCGAGCGCCCTGGTCCTGCTGCCGGTGGCGGTCCTGCTCGCCCTCGACGCGTACCGGGCTCTCGGCCACGCGATCTCCGGCGAGTACCTCGTGGCCCGCAGCGGCACCGTCCGCCGCGCCACCGTGGCCCTCCAGCGGCGGGGGATCGTCGGCTGGACGGTCCGGCAGTCGGTGCTGCAGCGCCGCGCCGGGCTGGTGACGGTTCTCGCCACGACCGCCGCGGGGTCCGGCGAGTACGCGGTCCACGACGCTGCCGTGCACGACGGCCTGGAGCTCGCCGACACCGCCGTACCCGGCCTCCTCCGGCCGTTCCTGGAGGAGGCCGGTCGCACCCCGGCGTGACCCGTTCTCAGGACGCCGCGGCGATCGGCCGGGCGCGCAGGAACGCGGCTACGGCGAGGGCACCCGCGACGCAGATCGCGCCGTTGACCCAGATGGCCGCGGTCACGCCGTCGAGGACGGCCTGCGCATGCGGCACGGTGCTCGCCAGGACGACGGCGGTGACGACAGCGCTCATGACCGGGGTACCCATCGTGATCCCGACCTGCTGGCTCATCGTCGTCAGGCCGGTCGCGAGGCCCTGGTCCGAGGCCGGCACGCCTGACGTGGCGGTCACCATGAAACCGACGATCACGACGAGGTTCGCCACGCCGCCCACGAACGTCGCGACCAGGACGAGCCAGATCGAGCCCGGGGCGCCGGTGATGAGCACCAGCGACAGCGTGGCGGCAGCCTGGACCAGGAAGCCCCCGACGATGGCGGTCTTGTTCCCGAACCGGCCGATCACCCCGGGTCCCAGGAGGCCGCCGAGCACGGTGCCGACACCGAGGACCGCGAAGGTCAGCCCGGCCGCCAGCGGCGAGTAACCGAGCACCTCCTGCAGGTAGAGCGTGAGGAGGAAGACCAGCGACGTCTCGGTGACGAACGCGAGCGTCCCGGCGACGTTCCCCCACGCGACGTTCGACCGGGCAAGGATCCCGAGCGGCACGAGGGGGAACTCCGCCTGCCGTTCGACGAGCACGAAGGCGGCGAGCAGGACGACAGCCGCGGCGAACGCCACGAGGGTCACCAGGTCGGTCCAGGATGTCTCCGCCGCATGCGTCAGCCCGTAGACGAGGGAGAGCAGGCCCAGCGTGACGAGGACGGCGCCGGGCACGTCGAGGCGGGTGCGGTGCTCCGACCGGCTGTCCTCGAGCACCATCGGCGCCACGACCAGCACCGTGATCGCGATCGGGACGTTGATGAAGAACGCCCAGCGCCAGGACAGCAGGTCGGTGAGGAGCCCGCCGAGGATCGCACCGGTCGTGAAGCCGGCTGCCATCAGCGAGCCGTTCAGACCGAGTGCCTTGTCGCGGGCGCGCCCCTCGGGGAAGGCCCCGATGAGGAGGGCGAGCGCCGCAGGCACCACGATCGCGGTCGCGAAGCCCTGCGCCACCCGCGCGATCAGGAGCAGGGCCGGCGTGGTGGCGAGCCCGCCGACGACCGAGCCGGCACCCAGCAGGACCATGCCGATGAGGAGCATGCGACGGCGGCCGGCGAGGTCCGCGACGCGCCCCATGAGGAGCGTGAACCCGGCGGAGCAGAGCGCGAAGGCGGTGGCGATCCACTGGAGGTTCTCGATGCCGAGCCCGACGTCGGCGCCGATGCTCGGCAGGGCGACGTTGAGGATCGAGAAGTCGACGGCGAGCGTGAAGCTCGCGGTGAGCAGGACGACGAGCGCGACGCGCTGCCTGGGGGTCATGGCGGTGCCGAGGGGCGGTCCGGCTGTGCCGGCGCTGCCGGGGACTGCCTGGTCTGTGGTCATGCGCCCACCATCCGGTGGACCCTTCGTCACAGCCACACCCTCGTCGTCCTGTCACTGACGGGGACAGGCACGCCCGGCCCGCCGCACGGAGAATGGGCGGCATGAGCAGACCGAACGAGCTCGGCGACTTCCTCCGCGTACGCCGGGCCGCGCTCCGGCCCGAGGACGTGGGACTGCGGGGCTACGGCGCCCGGAGGGTGCCCGGCCTGCGCCGCGAGGAGCTCGCGATGCTCGCCGGGGTGAGCGCGACGTACTACTCGCGGCTCGAGCAAGGGCTGAGCACCAACGCCTCGGACGCGGTCATCACGTCCCTCGCCCGGGCGCTGGACCTGACGCCGGACGAGCGGGCACACCTCTTCGACCTGGCCCGGCCCGGCCGGGCACCGCGCCGGAAGCCGACGAGAGCAGACCGGGCGCGGCCGGGGACGCTCCGCCTGATCGCCTCGCTGGTGGGAACCCCGGCGATCGTCCTCGGGCGGCGCAGCGAGGTGCTCGGCTGGAACGCGCTCGGCCACCGGCTCGTCGCCGGGCACGTCGACGTCGACAGCCCCGGGCGGCCCGGCGACCGCCCGAACCTCACCCGGATCCTCTTCCTCGACGAGCACACGCGCGAGCTGTACGCACGATGGGACGAGGAGGCTGCCCGTGCCGTGGCCTCGCTCCGGGTCCTCGCAGGCCGCAACCCGGACGACGCGGAGCTCGCCACCCTGGTCGGAGAGCTGACCCTGAAGAGCCCCGAGTTCAGCGCGCTGTGGGCCAGGCACCCGGTCGAGAACTGCGTCTCGGGGGTCAAGCACTTCCGGCACCCGGAGGTGGGCGAGCTCGAGCTCGGGTTCGAGGTGCTCGCTCCCCCGGACGACTCCGGGCACCGGGTGCTCCTGTATACCGCCGACCCCGGACCCGCGGCCGAGGCGCTCGCGCTGCTCGGCCGCACCGAGGGGCCGCACACGACAGAGGGCCACTCCGTCGTCCCCGTACGGGATCTCGGAATGGCCCTCTGACCTGCTTATTCGGTGGAGCTGAGGGGACTCGAACCCCTGACCCCCTGCATGCCATGCAGGTGCGCTACCAGCTGCGCCACAGCCCCGCGCTCGGCTGCTGCCAAGCGGGCTCGGTCAGTCTAGACGGTCAGGTGCCCGGGGACCAAAGCGAGCAGCTGGCGGGTGCGGTGCTCAGTCGTAGACCGTCCACGGGTCTCGACGCACGCGCTCATCGACAGCGTCGGCGTCCTCGCCGATGACGACCCGCCAGTCGCCGCGCTCCACCGCGTCGACGACCTGCTGCGCCGCGGCGGCACTCGACACCGGCTGGTACTCGGCGAAAGCGGAGCCGAGCGCACGTCGCCAGGTCCGCGGAGGAGACGGCATGCCGGTGCGGACGTGCCCGGGCAGGACCAGGACGGCCGAGAGCTGCGGTGCGTTCTTCTGGAAGTCGACGACCAACGACTCGGTGAAGCCCCGGACGGCGAACTTCGCGGACGAGTAGGCCGTGTGGGGTGCGCCCACGCCGAGACTCGCCCACAGCGCGTTGACGGAGCAGATATTGAGACCTTGCCCTGGTCCGCGCCCAGCAGCAGCGGCAGGAACGCGCGCGTGCAGTGGTACGTGCCGAACCAGGACACCGCGAAGGTGCGTTCCCACTCCTCCCTCGGAGACGTCACGAAGGAGGACCCGCCGACGACGCCGGCATTGTTGAACAACAGGTGGAGGGGCGCGCCACTGCCGACCTCTGCAACCTCGTCGGCAAAACCGCGCACGGCGTCCTCGTCGACGACGTCGAGCACCTGCCCGAGGACCTCGGCCTCGGGGGCGATCGAACGAGCTCGTCGGATGGTGGCCTGGAGCCTGGCGCCATCGACATCGCACGTGGCGACATGGACGCCCCGTCGCACGAGCTCGAAGACCAGCTCACGACCGAGCCCGGAACCCCCTCCGGTGACGACCGCTCGCCGGTTCCGGAGATCGGGGAACGGAGTCACACCACGATCTTGTCACGTCTGCCGGAAGACGACACACCCCGCAGCGGTGAACCGCTGCGGGGTGTGAATGATGAACCTCGGGTGGAGCTGAGGGGACTCGAACCCCTGACCCCCTGCATGCCATGCAGGTGCGCTACCAGCTGCGCCACAGCCCCGACGCCCGGCTCTTGCCGGGCGGGCTCGGTAAGTCTACGCAGACCGGCGCCGGGTGACCAAATCGGAAACCGGGCCGGCCTGTGTGGACCTGATCACCTGGCCGAGGGTTCCAGATTCCAGTCCGGACCGGCCTGCCACTGGTCCAGCGGATAGCCGGCGCCCACGTTGTGGGCCACCAGGCGCCACGCCGGCACGCCCTGCGGGCCCGAGCGGTGCAGATGGGACCAGTGCACGTTGTGGAGCCCGTGCAGACCGCGCCACTCCCCCGGGTCGAGCCCGAGCAGACGCGTCACCGCCAGTGTGATGGCCGCCCCGTGGGAGACCACCACCAGCGTGTCGTCGGGCTCCAGCGCGTCGGCGTGCCGGCTGACCGCGGCCGCCATGCGCTCCGCCACCGCGGCCTTCGACTCTGCACCGGCGCGCGCCGGCTCGGCACCGCTGCGCCAGGCGGCGTGCTCCTCGGGCCACTGCTCGGCGATCTCGCCGTCCGTGAGGCCTTCCCACGCGCCGAAGCTGCGCTCGCGCAGCTCACGGTCGGTGGAGACGGGGACCCCGATGGTCTCGGCGTAGGCGTTGGCGGTGTCGACCGCACGGACGAGGTCGCTGGACACCACGACCGACGCCTTGTGGGACGCGGCGAGCGCCGCGGCCCCCTGAGCGGCCTGCCAGCGGCCGACGTCGTCGAGCGGGATGTCGATCTGGCCCTGCAGCCGCAGGCCCGCGTTGTAGGCGGTGCGGCCGTGCCGGAGAAGGACGACGGTGCCTGCCGTCACTGACGCGGCTCCGAGGAGAGGTGGATGGCGCCGTCGTCGGCGAAGTCTGCGTACTCGCTGTACTCGTTGCGGACCTCGTCGCTGCCGCGCGCGTCCTCGGGGAGCTCGACTGCCGGGCAGTCCTTCCAGAGGCGCTCGAGCGCGTAGTAGACCCGGTCCTCGGCGTGCTGCACGTGCACCACGATGTCACCGAAGTCGAGGAGGACCCAGCGGCCCTCGGACTTGCCCTCGCGGCGGATCGCCTTGACGCCCGCCTTGATCATCGCTTCCTCGACGGCGTCCACGATGGCGGAAACCTGACGCTCGTTGGTTCCCGAGGCGATGAGGAAGATGTCCGTGAGCACCAGCTGCTCGCTCACGTCCAGCGCGATGATCTCCTGCGCCTTGCGGTCGGACGCGGCGCGTGCCGCGACGATCGCCAGCTCGACCGAACGCTCTGTGGCCGTCATGCGGTACTCCCTGCTCGTTGATCGATCAGCAGACCCACCAGGCCTGCTGCCTCGCCGCTCTCGAACCCGGAGTCCGGGCCGGCCAGCACGAGGTTCCAGATCAGCAGACCCAGGACGAACGCGACAACCACGAGGATGATGTAGTGCAGCCAGGTGTACGAGGGGCCCGGGTCCTCCTCGACGTCGTCCCACTCGTCGGGCTGCTGGCCCGACCGGACGGACTGGGGCCGGCCCGACCCGACGAGAACCTCGAAGCCGTTGTCCGGTCCGGGTCCCCCCGGGCCCATGGGGCCGGGGCCACCAGGCGCGCCGCCCCGCGAGGGGAAGGGCGAGCCGCCGCCCGGAGGCATGGCCCCCGGCGGCACGGACGCGGGCGCTGCCGCCTGCGTCGCGGCGGACTCCCAGGGCAGGCCCGCCCCGGCGCCGGGCGCCGCGGGCGCCTGCGGTCCGGCCGAGTCCCACGGGAGGCCGGCCCCGGCGGGAGCACCGGGCGCTCCCGGGCCGCCAGGACGCTGACCGCCCTGCGCGGGCGGAGCGCCGAAGGGCGAGGGAGGGGCTGCCGGACCGGGAGCGGCGCCGAAGGCGGCGGGCCGCTCGGGCGCTGACGGCCGAGCGGGGGCGGGCGCCTGGGCCTGCCAGCTCTGGGAGTCGCCGGCGCCGGGGAACGGCGCGGCGGGGGCTGAGCCGAAGCGGCCGGGCGGCGCCTGCTGGGGGGCGGGTGCCGCGGGGCCGGGGCCTGCCGGACGACCGAACGGGCTGGGGGCTCCGCCGGGACCGCCCTGGTGCTGGCCTCCGGGCGCGCCGGGCGCGCCAGGACCTGGCCTGCCCTGAGCGGGTGCACCCTGCGGCGGGTACCCGGCGGGCTGTCCACCGTAGGCGGACGGACGCGCGGGACCCTGCCCACCCGGGGCGGGCGGGGGTGCGGCTCCAGGGTCGCCGACCTGCCGCACGGGCGTCAGACGGCCGGTGGCGTCGACGCCACGCACCCCGCCCGAGGCCTGCGGCGGGCGCACCACGGGCGCCTGCTGCTGGTACCCCTGCTCGGGGCCCGGCGGCCGGGCTCCGGGCGGACCGGCAGGCGGCTGCCCGCCCGGCGGATACCCGCCTGCGGGCGCGGCCTGAGCGGCCTCGCGTTCGCGAAGCTCGCGCCGCGTCAGTGGACGACCATTGTTGTCACTCATCGTGAAGACCTCGATACAGTCCGTGCTTGGCGATGTACTGGACCACGCCGTCGGGCACCAGGTACCACACCGGCTGACCCGCTCTCGCCCGACGACGGCAGTCGGTCGAGGAGATGGCGAGCGCCGGGACCTCGAGCGTCGTCACTCGGCCCGCGGGCAGACCGTCCACGCTCAGACGGTGCCCCGGCCGGGTGACCGCGACGAAGTGTGCCATGTCCCACAGCTTGTCGGCATCCTTCCACGTGAGGATCTGCTCGATCGCATCAGCCCCGGAGATGAAGTACAGGTCGGCGCCGGGGCGCTGTTCGCGCAGGTCACGCAGCGTGTCTACCGTGTAGGTGAGCCCTGGCCGGTCGATGTCGACCCGGCTCACGGTGAAGCGGGGGTTCGACGCCGTGGCGACCACCGACATGAGGTACCGGTGCTCGGCGGGCGTGACGGTCTGGTGCTGCTTGAAGCCCGGGCGCCCGGTGGGGACGAAGACGACCTCGTCGAGACCGAGATGTGCGGCGGCCTCGCTGGCCGCCACGAGGTGGCCGTGGTGGATGGGGTCGAAGGTGCCGCCCATCACGCCGATGCGTGGCCGCTGGCTCGTCGTCACTGGTCGCGTCGGTTCCCCGTCACCTGGCCCGTCAGATCAGTGCCGGTTGCCGACGTTGCGGAACGCGTACGTGACGATCAGCGCCGCGATCAGCGACCCGAAGGCGATGAGGCCCAGGGCGATCGGGTTGATCGGCTCGTTCACGTGCTCGGTGGCGGCCTGGGCGGCAAGGACTGCGGTGTGCAGCACGGGTTTTCCTCCAAGTGGTACGTGCTCGGGTGGCCCTTAGTCTCTCACGTCACCATCGCGGCCGGGGCGCACCGGGCGACACGCCGACACGGGCCGGACAGGTGGTCAGGGGCGTACGTGGCCGTCGCCCTGGACCACCCACTTCGTCGTGGTGAGCTCGGCGAGGCCCATGGGGCCGCGGGCGTGCAGCTTCTGGGTGGAGATGCCGATCTCCGCGCCGAGGCCGAGCTCGCCCCCGTCCGTGAACCGGGTCGAGGCGTTCACCATGATGGCCGCGGAGTCGAGCTCGGCCACGAAGCGCTCTGACGCGGCGAGGTCGCGGGTCACGATCGCCTCCGTGTGGCCCGACGTCCAGGCGCGGATGTGCTCGATCGCCACGTCGAGGTCGTCGACGACGCGGACCGCCAGCTCCAGGGCGAGGTACTCGGTGGCCCAGTCGTGGTCCGTGGCCGGCTCGACGTGGACGCCGGACGGCGCGAGCGCCCGCGTCGCGTCGTCACCGTGCAGCACCACCCCGGCACCCGCGAGCGCCGTCAGCGCGCCCGGCAGGAACCCGGGCGCCGCGTCGGCGTGGACCAGCAGCGTCTCGGCGGCGTTGCAGACGCCGACGCGCTGCGTCTTGGCGTTCATCAGGATCTCGAGCGCCATGGCGGGGTCGGCCGTGGCGTCGACGTACACGTGGACGTTGCCCACGCCCGTCTCGATGACCGGGACCCGGGACTCCTGCACGACCGTCTGGATGAGGTCGGCACCGCCGCGCGGGACCAGCACGTCCACGAGCCCGCGTGCCTGCATCAGGGCGACGCCGCCCGCGCGGCCGTACGCGTCGACCGACTGCACCAGGTCGGCAGGCAGCCCCTGCGCCGCGAGCGCCCCGCGCAGCACGTCCACGATCACCGCGTTCGACGATGCCGCTGCGGAACCGCCGCGGAGGACCACCGCGTTGCCACTCTTGAGGGTGAGGCCCACGGCGTCCACGGTCACGTTGGGCCGTGCCTCGTAGATCATGCCGACCACGCCCATGGGCACGCGCAGCTGGCGCAGGCGCAGGCCGTTGGGCAGCGTCTGGCCGCGCACCACCTCGCCCACCGGGTCGGGCAGGCCGGCGACCTCCCGCAGGGCGTCGGCGATGGTGCCGATGCGCGCGGGCGTGAGCGCGAGCCGGTCGAGCAGGCCGTCGGTCATCCCGGAGGCGCGCCCGCGAGCGAGGTCCTCGGCGTTCGCGTCCACGATCCTGCTCGCCTGGGTCACGAGCGCGTCGGCGAGCGCGCGCAGCGCCGCGTCCTTGGTACTCCGGTTGGCGGTCGCGAGCGCCCGCGACGCGGTCTTGGCGCGCCGTGCCACGTCCTGGACCCCGGCCGTCACCTCGTCGGTCACCGCGGTGCCCGACGGCGCCGGCCCGGCCGCGTCTCCCGGGGTGACCCCAGGAGCGGCGACGGGGCGCGCGGACGAGGCTTCGGCGTCGGGCAGCAGGCTGGTCATGGAACGAGCCTACGACGCCCGGCCTGCGGCGACCGGGGGCTATCCACAGGCCGGGCGAGCCCGCTGGGCGCGGCGCCTACCGGGCGGAGCGCGGCCTCTCGAGGACCAGGTCGTCGCGGTGGACCACCTCGCGGTCGTACCCCTCGCCGAGCTCCTCGCGCAGCGCGTAGGTGGAGCGACCCAGCAGGGCGGGGATCTCGCCCGCCCCGAACGCGACCAGCCCTCGGGCGACGACGCGCCCGTCCGGCGCGACCAGCTCGACGGGGTCGCCCGCCTCGAAGTCACCGTCGACCCCGGTGATCCCCGCCGGGAGCAGCGAGGCGCGGCCGCCCAGGACGGCGCGGACGGCGCCGTCGTCCAGGTGGAGGCGGCCGTGGGTCAGCGCGGCGTGCGCGATCCAGAGGCGGCGGGCCGACGAACGCTTGCCCGTGGTGGCGAAGAAGGTGCCCACGTCCTCGCCGGCCAGCGCGCCCTCGGCGTTCCCCGCGCGGGTGAGGACCACGGGGATCCCCGCCCCGGTCGCGATGCGCACGGACTCCAGCTTGGTGACCATGCCGCCGGTGCCCACGGAGCTCCCGCGCGCGGTGACCTCGACGCCCGCGACGTCGTCGAGCGAGCCCACGTAGGGGATGCGCTGGGCGCCGGGCCGGGACGGCGGGCCGTCGTGCAGGCCGTCCACGTCGGTGAGCAGGACCATCGCGTCGGCCCGGACGAGGTGCGACACCAGGGCGGCGAGCCGGTCGTTGTCGCCGAATCGGAGCTCGTCGGTGGTGACGGCGTCGTTCTCGTTGATCACCGGCACCACGCCGAGCGCGATCAGACGCTCCAGGGCGCGCTGCGCGTTGCGGTAGCGCAGGCGGCGCACCGTGTCCTCGGCCGTGAGCAGGATCTGGCCCACCGGCAGCCCGTGGGCGGCGAACGCCTCGGTGTAACGGGCGACGAGCTGCCCCTGCCCCACCGAGGCGGCCGCCTGCATCGTCGCGACGTCACGCGGCCGGACCGGGAGGCCCAGCGGGCCCAGGCCTGCCGCCACCGCCCCGGAGGTCACCAGGACCACCTGGCCACCAGCGGCTCGGCGCGCGGCCAGCACGTCCACGAGGGAGCGCAGCGCCGTCAGGTCCAGGTGCCCGTCGGGGCCCGTGAGGGACGAGGAACCGATCTTGACCACCACGCGCTGGGCTGTGGAGACCGCTGACCGGGAGACGATGGCGTTCACGGGCCCATCATCGCCGGTAGGGCGCCGAGGCCGCCGCTCCATATCGCCTCCTGGTCGGTTGTGGGTATGGCTGTGGCGTGAACTCCGCGGGGACTTCACGCCACAGCCATACCCACAACCGACCGCCGGCCAGGGCGTCAGTCCTTGTCGGGGTCCGTCCAGACGCCCGACTCGCGCTCGGTCCAGAGTTCGCGGCGCGCCTCGGCCTTGGCGTCCATGCGCTCCGTGAACTCCCGGCGACGGTCGCTGCGCGTCGGGCGCGCGTTGTCGTCGAGCCGCAGGTCCGTACCGCGGGAGCCGAGCAGCTCGGCACCGGCCTGGAGCGTGGGCTCCCAGTCGAACACGACAGAGTTGCGCGGGTCACCGATCCGCACCTCGTCGCCGGCGACCGCACCCGCCTTGAGGAGGCCGTCCTCGACGCCCAGCTTCGCGAGCCGGTCGGCGAGGAAGCCCACGGCCTCGTCGTTGTTGAAGTCGGTCTGGCGCACCCAGCGCTCCGGCTTCACGCCGCGCACCTCGAACCAGTAGTTCTCGGCACCGCCCACGCGACGGACGGTGAACCCGCCGTCGTTCACGGCACGGGGCCGCAGCACGATGCGCGCCGGCTCGGGGGCCGGAGCCTCGGCACGCGCCTTCTCGACGATCTCCGCGAGCGCGAACGTCAGGGCACGCAGACCCTCGTGGCTCGCGGTCGACACCTCGAAGACCCGCAGACCGCGCGCCTCCAGCTCGGGCCGCACCATCTCGGCCAGCTCGCGCGCCTCGGGGACGTCGATCTTGTTCAGCACCACGAGGCGCGGACGCTCCATGAGCGGCACGCGGCCGCCCTCGATCCCGAGGTCGCCCGCGTAGGCCGCCAGCTCGTTCTCGATCACGTCGAGGTCGCTGATGGGGTCGCGGTCCGGCTCCAGCGTGGCGCAGTCGAGGACGTGCACGATCATGGCGGTGCGCTCGATGTGGCGCAGGAACTCGAGGCCGAGACCCTTGCCCTCCGAGGCGCCCGGGATGAGCCCCGGCACGTCGGCCACCGTGTAGCGGGAGTCGCCGGCCTGCACCACGCCCAGGTTCGGCACGAGGGTGGTGAACGGGTAGTCCGCGATCTTGGGGCGGGCCGCCGAGATGGCCGCCACCAGCGACGACTTGCCGGCACTGGGGTAGCCCACCAGCGCCACGTCGGCGATGGTCTTGAGCTCCAGGACCAGCTCGGCCGTCTCGCCCGGCTCGCCGAGCAGCGCGAAGCCCGGGGCCTTGCGCTTGGAGGACGCGAGGTCCCGGTTTCCCAGGCCGCCCTTGCCGCCCGCGGCGGCCACGTACTCGGCGCCCACGCCCACGAGGTCGGCGAGGACGTTGCCGTCCCTGTCCTTGACGACGGTGCCCTCGGGCACCGTCAGCACCAGGTCGCCGCCCTTGGCGCCGTCCTTGTCATCGCCCTGGCCCTGCGTGCCGCTCGGGGCATAGCGGTGCGGCGAGTGGTGGTACTCGAGGAGCGTGGTGGTCTGACGGTCGACGACGAGGCGGACGCTGCCGCCGTCACCGCCGTTCCCGCCGTCCGGGCCGGCGAGCGGCTTGAACTTCTCCCGGCGGATCGAGGCGCAGCCGTTCCCGCCGTCACCGCCTGCGACGTGGAGCACGACGCGATCGACGAAGCTGGCCATGTTCTGATCCTCTCACTGCTGGGGCAAAGCACGAGGGGCGCACCGCGACGGTGCGCCCCTCTGCGAAGACTGCGTCGAAGGCTCAGGCCTCGACGGTCACGATGTCGATGACCTTGCGGCCACGACGCGTGCCGAACTGCACCGCACCGGCGGCGAGGGCGAACAGCGTGTCGTCGCCACCGCGACCCACGTTGGCGCCGGGGTGGAAGTGGGTGCCGCGCTGGCGGACGATGATCTCGCCGGCCTTCACGACCTGCCCACCGAAGCGCTTGACGCCGAGGCGCTGCGCGTTGGAGTCACGACCGTTGCGCGAGGAGCTCGCGCCCTTCTTGTGTGCCATCTCATCCTGCTTTCGTACTGAAGAACGGGGGGAATCCGGGGGGCTGCGGCCCCTCCGACGTCACTTGATGCCGGTGACCTTCACGCGGGTCAGCTTCTGGCGGTGACCCTGACGCTTGCGGTAGCCGGTCTTGTTCTTGTACTTGAGGATCGTGATCTTCGGGCCCTTCTCGTCCCGAACGACCTCGGCGGTGACCTTGACCTTCGCGAGCTTCGCCGCGTCGGTGGTCACCTTCTCCCCGTCCACGAGCAGGAGGGCTGCGAGCTCGATGCTCTCACCGGGAGCCGCCTGGACACGGTCCATGACGACGATGTCCCCGACGGACACCTTCTCCTGACGGCCACCGGCCTTGACGATCGCGTACACCACGTTGCTACTCATCTCTCTAGTCTTGGCATGCACGCACGACGGAACTCACCGGCTTGGCTTGAGACTCGGACCGCCGCGGCGGTCGAGTGCGGTGCGCCATGGGCACGCGGGACTGGTACGCAGACAGCGCACCGACACACAAGACTACGTGACCCGGCGGGTGTACTCAAACCAGGCGGGACGTGGGATGGGCCACGTCCCGCCTGGTCGTCCGGTCCCGGCGCGCGCGTCAGGCCGCGCCGAGGTCCTCCCACGGGCCCCACTGGGCAGCACCGGGGACGTCACCCTGCGTCCACCACTTGGCGCGCCACAGGTGACCGCCGTAGGTGACCCGGGAGTTCCCGGTGTACGCCGTCGACGCGTTCCACGGTGCCGCGGCGGGCACGGTCGGCGTCGGCGTCGGGGTGGGGGTCGGCGTCGGAGTGGGGGTCGGGGTGGGCGTAGGAGTCGGCGTCGGCGTCGTCCCGGCGCACGCACCCCGGTCCTCCCAGACCGCTGCCGCACCCGGCGTCTCGCCCTGCGTCCACCACTTGGCATACCAGGTACGGCCCGCGTGCGAGACGAGCGCGCCGCCCGTGTACACGGCCGACGAGCTCCAGGGCGAGGCCGTGCAGGTGCCCGGCTGCGTGGGCGTCGGCGTCGGCGTCGGGTTCGTGGAGCCGCCCGACGTGAACGGTGCGAACGCCTGGCTGAAGAACCACGTGGGCTGGACAATCCCGGAGCACGTGCCCGCGCCCACCGTCCCGGGGCAGCCGCCGTTGTCCCGCTGGAGGGCCCAGAAGGACAGGAAGCCGATGCGGCCGGTGGCCCACTGCAGCACCTCGCCCGCGTCCTGCTGGGTGAACGTCTCGGCGGGACCGTAGTCGTCGATGCCGACCATCTCGGTGATGCCGACCATGCGCCACAGCTGCGCGTCCGTCTTGCCGGGATACAGCGCCTTGAGCTGGTTGAAGAGGCCGGTCCCCGCGGAGATGGTGCTCTGGCCCATGTCGTGCGTGCGGCCGTCGTAGTAGTCGAAGGTCATGATGTTGACCAGGTCCACGCGGGCGCCGTTCGAGATGGCGTTGCGCAGGAGAGCCAGGCCCGCCTCCGACAGCCCGCTCGTGCTGGTCGGCAGCGTGTACTGGATCTCGAGGGTGCGACCCGTGGCGGCAGCCCAGTCCTGCACGATCTTGAGCGCCTTGTTGCGGCGGTCGATGCCCGCGGAGTTGCTCAGCGACGTGGACTCGACGTCGAAGTCCAGGCGTGTCACGTCGTACGTGGTGACGAGGTTCTGGATGGCGGTCGCGATCGAGGTGACGCTGGTGCAGCTGTCGGCGAGCTCCGTGCCGGTGGTACCGGCCGTGTAGCCACCGAGCGACGGGATGACGTCCCCGCCCTGCGCGCGCACCGCGGCGATCTCGCCGCCCCACGCGGCCTGGCTCACCGGGGTGTCGCCGTTCCAGAGGAGGGTGCACGAGCCGGGGGTCGCGGTCTGCAGGAACGCGAGGGTGAGGTAGTCGGCGCCGGACTGCTGGCTCAGGGTCGACATGTCGTCGCCGAGCCACATCTCGTAGTAGGGCGCGAACACGTGCTGCGGGATCGGCGTCGCGGCGGCGGCGGAGGTGGCGGCTGTGATGCCGATCCCCACGCCCGAGACCGCGACCGCCGCAGAGGCGGCGACAGCGGCCAGCTTCTTGCGGATCATGGAGGGCCCTTCCGGTACGGGCCGGCGCCCCAGAAGGACGCCGGACGGTCTGGCCAGGATTGTTCCCAGTCCTAACTTTTAGACCGTAGGGCTGGTCCTCGCTCTCCGGCAATGAGGGCAACCACGTATCCGCCACCCGCACATGCCGGGGGCACGGTCCGGCGGCCCTCACGGCCGACGACCCGTGCCCCCGGGGGTGAGGTGGGTTCAGTCCAGGACGAACGTGATCTGCAGGGCCACCTGCCAGGCCACGATGTTGCCGTTCTCGATCTCGACCTTCTGCTCCTTGACCCACGCGCCGCTCACGTTCCGCAGCGTCTCGTTCGCGCGGTCGACGCCGACGCGGATGGCGTCCTCGAAGCTCGTGTCCGAGCGCGCGCTGATCTCCGTGATCCGTGCGACCGTCCCAGCCATAGGTGCTCCCCTCGTCGGGGCCGGCGCAGGTCCGCGCCGACCGATGTCTCCACCATGACGCCGCCGCCCGGGTCTCGCCATCGCTGAGCGCGGCCCGGCGAACCCCGCTGCCCTGTGCTTACAGTGGCGGAGAGGAGACATGGGGATGAGCTCGACGGCACAGCAGTTCCGGTACGACCGTGACGACGCGGTCGCGAGGGTCATGCGCACCGTGGCCCGGCGCGGCTTCCTCCCCCGGTCCCAGCAGCCGTTCGCCGGCCACGACCGGCCGCTGCCGATCGGGCGCGGGCAGACGTCGTCGCAACCGTCCACGGTCGCGGCGATGCTCCGGCTGCTCCGGGTGCCGGTCGGCGCACGGGTGCTCGACGTCGGCTCCGGGTCCGGGTGGACGACCGCCCTCCTCGCGGCCCTCGTGGGCCCCTCGGGCGAGGTGCTTGGCGTGGAGCGCGAGCCAGGGCTGGCCGAGTGGGGCGCTCGGAACGTCGAGGCCGCCGGCATGCCGTGGGCCCGGGTGGTCCAGGCCCAGCCCGACGTCCTCGGCGTGCCCCGGCCGGGCGGCTGGGACCGCGTCCTCGTCTCGGCCTCGGCCACGGAGCTGCCCCAGGACCTCGTGGACCAGGTGGGCTACGGCGGTCGCATGGTGATCCCGGTCCGCACCACCATGTACCTGGTCGAGCGGCTGCCCGACGGCGGCGTCCGGACCACCGACCACGGCGCCTACCGTTTTGTGCCCTTGATCGAGGACTGAGACGGAGGTGCAGTGCAGCGTGGGGCCGCAGCGAAGCAGGACCCGCGCGGAACGGAACCGCAGGCTCGGGCCTCCACGAACGACGACTGACTCAGCCCCGGTGCTGCCGGCAGCGCGCCTCGTACAGGTCGGCGCCCCCCACGTGCGCCGGGACCGGCGTGAGGGACGAGCCCGAGCCGGGCGAGGCGTCGTCGGGCACCGGAGCCGTGCGGACGTGGAACGCCGCGTCCGCACCACAGACGGCGCACACCGCGGTGAGCTTCACCACCGACTCGGCCACTGCCATGAGCGCGGGCAGCGGCTCGAACGGGCGGGCGTCGAACGTGACGGAGAGCCCGGCGACGACGACCACGAGCCCGGCGTCGGCCAGGGCGGTCGCCACGGGCACGAGGGCGTCGCCGAAGAACTGCGCCTCGTCGACCGCCACGAGCTCCGTCCCGGCGGAGACGAGACCCGGGATCTCCTCCGCCGACGACGCCACGACCGACGCCACCTCGAGCCCCGAGTGCGACGACACCACGCCCGTACCCCGCCGCGTGTCCATCGCGTGGCTCACCACGAGCACACCCCGCCGGGCGATCTGCGCGCGCCGCACCCGACGCACCAGCTCCTCGGACTTTCCCGCGAACATGGGGCCGGCGATCACCTCGAGCCTGCCGGTGGAGAAGCCGTCATCCATGAGGACAGTCAACCACCGGGGCTCAGCCGGGCCACTCCTCGCGGAGCACGCCCATGACCACCGAGTCGTACCGCTGCCCGTCCACCACGCGGGCCCGCCGGAACCTGCCCTCCTCGGTGAAGCCGAGCGCCCGACCGACCGCCAGCATCGCGTGGTTGCCCGACCACGTCGCGAAGTCCAGGCGCACCCAGTCCGTCGTCCCGAACAGGTACGACACCCACAACCCGAGGGCCTCACGGCCGATGCCCCGCCCGCGCACCGCCGGGTCGTACACGGTGATACCGACCCGGGCCCACTCCGTCTCGCGTGACTCCCAGTACCAGGCCACGGTGCCGGCCAGCTCGCCGCCCACGTCGATCACCAGGCGGCGGGGCGGCAGCCCGTCCGCGTCGGGCGCCGGGCCGGGACCGAGCCCGGCCGCGCGGGCCAGCGCCTCCACCGCGGCGTCCGCCTCGGCGTCGGACGGCACCGGGTAGTACGGGCCGTCCCAGCGGTGCCAGTCGTGCCCGGGCCGCATCCACTCTCGGAACGCGGCCAGGTCGCGCACCGTCCAGCCCCGGAGGGTCACCTGCGGGCCGGCGGCGTAGGTCTCGGAGCTCACGCGCCGAGCCTAGGCCGCGACCACCGACCGACCCCGCTACCGTGGCCTGCCTCAGCGGCCCATCAGCCGCTGCCAGAACCCTCGCTTAGGCGACCTCGTCGCCTGCTCCTTTGGGCAGGTCGTCACCCTGCCCGACGTCGACCGCCTCGGGCCTGTCCGTCACCTGTGCCGAGGTACCCGTCTGGGTGGCGACCGCGTCCTCGACGAAGGCCTCCGTCGCGTCGGCGTCGACCCGCGACGCCTCGACCACCAGGTCGGCCGGCTCCTCGACGGGCGAGCCACCCACCGCCTCGGCGAGTGCCGCGAGGTGCGACGGGTCCCCGGAGGCCCCGTGCTCGTGGTCCCGCGTCTCGTGCGCGTGCGCCGCCGCGGCGGCGATCGTGGCGAGCGTCGCCTTCACCGCCTCGCGTGCCTCGGACCGCTCGTCCGGCAGCACGGGAACGACCGGCGTCGGCGCCGACTCCTTGGCCGGGGTGGCCGCGCCACGCTTGCGACGCTTGCCACGGCCCTCCTCGGAGGCCGACCCGTTGCCGTGCGACCCGTGCGCGACCGGGGCCGCGCCACCGTGCGAGCCCGTGGAGCCGGAGGCCCCGCCACGCTCGACGGGCTCCTCGTGCACGATGAACCCGCGCCCGTGGCAGTGCTCGCACGTCTCGGAGAAGGCCTCGACGAGGCCCTGGCCCACACGCTTGCGCGTCATCTGGACCAGGCCCAGCGACGTCACCTCGGCGACCTGGTGCTTGGTCCGGTCCCGGCCCAGGCACTCGACCAGGCGACGGAGCACCAGGTCACGGTTGGACTCCAGCACCATGTCGATGAAGTCGATGACGATGATGCCGCCGATGTCGCGCAGCCGGAGCTGCCGCACGATCTCCTCGGCCGCCTCGAGGTTGTTCCGCGTGACGGTCTCCTCGAGCGTGCCGCCCGCACCGGTGAACTTGCCGGTGTTGACGTCCACGACGGTCATGGCCTCGGTGCGGTCGATGACCAGCGAGCCGCCGGACGGCAGCCACACCTTGCGGTCCATGCCCTTGGCGAGCTGCTCGTCCACGCGGTGGACGGCGAACACGTCGGTGCTCTCCACCCACTTGGACACGCGCTCGCGCAGGTCGGGCGCCAGCTCGTCGACGTAGGACGAGATCTCGTCCCACGCCCCGTCGCCCTGCACCACCAGCGACGAGAAGTCGTCGTTGAAGATGTCGCGGACCACGCGGATCGCCAGGTCCGGCTCGCCCTGGAGCAGGGCCGGGGCGTTCGCCGTCTTCGACTTCTTCTCGATCTGCGTCCACTGGTTCTGCAGGCGCTCGACGTCGGCACGCAGCTCGTCCTCGCTCGCGCCCTCCGCCGCCGTGCGGACGATGACGCCCGCCCCCTCGGGGACCACCTCGCGGAGAATCTTCTTGAGGCGGTTGCGCTCGGTGTCGGGCAGCTTGCGGCTGATGCCGGTCATCCCGCCGCCCGGCACGAACACCAGGTAGCGGCCGGCGAGCGTGACCTGGCTGGTCAGACGCGCGCCCTTGTGGCCGATCGGGTCCTTGGTGACCTGCACCAGCACCGAGTCGCCCGACTTCAGCGCCTGCTCGATCCGGCGCGGCTGCCCCTCGAGGCCCGCGGCGTCCCAGTTGACCTCGCCCGCGTACAGCACGGCGTTGCGGCCCTTGCCGATGTCGACGAACGCGGCCTCCATGCTGGGCAGCACGTTCTGCACGCGGCCCAGGTACACGTTGCCGGCCATCGACGTCTGCGACTGCTGCGACACGTAGTGCTCCACGAGCACGCCGTCCTCGAGCACCGCGATCTGCGTGCGGCCGTCCTTCTCGCGCACCACCATCGAGCGCGTGACCGACTCACGGCGGGCCAGGAACTCGGCCTCCGTGATGATCTGGCGGCGACGGCCTGCGTCACGGCCCTCGCGGCGGCGCTGGCGCTTGGCCTCGAGCCGGGTGGAGCCCTTGAGCGCCGTCACCTCGTCGGAGACAGGTCCTGCGGCGCGCTCGCGGGTGCGGCTCGCGGCCGCCTCCGCGCGCTCGCCGCGCGTGCCCCGGCGGCGACGGCGACGACGGCGGCTCCCGCCCTCGTCGTCACCCTCGTCCTCGTCCTCGTCGGCCGACGACGGCGTGCTCGCCTCGTCCTCAGCCGTCACGTCGTCCGCGGAGCCGGGCTCGTCGGACTCGTCACGCTCGTCGGCGTCCTCGTCGGACTCGTCGTCGTAGCCGTCACGGCCACGGCCACCCCGGCGGCCACGCCCGCCCCGGCGACGACGGCGGCGCACCGGCCGGAGCTCGTCGTCGTCCTCCTCCTCGACCTCGTCGAAGTCCTCGGGGGCGAGATCGGCGAGCTCGACGCCCTCGGCCAGCAGCTCGGACTCGATGAGCCCGACCTCCTCGGCCGCCGCGGCGTCGTCCTCGCTGAGCTCGACCGCCAGGAACTGCGGCGTGGAGATCGTGGTGGGCTCCACGGTGCCGTCGGCGAACGTCTCGTCAGCCTCCGCGTCGAGCACCGCGGCCTCGGGGGCCTCGGCGACCGGGGACGCGGGGGCCGTCGGCTCGGCGCGCTCGGGAGCGCGCTCCGGAGCCGGCGCGAAGGTCGCGGCGGGCGACGCGGCGGGCCGGGTCGCCGCCCGGCGGCGACGTCCGCGCGTCTCGGTCGCGGGCGCTGCCTCGGCCGCGGGTGCGGCCTCGGTACGCGACGGCGCCTCGGTGCGGGTGGGTGCCTCGGCGCGGGTGGGTGCCTCGGTGCGCGACGGCGCCTGTGCCTCCGCGCCGAACGGGGTCGCGGCCCGGGCCGGGGCCTCCGCCTGGGCGGGGGACGCTGCCCGCGTCCGGAACGTGGCCTGGACCTCCTGCTCGGCCTCGTGCGGGCGCGGCGGGCCTGCGGGGGCCTGGGCGCGACGCGGGCGGCGCGCGGCCGACAGGTCCGGCGCCTGGAAGAGCAGCGCCGTCGTGGCGAGGCGAGGCGTGCGCGAGCCGCCGGTCGTGGCGGCGGGCGACTCGGGCCGGGCCGGGGCCTCGGCTGCTGCCTGGGCCTCGGCTGCTGCCGGGGCGGACTCGGCCGGCCGGCCGGTCGCGGCAGGCCCCGCGGCCTGCGGGGGCACGGCGTCGGCCGGCTCACCGCCGCGGCGGCGCGCGGTCCGGCGGGCACGGGCGGGCTTCTCGGGCTCGGCGACGGGCTCCGGGGCCGCCTCGGCGGCGGGCTGAGCCGCGGGCGGCGTGGCCGGCGCCTCGGGCAGCACGATGCCCAGGTCCTCAGGAGCAGGCGTGGTGGCACGACGGCGGGAGCGGGCGCGCGGCGCCGGCTCGGCGTCCTCCGCGGGGGCCTCGACCGGCTCGACGGCCTCAGGCTCGACGCGCTTGGTCCGGCGGCGGGCACGCGGCGCCTTCGGCTCCTCGACCGCGGGCTCGTCTGCCGGGACGGGCGACTCGGCGCGGGCGGCGGGACCGCCGGGCAGCACGATGTCGTCCAGGCTCCGGATACCGCCCGCAGCAGGGGCGGGCTGCGCCTCCACCGTGCGCTCCGGGAGGCGGAGGTCGGCGAGGAGATCCTTCGCCGACGTCACCGGCTCCTCGACCTCGGCCGCGGCCGGGTCGGTCTCGGCGGACCGGTCGTCGAGCGACAGGTCACCGGGCTCGACGATCTCCTCGACCGGCGTCGGCTCGTCGTCGGCCACCGGGGTGGCGGGCGCGACGACCGCGGGCGGCGCGGCCGTGTCGCGCACGGCGCGCCGGGACCGCTTGCGCGGCGCCTCGGTCGCGTCGGCGGAGGTCACGACCAACGCGGACGTGTCCGGCTGCTCACCGGTCGCCGACGTCTCGGTCGCGGCCGGGGCGACCACGATCGGCGCGACGGCGGGAGCCGGCGCCGCCGTGGGGCGCACGGCACGGCGGCGCGTGGGACGTCCGCCGGACGTCGCCTGCACCTCCTCGCCCTGTCCCGCCTCGGCGCTCCCCTCAGGAGCGTCGTGATCGTTCTGTGACCCGAGGGTTGAATCTGTGGTGCTGCGAGGCGTCACGTGCTGTTCTCCTGTGACCCAGGGTCCGCCCCACACCCGCGGACCGCCGGGCGGTCGGTCGCCCTGGGGCACGTCGCGTCGAAGCGAGTGCCGGGACGGAAGTCTCGGCTGCGGCCACCTCTGCCACGTCTTCGCGGACGCCTGCGACACGGGACCCCTTCACAGTCCTTCGTCGCGGCACCGCGTGCGGATCGCGGAGCTGCTGGCTCGTCAGGCCGTGCGGGGGTGTGGGGCCCAGCACAGCTTCGTCAAGTATCGCACAGCAGGTCACCACCGCCCGAGGAGCGGACGGCCCCGGCGCGCCCCGCGCGCCACGCCGGTCGGCCACAACCATGGCCGTCGCTTGTGGCCGATGTCACCCGCCAGGTGGAGCGCCGGCCGTGCCGCCACCGGTACCTTCCTTGTGAACGCCTTCACAAGCATTCGGACCGCACCTGCAGAGCGCCTGCTCTGAAGAACTGGAGCCCCCTGTGGACGCCCTCGACCTCGCCCGATGGCAGTTCGCCATCGTCACCGTCTACCACTTCGTCTTTGTGCCCCTCACCATCGGGCTGGCACCCCTGGTCGCCATCATGCAGACCGCCTGGGTCCGCACCGGCGACGAGCGCTGGCTCCGGCTGACCAAGTTCTTCGGCAAGCTCTTCCTCATCAACTTCGCGCTCGGCGTCGTGACCGGCATCGTCCAGGAGTTCCAGTTCGGCATGAACTGGAGCGAGTACTCGCGCTTCGTGGGCGACGTCTTCGGCGCGCCGCTCGCCATGGAGGCCCTGGCCGCCTTCTTCGTGGAGTCCACGTTCCTGGGGCTGTGGATCTTCGGCTGGGACCGCCTGAGCAAGCGCGTCCACCTCGCCTGCATCTGGGCCGTCGCGGTCGCCGTCAACCTCTCGGCGTTCTTCATCCTCGCGGCCAACTCGTGGATGCAGCACCCCGTGGGCACCCGGTACAACCCCGAGACCGGACGCGCCGAGATGGAGTCCATCTGGGCGATCCTCGCCAACAACACCCTCTGGGCGGCGTACCCGCACACGGTCACCGCGGCGTTCCTCACGGCGGGTACGTTCGTGGCGGGCATCGCCGCCTGGTGGATGGTCCGGCTCGTGCGCACGCGCGTCCCCGAGAACATCGAGCTGGCGCGCACCGTCTACCGGCCCGCCGTCGTCCTGGGCACGGTGACCATGCTCGTGGCCGGCGTCGGCGTCGCGGTCTCGGGCGACCTGCAGGCCAAGCTGATGTTCGAGCAACAGCCGGCCAAGATGGCGTCGGCCGAGGCGCTGTGCGAGGGCACCGAGGGCGCGGCCTTCTCGATCCTCACCATCGGCGACCTGACCAACTCCTGCGAGGGTGTGCGGCACCTCATCGAGGTGCCCGGGCTGTCCAGCTACCTCGGCACCGGGCACTTCTCGGGCGAGGAGAGCTACCTGCCCGGCGTCGAGGACGTCCAGGAGGACTACACCGCCCGGTACGGCGACACCGACGCTGCGGGCAACCCGGTGGTCTACACCCCGAACCTCGCGCTCACCTACTGGAGCTTCCGGCTCATGATCGGCTTCGCGGCCGGTTCCGTCGCCCTCTCCCTCGCCGCGCTGTGGTTCACCCGGGGCGGGCGCGTCAGCGGCAACCCGTGGCTCGCCCGCATCGGCATCGCCGCCATCCCCACGCCGTTCCTGGCGTCCTCGTTCGGCTGGATCTTCACCGAGACGGGCCGGCAGCCCTGGGTCGTCGTGCCGAACCCCTCGGGCATCGACATGGTGCGCCTGCTCACCGAGCGAGGCGTGTCCACGGTGGTCAGCCCCGGGATGGTCCTCGCCTCGATGATCGTGTTCACCCTGCTCTACGGGGTGCTCGCCGTCGTCTGGTTCCGGCTCATGCACCGCTACGCGGTGGAGGGCGTCCCGCTGGTGGTCCACGACGACTCGCCGGAGGCCCGGACGGACGACGACGCGGACCGCCCCCTCAGCTTCGCCTATTAGTCCCGAGCCGCTTGGTCCCGAGCCGCCGGCTCCATTGACTTGAGGGAATGGTATGGATCTCACCATCGTCTGGTTCGTCCTGATCGCGGTCCTGTGGACCGGGTACCTCGTGCTCGAGGGCTTCGACTTCGGCGTCGGCATGCTCGCGTCGCTGCTCCCCCGCGGGGACCGTGCGGCGCGTGAGAAGGAACGCCGGCTCCTCGTCAACACGATCGGCCCCGTCTGGGACGGGAACGAGGTGTGGCTGATCACCGCGGGCGGTGCCACGTTCGCCGCCTTCCCCGAGTGGTACGCCACCCTGTTCTCCGGCTTCTACATCCCGCTGCTGCTCATCCTCGTGGCGCTCATCGTGCGCGGGGTCGCGTTCGAGTACCGCGGCAAGATCGCCGACGCGGCGTGGGCCCGCCGCTGCGACGTCGCGATCCAGGTGGGGTCGTGGCTGCCCGCCGTGCTGTGGGGCGTCGCCTTCGCCAACCTCGTGCGCGGTGTCCAGCTCGACGAGGGCCACCAGTACGTGGGCGGGTTCTGGGCGCTGCTCAACCCCTTCGCCCTGCTCGGCGGGCTCACCACGCTCGTGCTCTTCCTGCTCCACGGCACCGTGTTCGTGGCGCTCAAGACCGACGGCGACATCCGGCACCGTGCACGACGCCTCGCCGCAGGGCTCTCCGTGGCGGCGGTCGCCGTCGCCGGAGGCTGGGCGGTCTGGGCCCAGGTCGCCTTCTCCCCGGCCTGGACGTGGGTGGCGGTGGCCCTCGCCGCGGCCGCTCTGGTGGGCGTGGCCGTGACCAACGGGGCCGGCCGTGAGGGCTGGGCCTTCACGCTCTCGGCGGTGTCGATCGTGGCGGCGGCAGTCCTGATCTTCGGGTCCATGTTCCCGGACGTCATGCCGGGTCTGGACGGCGGCGAGTCGCTCACCGTCACGGAGGCGGCCTCCACCCCGTACACCCTCACGGTGATGACCTGGGTGGCCGTCTTTCTCACGCCGCTGGTCATCGCCTACCAGGCGTGGACCTACTGGGTGTTCCGCCGCCGGCTCAGCGTGGAGCACATCCCCGCGCCTGCCGGGCTCACCTGGCAGAAGATCAAGGACGCGGCGTTCTGAGCACGCACGGGAGGATGGGCTCGTGAAGCCTTTCGACCCGCGCCTGGCGCAGAGCCCGGCGGCGCGCGCCTACGTGGTGCTCACCGTGGTGCTCGGCGCGCTGTCGGCGGCGCTCGTGGTCGCGCAGGCCCTGCTGGTGGCCCGGATCCTGACGCCCGTCGTGGCCGGCGACGTCGTCGCCGGTCCGCTCGGCGGCGCCTTCACCGCGCTCGTGCTGGTCGTCGTCGCCCGGGCCGGGCTCGCCTGGGCGCAGGACCGGTACGCCCTGCGGGCGGCCGCCCGGACGGTCGCCGAGCTGCGCGCCGCGGTCGTGACCGCCTGGGCCACCCGACCCGCGCGGTCGTCGGTGAGCCGCGAGGCCGACGTCGCGACCCTCGCCACCCGAGGCCTCGATGCGCTCGAGCCCTACCTCGTGCGCTACCTGCCCCAGCTCGTCCTCACAGCGATCCTCACGCCTGCGCTCGTGATGGTCGTGTGGACGCTGGACTGGGTTTCCGCCCTCGTCGTGGTCGTGACGCTGCCGCTCGTCCCGGTGTTCATGGTGCTGGTCGGGCGCCTCACGGCCGGGACGTCGGAGCGACGTCTGGCGACCGTGCAGCGGCTCGGCGCCCAGGTGCTCGACCTCGTCGCCGGGCTGCCGACGCTCCGCGCCTTCGGCCGCTCCCTCGGCCCGGTGGCCCGGGTCCGGGAGCTCGGCGAGGCGTCACGCCGGGCCACGATGGGGACGCTGCGGGTCGCGTTCCTCTCGTCGATGGTCCTCGAGCTGCTCACCACCCTGTCGGTCGCGATCGTGGCTGTCGGCGTGGGCCTGCGTCTCGTGGAGGGCGCCATGCCGCTGGAGCCCGCCATCGCAGTGCTCATGCTGGCGCCCGAGGTCTACCTCCCGCTGCGCCGGGTCGGCGCGGAGTTCCACGCCTCCACCGACGGCCTCGCGGCGGCGGACCGGGCCTTCGCGGTGATCGCCACGGCCCCGGGCGCCGCCCCCTCCGCCGCCCGCTCCGCCGCTGTGGGTATGGCTGTGGCGACAATCCGACACCAGATTCCCGCCACAGCCATACCCACAGCAGGCGGGGGCGGGGTGGCGGGCGGGACCATCGTGCTCGACGGCGTCACCGTCCGGGCCGGCGACCGCGCCGTCCTCGCGCCCGCAGGCCTGTCGGCCCGCATCCCGGTCGGTGACGGGACGCCCGGCACCGGCCGCGTCGTCGCACTGCGCGGCCCGAGCGGTGCCGGGAAGTCCACCGCGGTCCTCGCCCTCCTGGGCCTGCTGCGGCCCGACGCCGGCCGCGTCCTGCTCGAGCGCGCCGGTGGCACCGCCGTTGACCTCGCCGAGGTGGACCCGCAGTCCTGGTGGGCGCAGCTCACCTGGGTGCCGCAGCGCCCCACGCTCCCTCCGGGCACGCTGCACGACGTCGTCACGGCCGGCCGGGCGACCGCCCCACCGCGTGACGGTGGTCCCGGAGCCCCGGGCGCCGGGGTCGGGCCGGACCTGGAGGCGGCGGCTCGGCGCACCGGGCTCGACGCCGTCGTCGCGGACCTGCCGCAGGGCTGGGACACGGCTGTCGGACTCGGTGGGGTGGGCCTCAGCGTCGGGCAGCGGCAGCGGGTCGCGCTCACCACGGCCCTCCTCGACGACGCCGCCGCCCGGCCGCTCGTCATCCTCGACGAACCCACCGCGCACCTCGACGCGCGGGGCGAGCAGGCCGTGCTGGACACGGTCCGGACCTGGCGCGACGAGGGCCGCACCGTCGTCGTCGTGGCTCACCGGGCGTCGCTCCTGGCGCTGGCCGACCAGGTGGTCGACGTGTCGTCGGCCCCCGCCCCCGCCCTCACGTCCGCTGTGGGTATGGACGTGGCGGCAATCCGCCCCGGAATTCACGCCACAGACAGACCCACAGCGGGAGGTGAGTCATGAGCGCGACCCAGGCGTCGACGTCGGGCAGCGTGGGCCGGACGAGCGGCGACCCCCTGCGGCGCGTGCTGCCGATGCTCGAGGTGCGACCCGGGCGGGTGGTGGCAGCGATCACGCTGGGGACGCTGGCGCTGGCCTGCGCGGTCGGGCTGGCCGCCGCGGCGGCGTGGTTGGTCGCCCGGGCCTCGCAGATGCCGCCGGTGCTCACGCTGTCGGTGGCTGTGGTGTCGGTGCGGGCGTTCGGGATCGGGCGGGGCGTCCTGCGGTACTGCGAGCGCCTCGCGTCGCACGACGTGGCGCTGCGTGGCATGGCGGCACTGCGCGCCAACGTGTACGAGGCCCTCGCCCGGAGCACCGCTCCGCTGACGGTGCGCCGCGGCGACCTGCTCGCCCGGCTCGGGGCGGACGTCGACGACGTGGGTGACGTGGTGGTCCGCGCGCTCGTCCCCGCGGGGGTGGCGCTCGTGGTGGGGCTGGGGTCCGTGGTGCTCGTCGGTGCCTTCCTGCCCGCGGCCGGCGCGACGCTCGCGGCCTGCCTCGTGCTGGCGGGGGTCGTGGCGCCGTGGCTGGCTGCACGGGCGGCGTCGACCGTCGAGACCCAGGGCGCCGCGGTCCGGGGCGAGGTCACGGCACTGACGCTCGAGCTCCTGGAGGACGCCGCCCCGCTGCGGGTGGCCGGCCGCTTCGACGACCGGCTCGCCGCCCTGGCACGCGCCGACGACCGCCTCACCGCGGTGGCCGACGCCGGCGCCCGCACCACCGGCCTCTCCGCCCTCCTCGGGGCCCTCGCCCAGGGGCTCGCCGTCGTGGCGTCGGTCGCGCTCGGCGTACCGGCCGTGCTCGAGGGGCGGCTCGCGCCGGAGGAGCTGACCGTGGTGGTGCTGACCCCGCTCGCCGTCTTCGAGGCGACGGCGGGCCTGCCCGCGGCGGCGGTCCAGCTGCACCGGTCGCGGGCTGCGGCACGGCGGCTGCTGGCCCTGCTGGGCGACCCGGGCCCCACCTCCGCCACGCCCCCGGGCGGCGCCGAGCCCCCCACCCGCGTCATCGGTAGTTCGGTGCGTGATCGGCAGTTCGAGCTGCCGATCACGCACCGAACTACCGATCACACAGACCAGGGCGTCGTCGGACCGGACCGCGCCGACCCGGTGCTCCAGCTCACCGACGTCACCGCCGGGTGGGGCGAGCGCGCCGTCGTCATGGGAGTCTCGCTCACCCTGCGGCCGGGATCGGTGGTGGCGCTGGCGGGGCCGTCGGGCGTCGGCAAGACCACGCTGCTGGCCACGGCGGCGGGTCTGGTGCCTCCGCTCTCGGGGGAGGTGAGCTCGCCGTCGGCCCTCTTCGTCGCCGAGGACGGGCACGTGTTCGACACGACGGTGCTGGAGAACCTGCGGGTCGCGCGCGGCGACGTCACGCCGGACGAGGCTCGCGAGGCGCTGGCCACGGTGGGCCTCGGGGACTGGCTGGGTGCGCTGCCGGACGGCCTCGGCACGGTGCTCGGCTCGGACGCCGCGGCGGTCTCGGGCGGCGAGCGCCGCAGGCTCCTGGTCGCGCGCGCCCTGCTCGCCCCGGCCCGGGTCCTGCTTGTCGACGAGCCCGCCGAGCATCTCGACGCCGCCACCGCCGACACCCTCGTGCAGACCCTCGCGGCGCACGCCCGCTCGACGGGTCGAGCGGTGCTCGTCGCCACGCACCGGCTCAGCCCGCTGGCGGCGGTGGACGAGGTGGTCGTCCTCGGTCCCGGCGAGCCGGCGACGGTCCGCGCGCGGGGCACGCACGCCGACCTCCTCCGCGACGAGGCCTACGCCTGGTCGGTCGCCCAGGAAGCTCGGGCGCACTGACCCGGACGAGCTGACTATCTCGGCGCCGCCTCCAGGACCGCCATCGCCGCCGAGCGGCCCGGGATGCCGCTCACTCCCCCGCCCCGCCGCGCGCCGGCGCCCGCCAGCAGCACCCGGGGATGGTCGGTCTCGACGCCCCACCGGCCCGCGTCGCGAGGGTCTTCGGCGAACGGCCACGCGAGGTCGCGGTGGAAGATGTGCCCGCCCGGCAGGCCCACGTCGCCCTCCAGGTCCACGGGGGTCCGCACCTCCAGGCACGGTGCCCCGTCGGCGTCGAGCGCCAGGCAGTCCTCGATCGGCTCGGCGAGCACCGAGTCGAGCGACCGGAGGGTCGCCGCGAGCGCCCGCGACCGCGCCCCCTCGGGGTCCTCGCGGAACAGCCGCGCGGGCAGGTGCAGCCCGAACAGCGTGATGGTCTGCGCCCCGGCGGCGCGCAGCTCCGGCCCGAGGATCGACGGGTCGGTGAGCGTGTGGCAGTAGATCTCGCACGGGGGCAGGTCCGGGATCTGCCCCGCCGCCGCCTGCGCGTACGCGGCCTGCAGCTGGGTGAACGACTCGTTGACGTGGAACGTGCCGCCGAACGCCGACGCCGGGTCCACCCCGTCGCGCAGCCGCGGCAGCCGGGTGAGCAGCAGGTTCACCTTGAGCTGTGCGCCTTCGGGTGCGCTGCCCGATGGCGATCGCCCGCCCAGGTGCACCGCGTCACCACGGGCGCCGCCGGCCAGCGCGCCGCCGCCCACCGCGGCTTCCCCGCCCACCGGCGCGCCGCCGCCCGCCACGAGCAGCCGGTCCAGCGTCGCGGGGGCGCAGCCGGCCAGCACGTGACCGGCGCGCACGCCGTGAGCCACACCGTCGTCGTCCGTCCAGGCGACCTCGGCGTCACCCCCGCCGCCCGAGCCCACGCCACCCCCGGCGCCACCCGGCGCCACCGCCGTCACGTCCGCCCCGGTCAGGATCGTCGCCCCGGCGGCGAGCGCCGCGTCCCGCAGCGCCCCGCTGACGGCGCCCATGCCACCCACGGGGACGTCCCAGTCACCGGTCCCGTTACCGATCACGTGGTAGAGGAAGCACCGGTTCTGGCGCAAGGAGTCCTCGTCGAGGTCGGCGAACGTGCCGATCAGGCCGTCGGTGGCGGCGACGCCGCGCACCACGTCGTCGGCGAACGTGCGGCGCAGCACGGCGCCCAGCGGCTCCTCGAACAGGGCCCGCCACGCCTCGTCGTCGCCCACCGCTGCCTGTGCCTGGGCGCGGGAGAGCAGCGGCTCGGTCACCGTCGGGAACAGCCGCCGGGCCACGGAACCCGTCATGGCGTAGAACGCCTGCCAGGCCTCGAAGTCCGCGTCGCCCCCGGTGAGGCGGCGGAACGACGCACGGGTGACGTCGTCGGACCCCGTGTCCACGAGGAGGCCGCCCGCGCCCACCGGCGTGTACGACGAGTAGCGCCGCCGCCGGAGGCGCACGTCGAGGCCGAGCTCGGCCACGATCTGCCGCGGCAGGAGCGAGACGAGGTACGAGTACCGCGACAGTCGCGCGTCCACCCCGGCGAACGGGCGGGCCGACACAGCCGCGCCGCCCACGTGGTCCAGGCGCTCCAGAACCAGGACCGAGCGGCCCGCACGGGCGAGGTAGGCGGCGGCCACGAGGCCGTTGTGGCCCGCTCCGACGACGACGGCGTCGTACCGGGCGGCGAGGTGCTCCTGCATGGCGACATCGTGGCACGTGGCCGGAATATGCCGTCCCGTGATCCTTTCGTGACATTTCACGGGAAGACCGGTACGGTCATCCTCGCCTCGCCGTCCAGACGAGGCCCAGGACCGGACGCCGAGCCCCGCCACCGGTTCTGACCAGCGACGACGTGGCGGGGACGGGGGAACCAGGTAAGCCGGACGCACCTGCGTCCTTGGGGTGAAGCCCTGCACGTCAGTGCGGGGCCGGGTGACTCCCCATCCGAACCCGACAGCTCACCTCGCAGGCGTCGAGGAGATCCATCGTGCCTACTCTGACCGAGCCCGAACAGTCGACGACCCGAGCCGCCCGCGCCCGCCACCGGGCCGACGGCCGGGCCATCACCCCCCTCACGTCCATCACCCAGACCGCCGCCGAGAACATGTCGGTCGCCGCCCGCACGGGAGCGATCGCCGTCGTCTCCTCGGGGCTGCTCGCCTCCGTCTTCACGCAGACCGCGAGCGCCGCCCCCGTGTCGAACGGGGTCACGGAGCACAGCCTGGACCGCACGGCCGTGCCGGGTGCCACCCTCCAGCTGGTGCCCGTGGTGACCGTCGCCCCCGAGACCACCTTCGCCGTCGAGCAGGCCCCGGCCCCGGTGCTGCCCTACGCCGAGACCGAGGCGGGCATCGCCGAGGCTCGGGCCAAGGCGGAGGCGGAGGCCCGTGCCAAGGCCGAGGCCGAGGCCCGTGCCCGGGCGGAGGCCGAGGCACGTGCCGCCGCCGAGGCCCGCGCTGCCGCGGCAGCCGCCGCGGCGGAGGCGGAGGCGGAGGCAGCCGCCGCGCAGGCCGCCGCGCAGACCGTCTCCACCAGCACGTCCGCCGTGGGGCAGCAGGCCGTCAACCTCGCGCTGGAGCTGGTCGGTACGCCCTACGTCTACGGCGAGGAGTCGCCGTCGACGGGCTTCGACTGCTCGGGACTGATCTGGTACGTCTACAAGCAGCTGGGCATCAGCCTGCCGCGCACGTCGTCCGAGCTCCGGTACGCGGGCACGCAGGTGTCGCTCGCCAACGCCCGGCCGGGTGACATCGTGTGGACCTCCGGGCACGTCGCCCTCTACGCGGGCAACGGGATGATCGTCGAGGCCAACAAGCCCGGCATGCCCGTCCGGTACGTCTCGATGTGGCAGGACAACCCGATCATCGTCCGGGTCGCGTGAGACTCCTGACGTCCTGGGCCGCTGGGGCGGCCCAGGACGTCAGGTAACGTCCGGCGGGTGAAGATCCTCGTCCCGGACGTCCCGTTCGACCTCGACTTCCCGGCCCGGCTGCCCGACGGCGGAGCCTCCTTCGGCGCCGGCGGCACCGACATGGTGGTGGCCTACGGGATGAAGGACCCGGTCCCCGAGGAGCACATCGACGCCGAGGTGCTGGTGACGTGGTCCAGCCCGCCGCGGGTCGTGGCCGACGCCGCCCGCCGGCTCACCCGGCTGCGCTGGGTGCAGACGCTGTCCGCAGGGCCGGACGTCGCGCTCGCCGCGGGCTTCGCTCCGGAGGTCGTGATCTCGTCGGGCCGCTCGCTGCACGACGACACCGTCGCGGAGCACACGCTGGCCCTCGTCCTCGCGACCGTGCGGCGGATCGACGTGGCCCTGAGCGCCCAGCGGGAGCACCGGTGGGAGCGCGCCATCGCCTTCGCCCAGGCCGACCCGGCCACCGAGGGGCAGTACACGCTCGATGGTGCGCGGGTGACGATCTGGGGTTTCGGGTCCATCGCGCTGCGCCTCGCGCCGTTGCTCGCGGCGCTCGGCGCCGAGGTGACCGGGGTGGCGGGCACGGCGGGCGAGCGGGCCGGGTTCCCGGTGGTGACCGCCGCGGACCTGCCGCGGGTGCTGCCGCGGACCGACGTGCTGATCTCCCTGCTGCCGGCCACGGACGCCACCCGGCACGCCCTCGACGCGGCCACGCTGGATCTGCTCCCACCGCACGCACGGTTCGTGAACGTAGGCCGCGGGGCGACGGTGGACGAGGCGGCGCTCCTCGACGCCTTGCGCTCCGGCCGTCTCGCCGGGGCAGCGCTCGACGTCATGGAGACCGAGCCGCTCCCGGCCGGCTCTCCCCTGTGGGACGCGCCGAACACGATCCTCACGCCGCACGTGGCCGGGGGCCGGCCCCGGCGGGCGGCGCAGTTCCTGGCGGAGCAGCTCACGGCCTGGCGGTCGGGCGGGGCAGAATCCCTGCGCAACGTCGTGCCGAGATAGTCAGGTCGTCCGGCGCTGCGCCGCCCGGCCGCGTGGGGGCGGCTGGCACACCGGGCACGTGAACGACGACCGGTTCATGAACGATTCACGGCGGATCGCCGTCCCGCAGCGCCGGCACGGCTCGCCCTCCCGGCCGTAGACGTTGAGCGACCGCTCGAAGTAGCCCGACTGGCCGTTGACGTTCACGTACAGCGCGTCGAAGCTGGTGCCGCCCTGTACGAGCGCCTCCCGCATGACCTCCTCGGCCGCGTCGAGCACCCGGTGCACATCGGCGGCCCGCAGCTTGTCCGTCGGCCGTGCCCAGTGCAGGCGGGCGCGCCACAGCGCCTCGTCGGCGTAGATGTTGCCCACCCCGGACACCACGGTCTGGTCGAGCAGCGCCCGCTTGACATCGGTCCGACGGCGGCGCACCCGCGCCACGAGGTCGTCGCGCCCCAGGTGCGGGTCCAGCAGGTCGCGGGCGATGTGCGCGACCGGGCCCGGGATCAGGGGGAGGTCGCTGCCGAGCCCGGCCGACACGCCGTCGGGCACGGGCTGGAGGTCCACGACGCTCAGGTGGCCGAACGTGCGCTGGTCCACGAAGTCGAGGTACCGGGCGCCGGAGGGCGCGCCCTCCAGGTGGAGGCGGACGCGGAGGTGGGGGTGCTGGAAGTCGTCGCCGGGGTCCTCCGCGCGGACCAGGAGCTGCCCCGACATGCCGAGGTGCGCGAGCAGCGCCGCGGCCGGGAGCCCGTCCACTGTGGGAGCGAGGGGAAGCCACAGGAACTTGCCGCGGCGCACGGCGGCGATCAGACGCTGCCCGGCGAGCTGACCGCGGAGGGCGACCGCACCGCCGTCGTGCCGGCGGACGCTGTAGTCGCGGAAGACCT